>NZ_JAWJBP010000376.1:0-276 GCF_046535935.1 Tritonibacter sp. SIMBA_163
GTCGAGCCAGCGCCGCGGCACCACGCTCTGCATGCGCAGCAGCATGCGGTTCCAGTCGTAAAGCAGATAGAACAGCACGAGCGGCACCATCACGAGATTGCCGACCACGGTCATCATGACGTTGCCGCTTGTCACAATCGACGTCCACGCATACCGCGCGACCGTCTGCGCACTGCCTTCGAGCTGGCCCATCACCATATCGCGCACGCTCGCGAAGTCGAGCGAATCGGCGAGGCCGAGCATCGCCAGCTTGGGTTGCAGCCACGCATTCACATG
>NZ_JAWJBP010000377.1:0-276 GCF_046535935.1 Tritonibacter sp. SIMBA_163
GACCTCGGCGCTGATCATGCGGCCCGAGGAAGACCTCGAAACCGTCCATACGGTGTTTTTGGCCAATCTGGCCATGGCACTTGTGATGTCTGTCGCCTTGTATCTGACGGCCGCGCCGCTGGCGGTGCTGATGGGTGCGCCAGACAGTGCCTACCTCCTCCAGATCATGGCGCTGCTGATCCCCATCCAGCTGTCGGGCGATGTGGCCTACTGCCTGCTGGCAAAGCGGATGAATTTCAGCAAGGACGCGATGTGGAGCACGATCTCGGAATCGCT
>NZ_JAWJBP010000378.1:0-276 GCF_046535935.1 Tritonibacter sp. SIMBA_163
CGCCTGTTGCACCGGCACCGACTCCAAGCAAACCAAGTGTACTGGTGACAGCTGACACAATCCCTCTCAATGGCTTTGTGATAAGGTCCAGAACCTTGATTGTGGTTGTGTAAGTCCGTCCCAAATGGGTATTTGCAAATGCAACGGCTCCACGTACCGGAGCGGTGAAACGATCGATCGCATTGATCGCCACCCTGTATTCAGTACCACGGGTATGCCGAGTATATGACGCTATACGGCTGACTGTGCGTCGGACCATATCAACGGCTCTAATGG
>NZ_JAWJBP010000379.1:0-276 GCF_046535935.1 Tritonibacter sp. SIMBA_163
GGCATGCGCTTCGACAAGGTCGACGTCGCCTGGTTCGGCAACAAGTCGGCGATGGAAGCGGTCGACCGTGCCGGCGGCGAGATCTTCGCGCAGACCATCAAGGACGACGGCTCCGAGGGCTACTACTCGCTCTTGATCGCCCCGGCCGACAGCGAGATCGACAGCCTGGAAGACGTGCTGAAGTGCGACGGCTCGCTGAGCTTCGGCAACGGCGACCCGAACTCCACCAGCGGCTTCCTGGTGCCGTCCTACTACGTCTTCGCCAAGAACGGCGTG
>NZ_JAWJBP010000380.1:0-276 GCF_046535935.1 Tritonibacter sp. SIMBA_163
GCTGAAGGCGTTCATGCCCAGGATGGACTGGCCGTCTTCCAGGATCTGCACGCGGTTGCCGCTGAGGCTGCGGATGACCGGTGCTCCGGCGTTGGGCCCGAAGGCGCTGTTCTGCACGCCGGAGACATGTTCAAGCATGCCGCCGAGGGTGCGGTTCTGGGCCTGCGAGGCTTCGACAGTGACGATGCTGTCGATCCGGGAGGGCTTGCTTGCCTCGACCTGGACGGCGGGCAGAGTGGGGTCGTCGGTGGCATGGGCGTTGTGGACGACGAACAG
>NZ_JAWJBP010000381.1:0-276 GCF_046535935.1 Tritonibacter sp. SIMBA_163
GTTGCATTCCCCCTGAAAGTTCATGAGGATGCTTTTTCTCAGCGCCGGTTAAGCCCACCAGTTCAATATGCTCTTTGACCACCCGCTTCCGTTGTCGTTCCGGCATTTCAGGATAAACGGTTTCAATGGCAAAGGCAATATTTTCTTGCACACTCATCCACGGCATGAGGGCATAATTTTGGAAGACCATCCCCCGATCTGCACCTGGTCCAGTAATGGGAAAACCATTCATCAGCACCGTGCCATGAGTAATTGAAGATAATCCAGCAATGATAT
>NZ_JAWJBP010000382.1:0-276 GCF_046535935.1 Tritonibacter sp. SIMBA_163
GATAAGGCCCGAGAAGCTGAACTTGCCTTCTTTCACAAAACGAACCATCTCATCGATAGCCAGGTCAGCGGTCTCTTTCCAGAGGTTCGCCCAGTCCATCTTGAAGTCGTTCATTTCACGGAGCATTTTTTCCCAGCTAGACTCGGCGTTCTTCTCGATGTCGCGGAGAGCTTCGGCTTGATACTGGCGGAGGGCATCTGAGAATTGAGCGATTTGCGAGGTGTCGACGCCAGCCTCACGCATTTTCTCCAGCAGCTCTTCGTATTCCTTCACCTG
>NZ_JAWJBP010000383.1:0-276 GCF_046535935.1 Tritonibacter sp. SIMBA_163
CGCAACAGGAATTGTTCATGTGGATGATCTCGTCACCGCCATGATCCAAGCAGCAAAAATTGCCCCATCTGGAGAACACTACATCATTTCAGCAGGAGAACTCACCATTGGGGAAATGTTCGACTTTCTCAGTGAAAAAACGGGAATTAGCACGCCAAAAGAAGCCCCACGCTGGTTAATTCGCTTTTTAGGCAGTGTTTTAACTCCCATTGGACACTTCTTGAACTGGCAACCCCCCCTCAGTCGTGAACGGGTGCATTATATTTATGATCGCTG
>NZ_JAWJBP010000384.1:0-276 GCF_046535935.1 Tritonibacter sp. SIMBA_163
CCAGGACTGTGGGCGATGGCCAGCGTGCTGGCCCTGGTTCTGGCCGGATCGGTCGCCTTCGTGCCGGGCGATCTTGGGCGCATGAAGGAAAAGCCACCATTCCGCGGGATGCTGGCTAAGTCTAGGGGAGTCAACATCCTGTCCGCGGCGCGGTTCTTCCTGTTCGGCGCGCGCGACGTGTGGTTCGTCGTCGGCCTGCCGATCTTCCTATACGGCACGCTCAATTGGACCTTCGAAGGCGTTGGGGGATTCCTTGCCCTGTGGACGATTGGCTAT
>NZ_JAWJBP010000385.1:0-276 GCF_046535935.1 Tritonibacter sp. SIMBA_163
GCCGACATCAAGCTGCAACCGATAGCCCAACCCGCATTTTCCGTCGGAATAGTGCCCGCTTCCTACACCTCCGACCAGTCAATTTCACTGGCGGGACCGTTCTTTGCGGTCGCCGCGATGCTTCTCGCGCTCGATACGCTTTTGATGCTGTGGCTGCGCGGTGCCTTCCGTCGCCGCATGAAAGTGCGCGCCAAGGCAGCAGGCATCGCCGTGCTGCTGGCTGGTTCGCTTGCCTTCAACCTTCTTCCGTCCGGAATGGGCGAAGCACAAGCCCAG
>NZ_JAWJBP010000386.1:0-276 GCF_046535935.1 Tritonibacter sp. SIMBA_163
TCCGCTTCGTCGAATACGACCGATTGCGGTCCATCGATCACTTCATCCGTCACTTCCTCGCCGCGATGGGCGGGCAGGCAGTGCATGAAAAGCGCCTTTGGATCAGCTTTTGCCATCAGTCGCGCATTGACCTGATAGGGCATGAAAACGTTTTGGCCGCGAGCATGATCTTCCTGCCCCATCGAAACCCACGTGTCGGTCACGATGCAATCCGCACCGCTCGCCGCCCGTTCCGGATCGGTGGTGGACATGATGTTCGCGCCGTTCGCCTTCGCC
>NZ_JAWJBP010000387.1:0-276 GCF_046535935.1 Tritonibacter sp. SIMBA_163
CCGCGACGAGCCAATGAGCGAACGGAACATGCTCCCACCAAGCGCTCACCACACCGAGCCTCGCGGGTCGCCAGAACAACGGGGAGAGTTCCTTCGCCGTCAGGACATCGATTGCCAAGTCTTTCCGCAGAAGATTTTCCTCCATTTGCATGCTCCTAAAATACCCATCCATGACGCGATGCGTCAGGGCCGCCTGCGCCCACTCTTACAAGAGAATACACCACACGTTAGCCGTACTTTGATGGCAGCTCGCCGTCATTGCTGCGTGGTATGCAT
>NZ_JAWJBP010000388.1:0-276 GCF_046535935.1 Tritonibacter sp. SIMBA_163
GGTCGACAAGATAGCTGGAGCGACCAAAGGTGTCGTCAGAGACATGGTTATAGAGGATTTCGTTGTGCAGGGCGCGGCTTTTGATCTGGTGGCCCACCACCGCGCCACGGAAGTGGTTGAACCGAAGGGTCAGGCGATCGATGTTGCCCGCGTAGAGGTTATGGGACTGGCCGTCTCCATAACCATTCTCCGAGAACTCGGAGTGCTCGATGGTCATGTGGCTACCGGGTACGCGCCCGGACAGAATGCCGTTCTCGTTGTCGGAAAACAGGCAGT
>NZ_JAWJBP010000389.1:0-276 GCF_046535935.1 Tritonibacter sp. SIMBA_163
GGCCGGCATCGTTCAGGGCGACGCGGCACGGCTCGATCGACTTCCTGATCAGCTCTTCCACCAGCGACTCCAGCTTGGCGCGGGTCAGCTTGATGTTCAGGTGCTTCGGACCCGACGCGTCAGCGGTGACGTACGGCAGGTTCACTTCGGTCTGCTGGGCGCTGGACAGTTCGGTCTTGGCGCGCTCGGGCAGCATCCTTCAGGCGCTGCAGGGCCAGCGGATCCTTGCGCAGGTCGATGCCCTGGTCCTTGTTGAACTCTTCAACCAGGTACTCG
>NZ_JAWJBP010000390.1:0-275 GCF_046535935.1 Tritonibacter sp. SIMBA_163
GTGCCCTCGGTCGACCATGAGGGAGATCTGATGACGGATCTCAAACTGCGCCCCACCGGGCTCATCAACTGGACCAAAGGGAGCTAAGGGATGATTGCTGCAGCCACTCTGAAGCAGGGAAAGACCACCCATAAACTGCGCTTCACCACCGGCGCGCTGATGCGCTTTGAAGAAGACAACAACGGCAAGGCCTTTGATGTGCTGCTGGATGATCTGATCCAGGGCAAGGGCGGCGTGCGCCTGCTGGTCTCGGCGCTGTCGGCAGGGCTCGACAA
>NZ_JAWJBP010000391.1:0-275 GCF_046535935.1 Tritonibacter sp. SIMBA_163
CGTCGCGATCATGGCGCTGCCGTTCCCGGAAACCGGCCTGATGCTGCGTCCGCTCTACGACGAGCCGTTTGTCGTCGCGCTGCCGTCCGGTCACGCGTGGGAAAACCGCCCGAAAATCGATGCCGACGATCTCAAGCAGGAAACCATGCTGCTGCTCGGCAGCGGTCACTGCTTCCGCGATCACGTTCTCGGCGTGTGCCCGGAATTGATGCGTTTCTCGCAGAACGCCGACGGCATCCAGAAGACGTTCGAGGGGTCGTCGCTGGAAACGATCC
>NZ_JAWJBP010000392.1:0-275 GCF_046535935.1 Tritonibacter sp. SIMBA_163
TGGGAAATTACATGGCAAGTTTTAATTGTTGGTTTCTTCTTTATTGGTCAGATTTTATTGCCGTTAGTGATAGGAATTGCTGGCATTAGTCCAACTGGTTGGGGCATTAAAGGAAAAGCTATTTTTGTTTTAGTTACGTATTTATTAATGACTGGTGGTGGCTTAGGCGTTCTTTATTTCTCCATTCGCGATTATTTTCCGTTGCCAGAAGGCTGGTTTAAATTAAAAGGAAATAATTGGCTTGTTTGGGGAATTGGCGGTTATTTGGTCGCAAT
>NZ_JAWJBP010000393.1:0-275 GCF_046535935.1 Tritonibacter sp. SIMBA_163
GTTCGCGGATGAGGATTGATGGTCGCGAAGCGTGAAAGGCGAAAGCCGTACTCAACCCAACCACAGCCCCACGCCGAGCTTAGCGGCTCGGTTGGGGTTTTCCCCTACGGCAGCGTCCGATGCTGAAGCCCGCATGGCGTGTCGCCGTGCCAGCATCGGAGAACGGCTGATGCCAGCACGGCATCGGTGACAAGGCGCTGTCAGCCACACCCCCAGCATGGGAGCTTAGAAGATGTCCGATGCCCACCTTAGAAACGCCATCGCCTGCGCCATCC
>NZ_JAWJBP010000394.1:0-275 GCF_046535935.1 Tritonibacter sp. SIMBA_163
CGTCGTGCCGCTGGTGACGAGCGCGCGCTTGCCGGCCAGCGGCCGCTCCGCCGTCAGCGCAGATTGGACCGCCGTCAGGATCTCGTGCGGTTCCGCCATGCGGCCGTAGCCGTACTCGCCGCAGGCCATGTCGCCCTCGTTCGGGCCGACGGCGGCGACGCCGCGCCGGCGCAGCGTCTCCAGATTGGCCTGGGTCGCCGGGTGCTCCCACATGCGCACGTTCATCGCCGGCGCGACCAGCACCTCCTTGTCGGTCGCCAGCAGCGCCGCCGTCG
>NZ_JAWJBP010000395.1:0-275 GCF_046535935.1 Tritonibacter sp. SIMBA_163
GGCCGTGGCGTCGCTGATGACCAGGTCGCCTTCCTGGAGTTCTCCCTCCTGAACAACCGTCGACTGACCGTCGGAGGGACCTGTCTGGAGAGCAACGCGTTCAGGGGTGCCGTTGCGCAGGACCCAGACGCCGCGGTTGGCGCCGTCGCCTCCGGTTTGGCGATTGCCGCCCATCCTCGGGGCGCGGAACAGACGCGTCAGAACGCTGCCGCTGCTGCGGCCCGATGCGGCAGCAGGCGGAGAATAGCGCAAAGCGGCATTGGGGACGAGCAGGG
>NZ_JAWJBP010000396.1:0-275 GCF_046535935.1 Tritonibacter sp. SIMBA_163
GGAGGACTTCCAGGACGCCTGGATCGCGCTCGTCGAAATCGAAGGCGACGATCTCGGAATCCCGATCGACGCCGAGGATCAGCTGCGTCAGGTCGTTAGAGCCGAACGAGAATCCATCGAAGAGCTCCGCGAACTCATCCACTTGGATGACGTTGTTCGGGATTTCGGCCATGACGTAGACTTCCAGGCCGTCTTCGCCCTGAGCAAGCCCGTGGTCGGCCATCGCCCGCAGCACCGCCCGTCCCTCCGCGATCCGCCGGCAAAAGGGGATCATG
>NZ_JAWJBP010000397.1:0-275 GCF_046535935.1 Tritonibacter sp. SIMBA_163
CTCGTGGGTGACGTCAGCTGGGCGGAACGCGGCGCGCTGCTTGTGGCCGGGGCGCTCCTGTTCTGGCCCACGCTCTGGTGGACGCATGCAGCCGGGGCGACCCTGTTTGTCGGCGTCTGGGCGGCCAATCGCCGGCGCAGTGTCAGGCTGGCGATGCAGGGCTAGCGGCCTAGCACAGGTCGGCACGCGTCACAGCGGCGGGCGTCACAGCGGCGGGCGTCTCAAACCCTCTGACTCCAGTGCATCCACGAATATCTACCGACTATCCTTCCGGT
>NZ_JAWJBP010000398.1:0-275 GCF_046535935.1 Tritonibacter sp. SIMBA_163
GGGCGGCTTCTCCGCTGCCGCAAAAGCCATCAACGCGACCCAATCGACCGTCAGCAAGGCGGTCAGGCAACTTGAGGACGAATTGGGGCTGATCCTGCTTGATCGTGAAGTTTCGCCCTCGCGGCTCACTGCGGCTGGCGAGATCGTCTTCCGTCGCGCGCTCGCGATGCTGGCGGAAAAGGACGACATGTTGGCCGAGCTCAATGAATTGCGCGGCCTCAAGCGCGGCCTCCTGAGGCTCGGCCTGCCGCCCATCGGCTCCAGCGTGCTTTTTG
>NZ_JAWJBP010000399.1:0-275 GCF_046535935.1 Tritonibacter sp. SIMBA_163
CTCCAGCACCTCTGCAGGATTGCCAAATCGGGAATGGGTTGCTCTGAGCATCGGGATCTCCTTTTCTTACAACGCGACCGCAGAGACGCCGCCGTGTTCGTGATCCGGATATAGTGTGTCTCGGGTCTCTTGAAAGGCAGGGCGCCTGCCGGTAAGATTTTAAAGCCCAGAACCCCTATGCCATATGGACTTGCGGCCTGCTTTCTGATATCTGCCTGAGCCAATCGCATGGCTGCGCGCCTTGCGAAATTTTTCTTTCGCCCGGAATTCACTCT
>NZ_JAWJBP010000400.1:0-275 GCF_046535935.1 Tritonibacter sp. SIMBA_163
GAGATTTTCGCGAAGACGAGTACCGCGACCCACCATCTGCCAGAACTTCGCCTTCGATCGAACAGGTTTGAAGAAAACGAGATTCACGACGTCGGGCACGTCAATTCCGGTATCGAGCATGTCCACCGAAATCGCGATGTGAGGTTCCTGGTCAGGCATCGAGAACTTGTCGATCAGGTCTTGGCTGAACGTCACCTGATGGGTGATCACGCGAGCAAACGAACCCTTGAACGTCGGATAGTTGGCGTCGAACCGTTCGGAGATAAAGTCTGCAT
>NZ_JAWJBP010000401.1:0-275 GCF_046535935.1 Tritonibacter sp. SIMBA_163
GGCGCATATTCGGCAACAGGCAGGCCAGCTTGCGCCGGAGCCAGCAAGGCAATGCCCCGCGCCTGACCAAGCTTCAATGTCGCCGTTGCGTCCTTGTTGACGAAAGTATGTTCAAGCGCCGCCTCGTGCGGCATGAATTCATGCAGGACCTTGGAAAGCCCTTCATGGAGCTGGCAGAGGCGCGATGCGAGATCCATCTCGGCATTCGAGGTCACGGTCCCCGAGCCGATGAAATGCAGTGAATTGCCAAGCGATTCGACAATGCCCCAGCCGGT
>NZ_JAWJBP010000402.1:0-275 GCF_046535935.1 Tritonibacter sp. SIMBA_163
TCGCCCGTTCGCGCCGCGCCGTCGCCAGCGGCTGATCGAAAAGTATCTCCATCGTGCCCCACGTCCTCAAGAATCTGTTGCGCAAAGGCGCGTCGGCGGTCCTAATGTCAATCCATGGCGGTTGATGACACCAGGACAGCGACGAAGTCCGTGCTGCGGTTCCCCGCCTTGCTGCGGTGGATCGGCGATCTCGTCTATCGGCCGGTCTGCCCCGCATGTGGGGTGCTGACCGGCCGTCATGCAAGCTTCTGTTCGCATTGCTGGCGCGAGATCCG
>NZ_JAWJBP010000403.1:0-275 GCF_046535935.1 Tritonibacter sp. SIMBA_163
GGAAAAATGTCATTTATATATGATTTGCTCAAGACCAAGGATTACAATTAATCCAAAAAAACTAGACATAAATAATGAAAGAATTTCGGGAAGTTTTATTATTGATAAAGGGGAAATAAAGGATGAAGTACCTTTTAATGTTGCCAATCCTCCTGAACTAAACATTAAAGATTATAAACTTGATTTCCCTTATACGAACATTGATTTTTTAAATGAAAAAGGAGAAGTAGTATCTGGTGGAAAATCAGCACTTCTATTTCCAATATTACAAACAG
>NZ_JAWJBP010000404.1:0-275 GCF_046535935.1 Tritonibacter sp. SIMBA_163
TCATGCTGTTCGGGTCTGCAATTCTGGGGTTTATGCTCGCTCTTCCCCTCGGATTGCTTCAGGTGACTGGCCCATGGTGGTTGAGCTGGCCAGCGAAGGCGTTCTGCACCGTCATCCGGGGAACACCGTTGCTGCTGCAGCTGTGGCTGCTCTATTACGGCCTTGGTTCGCTGTTCCCCTCCATTCCCGGCATTCGCGGCTCCTTTATCTGGCCTTATCTGCGCGAGGCATGGCCATATGGACTTGCCGCGCTGACGATCTCTTTCGCGGCCTAT
>NZ_JAWJBP010000405.1:0-274 GCF_046535935.1 Tritonibacter sp. SIMBA_163
ATCGATAAACCCCGCTGAAAAGTCGTCCCACTCTTCCCATATCTCAGGCTTTGCATCAGAGCCTCCGCCATGGGTTCCGACAATAAAAGCGGGCAGAAAATGAGCTTTAGTAGCTTTTTCTTGCAGCTCCGCTAAACGCGGGGCGGCCCCTCGAGCATCTTGATTATTCACCAGGTCAAAGCGCAGCTGTCGCAGTAGCCGCTCTAAATCCTTCAGTTCATCCTGGCGCCAGATAACCGCTTCGCGCTCACTGCTAAACGGTGTGTCGTCAATT
>NZ_JAWJBP010000406.1:0-274 GCF_046535935.1 Tritonibacter sp. SIMBA_163
CTCAAATCTTCATAGGCTACAAGATCGTTAGATTGTATAACACGGAGCGCGAGTCTCTTCGCAAACTCTTTTCGCTGCCTACTTATTTTGAGATGAGTTCGTCCTAACTTATTAATTGCTTTCTTACGGTTAGATGAGCCTTTAACTTTTCTAGAAACTCTGCGTTGACCCTTTTTTAGTTTTGGTTCTGATTGACGATAATATCTTGGATTTGATTCTTTGTTCCCTTTAGAATCGGTATAAAATTCTTTGAGTCCAACATCTACACCAATGG
>NZ_JAWJBP010000407.1:0-274 GCF_046535935.1 Tritonibacter sp. SIMBA_163
CGGTCAACAAGATGACCCAAGCCGAATCCGAACTCTTGTTACATCTTGAAGATACCCTTCATGAGCGCATTATTGGTCAGAGTGAAGCCGTGAGTGCCGTTTCTCGGGCAATTCGTCGCGCCCGTGTTGGTATGAAAGATGAAGACCGTCCCATCGCGAGCTTTATCTTCTCAGGTCCCACAGGTGTTGGTAAAACTGAGCTAACTAAGGCACTGGCGCAATATATGTTCGGCGATGAAGAGGCGATGATCCGTCTTGATATGTCCGAATATAT
>NZ_JAWJBP010000408.1:0-274 GCF_046535935.1 Tritonibacter sp. SIMBA_163
TTTTAAAAAGCCTTCCTCCTCTCTCTCCCCCATCTTCTCAAACGCCTTATAGATCGTTGTTTTGTTTTCTAATAGATAAATATAAATCTCTTTAGAAAACTTTATGAAGACTAGCTCTTTTTGAAAGCGAGCAACATTATATTTTGATTTAACCTTCATATACTCCAAGTAATATACAGCAGCAGCAAGACCCAAAAACACCAAAGGTAGGAATGGTTTCAAAGCGAATACAGGAATACCCAACAGCAAAAATATGCCCGCCTTAAATAAACGC
>NZ_JAWJBP010000409.1:0-274 GCF_046535935.1 Tritonibacter sp. SIMBA_163
GCGAGATCGTCATGGGTGGGTATCGGAGTGTGGCGCTCGATCCACCCTTGGCGTTTGTATTCAAGCCGTTCTATGGACATTCTGGCTTGTCGGCGGATTTGCGCGCCATGCAACAGGGGGAACTAACCGTCTATGATCGATTATATGAGGCGCGACAGCTGTCACGCGCAGCATGTCCCGGATTGAAAGCCTGGTCCTGCATCCGATATTGGCGGCGATGCCTGATTAGCCGACTCAGGACCCATCAGTGCCATGACCGATAAGCCGCTTCGGG
>NZ_JAWJBP010000410.1:0-274 GCF_046535935.1 Tritonibacter sp. SIMBA_163
CAAAGTGTCATCATAACTTTATCAAATTATTTCCCTGATCCTGAGACATAACTAGGAACACCGACCTGAAGCCACGATTAACGATTGGGCATCTGGAAGCCATTGGGCATTCCCGGAATTGACTGGGGTTGAGCCGGTAAAGAAAAATCACTATCTTGCACGGAGAGTTGGAAATCTGTTGCTGTCATTTTCCAAGTCCCTTCGGAATGCTGACCTTCCATATAAAGAGGAATACCGTGATTATTAGAATAACAAGATAACCATGACCCATTAT
>NZ_JAWJBP010000411.1:0-274 GCF_046535935.1 Tritonibacter sp. SIMBA_163
GCACGAGAACGGCCAACAGCCGTACAGCGTGGCGCAACTGCGGCAAGGGGTATCAATGGCATGAACGTAGACCGTTTAGCGCTGCTGGCCCTGGTGGGCGGCGGTGCGTATGTGGTCTGGCAGATCGGGCAGCGCGGCCAGAAAGCCTACGATGGGTACATACAGACCGCAGGCCGACCCGTGACGCCAGACGTTCTAAAACTCTTCCCGCGTACCAGCATTGGCCAACTGGTCAACATGATAGCGGGGCAATTCACCACCGACTTAGTGACGG
>NZ_JAWJBP010000412.1:0-274 GCF_046535935.1 Tritonibacter sp. SIMBA_163
GGTGAAAGGCTGGACCCGACCACTCGGTGTCACGTGATCTTCGCGTTCGACCTCCTGCAACGTCCACGCCTCGCCTAGCAGCGCGGCAAGATCATCGGCGCCGTAGCGGATGACGGGCAGCCCGCTGCACTTCACCGGTCCGTCCGGGGCAAACGTGGCGACGATGAAATGACCACCACGTTCACGGTCAAGACCGGCATGAAGCGCGTCGACGTAGCCCTGGCGCCGTTCGGGCTCGGTCAGGAAATGCAATACGGCGCGGTCGTGCCAGGGC
>NZ_JAWJBP010000413.1:0-274 GCF_046535935.1 Tritonibacter sp. SIMBA_163
GGTCAGATCGCGCTGAGGGCGGCTGAAAAGACCAATCTGGCTTACGCAATTCGCATCATCGCGAACGATGCGCCAGATGAAACAGGAACCCCAACCGAGTTCTATTTTCACGCGCTCGTGCAGTCGGCGAAGGAAAGCTATGGCGAAGCCGATGATGTGGTCACCACGACCTTCAATCTCGGCATTACGACCGCCGTTTTTGAACAAGAAGCCACTGCAGGAACCCCGTAATTCCAACAGTTTATCAACCGTTTCTCCACAGACGTATCAACAG
>NZ_JAWJBP010000414.1:0-274 GCF_046535935.1 Tritonibacter sp. SIMBA_163
GGTCGTGCTGGTGAGAACGTTGGCGCCCTGCTGCGTGGTACTAAGCGTGATGACGTCGAGCGTGGTCAGGTTCTGGCCAAGCCGGGCACCATCAAGCCGCACACTACCTTCGAAGCAGAAGTATACGTACTGTCCAAAGAAGAAGGTGGTCGTCACACGCCTTTCTTCAAGGGCTACCGTCCCCAGTTCTACTTCCGTACCACTGACGTAACTGGTACTTGTGAACTGCCGGAAGGTGTTGAAATGGTCATGCCGGGTGACAACGTGCAAATGG
>NZ_JAWJBP010000415.1:0-274 GCF_046535935.1 Tritonibacter sp. SIMBA_163
GGGAACAAAGAGTTTGTCCTCAATGCCATGAATTACCTGCTGGAAGATGACAACCTGATTACCGCCCGATCAAAAGACTTCAAGATGCGATTGCTCGACAAGCCACGAGTAGAAAGAGAAAGACGCTTTTGGCAAATTCTCAATACTGCTGCACCAGTGATATTAATCTTGATTTTTGGAGTCATTCAGTTTTACATTCGCAAAAAACTATACACGTAAAGGATGAGAAGAAGAAACACCATCATATCAATTTTAGTACTGGCAGTCATTGCCG
>NZ_JAWJBP010000416.1:0-274 GCF_046535935.1 Tritonibacter sp. SIMBA_163
GTTCGGCTTCGCGGGGGTGCTGAATTTCGGTTACGTTGCTTTCTTCGCCGTCGGCGCTTTCGCGAGCGCGCTTGCCACCCTGCCGCCGCCCGGGTCCGAAGCCTATTTGGAAGCGGGCGCGCAGTACGCCGTCGGCCTCGATTTGCCCTGGCTGGCTGGCTTCGTACTTGCTGGACTTGTCGGCGGGCTGCTGGCCCTCTTGATCGGTTTGACGTCGGTCAGATTGCGCACGCACTATCTTGCCGTGGCCACCTTCGCAATGGCCGAAGTGGTG
>NZ_JAWJBP010000417.1:0-274 GCF_046535935.1 Tritonibacter sp. SIMBA_163
CGGGCCGCGGACCAGATCGTCCCAATGCACCTCAGTACGCCTGGTGTTAAAAGGATCGGCATCGAAATTTGGCAGCAGGAAACGCCAATGGGGCTTGCGCCCCTCCGCTTGGAAGGCTGCTTTCTCTTCGTCCGTGAGCTTCAAGCCCTCGCGGCCATAAACGGGTGGCAAGCGACGCGCGAGGCGAAGCTTACGACGGCGCTCCAGCTCATCCGCCGTTTCGTAGCAGGCATAAAGCAACCCGGCCTGCTTCAGCTTTTCGACCGCCCTGCCG
>NZ_JAWJBP010000418.1:0-274 GCF_046535935.1 Tritonibacter sp. SIMBA_163
TTCACCTGTTGCGCCGTGTCTTGCAAGTTCTCTACCACCGCAGTAAACAAGTCTGCAACAATCCCAATATCTCCTTCCATCAACTGCGCCCGCACGGTTAAATCGCCATCGGCAGCTTGTTCAATGTCAGTCATTAACCGCGTCACTTCTTCTTCTAGTTCTTCCCGCTCTTGTCGTTGTTGTTCAACACTTTCTTCTTGTTCTTTCAGCAGTTTTTGGACTCGATCCACAAGGTTGTTGTAACTTTGTGCAAGAACTTTCGTTTCATAACTCC
>NZ_JAWJBP010000419.1:0-274 GCF_046535935.1 Tritonibacter sp. SIMBA_163
CCTAATACTATAAATGACATGTGTAACAATAAAACTAAGAGAATTGAAATTGAAACACTTATAGCTATTCTAAAAACTTTAAATGATATTAGCGATATACCTATCGTAATTGAAGATCTAATGGAATATAGGGAGTTGTAAAAGATGAATGTTGAGGAATTAATACATGAAACGTGTAAAATTATCACAGAAGCAGGTGATTTAAGTGAATACCAGTCAGGTGTGAAATTTGAAAATTATGTATATCATATAATGAACTCAATCTCTAATGAAT
>NZ_JAWJBP010000420.1:0-273 GCF_046535935.1 Tritonibacter sp. SIMBA_163
AGCGGGCGAAACAATTGTCGACATTGGCTGCGGGAATGGCTTGCTGACATTAGAACTTGCCAGAGCGGTTGGATCAGAGGGCAAGGTAATCGGAGTTGATCCCAGTCGCGACATGCTTGGCCCGGCCAAAGAGCGGTGTAGGGCGTTTGACTGTGTTGAAATCCTGACGGGCACCGCCAATAGTTTGCCAATTGAGACGGCTCTGTTGCGCAAATCAGGTTTTGAGCTGGCTTCCCCTTTCCCCAGACGGACTTATCCTACGGGCTCTGTGAT
>NZ_JAWJBP010000421.1:0-273 GCF_046535935.1 Tritonibacter sp. SIMBA_163
CCAGATTTTTTGATGTTCAGCCAAGAGGTCAGACCGGTCTGTTTGGTTTTCTGCCAACGCAGGTCTTCTTTACGGTAACCGAAACCTTCCAGGATACGCAGAACCGCCGGCAGAACCTGGTTTTCGATGTAGTATTCCGCGTCGTA
Source organism: Tritonibacter sp. SIMBA_163 (assembly GCF_046535935.1). NCBI lineage: Bacteria > Pseudomonadati > Pseudomonadota > Alphaproteobacteria > Rhodobacterales > Paracoccaceae > Tritonibacter > Tritonibacter sp. SIMBA_163. The sequence continues at coordinate 147 of NZ_JAWJBP010000421.1, forward strand.
TTTGTGTTTACGCGGGTCGTATTCTTCCGCCAGGATCGCACGGTTAGAGATCGGACCGTCACCACGCAGAACGATGTAACCGATAACCATACCCGGTTTGATTTTAACACCTTTCGCCGCCAGACGT
>NZ_JAWJBP010000422.1:0-273 GCF_046535935.1 Tritonibacter sp. SIMBA_163
TTGCAGCAAAATATGATAAAGATCCATCCGCACACACAGTAAGGGAGCAGGTCTGATGACAGATCATTTGGAAAATAGTTTACATCAACGCTACGAAGTTTTTCAATGGAAACATCCTGAATCGCCCCGGGTGTCTAGAATACCCGGGGCGATTCAGTGGTTAGCCTGTGGCCAATCAAAGAGTAACAGAGACTCCGTGATTTCAAGCACGATGCAGCTTGGTGGGAGTTGATAAAGTTCAATGAGCGATGCTAAGCGATTCAAAAATATAGG
>NZ_JAWJBP010000423.1:0-273 GCF_046535935.1 Tritonibacter sp. SIMBA_163
TGTATTGCTACGCATAACTTAGGCTTGAGCGCATATCGAGAAATTGTCTTGGAAGGCTTGCGACGGGAAGGCTACGATATAGAACACATGGAAGATTTAGATCAAGAAACAAAACAAGAAATCAGAGAAGGAATGAAGGAAATTAAAGAGGGAAATTACTCTCGATTAATTCATTCTATTGTTACCGCTACGCCTGATGAAACAAACATCAGTCATTTAGAACGGAAGCAAGAATTGACCCAAGAAGAACGCCACCAACTCAAACATTGGAAG
>NZ_JAWJBP010000424.1:0-273 GCF_046535935.1 Tritonibacter sp. SIMBA_163
GTTCCCGTCATCATTGCGACATTAATTCCGAATGTTATGCCACTGCTCATTATTGCCGGGATCATGGGATTTGCCGATATCGACCTCAAGGTAACGACAAGCATCATTTTTACAATTGCTTTTGGAATTGCTGTGGATGATACTATTCACTACATGAGTAAAGTAAACCTGGAATTGCGGAACGGAAAATCGATTTTGTATGCACTCAAGTCTGCATCTATCACTACCGGAAAGGCGATAACAGTAACGTCACTTATTCTTATTAGCGGATTC
>NZ_JAWJBP010000425.1:0-273 GCF_046535935.1 Tritonibacter sp. SIMBA_163
CAACGGAACTCCCCCTTTTCACTGTTACGGTGTCCTATCAGATACTTACGTCTTAATGAAGAGGCGGAAGACGGTGCTGGAGGCTTTGGTGGCGTCCTCACCCTGCACGATCTAGAGGACCCACTCCCCAGCGCTGCATGATCCCCACCAGTTGACACTGAAGGGATGCAGCGAGGGGGTGCCTACAGGGAGGAGGGGGAAGGACACATCACTATCCCAACAGGCAACTCCCCATAAGGGGACCCGTAAGGGGTACCTGATGCGACCTCCTTT
>NZ_JAWJBP010000426.1:0-273 GCF_046535935.1 Tritonibacter sp. SIMBA_163
TCCGTTATGTTCGGCGCTGGCACAGGCACATTGAACTTCAATTACACGGATGCGAGCTATCTTCTGACGGCGGACATTTCGGGCAACGGCATGATCAACCAGACGGCAGACACGACCGGAACGACCACACTGACCGGTGATGGGTCGGGCTTTACAGGCACGACCAACGTCAAGGGCGGTGTTTTGCAGATTGGTGCTGGCGGCAGGACCGGTGCGCTGAACGGCACGATTGTCGATGACACCAAAGTGGTGTTCAACCGTTCTGATGACCTG
>NZ_JAWJBP010000427.1:0-273 GCF_046535935.1 Tritonibacter sp. SIMBA_163
CTTCTCATCGCACTGGAGTTTTGCAGGCTTGCGGGCCCGCACCGTTCCATTTGCGCCGGGCGCTTTGGAATTTCCGCCAAACGTCGCGGTGAAACGATCCGGCACCGCTGGAAAATTTCGGCGTAACGCTCTCCCATTCTCGGGCGGGTGATCCATATTGTCGCTCGAGGCATAGAGCCAAGACAGAGCCGGTCACGCCGGGGGTCCAGTTACGGAGGGTTCATCCATGCACATCCTGAGGAAAACCGTGGGCGTCGCGCTTGCGATTGCCAT
>NZ_JAWJBP010000428.1:0-273 GCF_046535935.1 Tritonibacter sp. SIMBA_163
GTATTGATGCTGTGCCGCCCGGTCAGCGCGAAGCCGCAACTGCCTTGGGGCTGCGTTACTATAATCGTATGCGCTATGTGATCCTGCCGCAGGCTGCGCGCATTTCCGTCGCGCCTACAGTGGGGTTTCTCGTGCAGCTCATCAAAGGAACGTCTCTTGCTGCAATCATTGGCTTTACGGAACTGACACGCCAAGGTCAGATCATCAACAACGCGACGTTCAGCCCGTTCATGGTGTTTGGCACCGTGGCTGCTGTCTATTTTGTCCTGTGCT
>NZ_JAWJBP010000429.1:0-273 GCF_046535935.1 Tritonibacter sp. SIMBA_163
CTCGCGGTCACGCGCGCCGGTGGCCGGGGTAATGCGGTCCACCATGGAAGTTGGAAAAGCGACTTGGGCTGCAATCCAATCGGCAAAGGCGGGATCGTCAAGGTTCGCGAGACCGACGACAGCATCTTCGGTCACATGCCCATTGCCCGGAATGTTATCACACGACATCACGGTGAAAGGCTGCACACCAGCCGCCTTACGCAATTTCAGCGCCTGCACAATCAGACCGAAGACGGTGTTCGGTTGATCTGGATGGGTGGCATCCGCCACAAT
>NZ_JAWJBP010000430.1:0-273 GCF_046535935.1 Tritonibacter sp. SIMBA_163
CTTCATCGCCGCCGCGATGAATTTCGTGCCGTCGATCACGGAGCCGCCGCCCACCGCCAGCACCAAGTCGATGTTCTTCTCACGGGCGAGTGCAACCGCTTCCATCAGCGTTTCGTAAGTGGGATTCGGCTCGATGCCGCCGAACACGTGCCACGCGCGCTCCCCGAGCGCCGCCTGCACTTGCGCGAGTACGCCGTTGCCCTTGATACTGCCGCCGCCGCTCGTAATCAGCACCCGTGCATTGGGTGGGACGTGAGCATCGAGCGCGGCGAT
>NZ_JAWJBP010000431.1:0-273 GCF_046535935.1 Tritonibacter sp. SIMBA_163
AGTTTATTAATATCAGGACGACCGAAAATGGTAAACCCTGCAATAACTTTGCCAATAATGGCGACCACAATCAGAAAGGCAGCTAAAATTAATCCTTCACGGTTACTCGGGACAGTTGGGTTTAATACTCCTAAATCGGTTCTTGCGCCAACACAAACAAAAAACACTGGAACTAAGATATCTGCAACCGGAACCACTTGTTCTTCCAATTCTTTGCGTTTTTCAGTTTCCGCTAAGACCAGTCCCGCAGCAAATGCCCCTAAAATCGCTTCT
>NZ_JAWJBP010000432.1:0-273 GCF_046535935.1 Tritonibacter sp. SIMBA_163
CGATTTTGTCGACTAGGCGCTGAACCAGCGCCGGTGAGAATTGCGATGTGGGCAGATCCCCCAGCGGTTTGCCTAGCTTGGTGGGCATTTCCAGCAGCGTGGCCCGGCAGTATTCATAGTCCTGCTGGGTCTTCATGGCCAGCTCTTTGAGCTGTGCCGATTGGTGAAACTGTTTAGCCAGGTAGCGCAAGGTGCGGCGATCTATGCCACTGCGTTGCTCCATGATTCGGTGAAGCTCTGACAGCGTGGCATCGGCACCGGCGATACGCTCGG
>NZ_JAWJBP010000433.1:0-273 GCF_046535935.1 Tritonibacter sp. SIMBA_163
TTGGCCAGTGACGACGCTAGCTTCATTACGGGAAGCCAATATCGAATAGACGGAGGCATGGGAGCGCGGTAAAGCCGTAATTACAGGGGGGTCTGGGGAATAGGGAAGGGAGAGATAAAAAAGGCCGGCTGGCAGCTTAGAAAACTGCCAGCTTTTCTGATGGATTTTTTTGAAGGAAGATTCTGTTAATTTAGGCGTGCGAGTGGTAAACTGTCGGTAATCAACAGGACCTGCATCTCAAAAAAATTCAGGAATGGGGGATTCATGTGGCAT
>NZ_JAWJBP010000434.1:0-273 GCF_046535935.1 Tritonibacter sp. SIMBA_163
CTAAAGAATGAACAGCGCCGCCAGGCCGAGGAAGGCAAAGAAGCCGACAATGTCGGTGATCGTGGTCAGGAACACGCCAGAGGCCACGGCCGGGTCGATCTTCAATTTATCGAGCCCCAAGGGGACCAGCGTTCCCGACAGGCCTGCGACGATCATGTTCACGACCATGGCGGCGCCGATGATCAAACCAATTGCCGGCTGCCCAAACCAGAGCCATGCCACGATGCCTGTCAGGACCGCGAAGATCAGGCCGTTCAGGCAGCCGACCGTGAT
>NZ_JAWJBP010000435.1:0-273 GCF_046535935.1 Tritonibacter sp. SIMBA_163
TGGCGAAACCCTTGCTAGTGGCAGTAATGATCAAACGATTAAATTATGGCATTGGCAAACGGGGGAATTTCAGCAAAGTTTAGCGGGACACGAGGATTTTATTTATGGTCTGGCTTGGGCAGAAAACGGGGAAATCCTTGCCAGTGCCAGTACAGACTCCACCGTGCGTCTGTGGGAGGTGAAAACCGGTCGCTGCTGCCAAATTTTACAAGGACATACGGATTGGGTATATGCCGTTACCTTTGTTCCTCGTTCTCCCGATTTGATTGCCAC
>NZ_JAWJBP010000436.1:0-273 GCF_046535935.1 Tritonibacter sp. SIMBA_163
GGCTGCCATCAGCGGCATCGACCATACACTTTGCACTGCACGCGCCGCGCGCGTTTATACCTGGCCTTAACGCCCGCACGTGTTTCGTATCATACTTACCGCTTCCTGAGTTCGCGACACGGAGTCGGGTTGCGGGCATGTCAACCAAACGGGCTCCCCATGTCGTCCGACCGGATCGCCGGGCTGTTCACCTCGGAGGATTTGACGCCGCGCGGCACCAGCTTCCTCTGGGAGCCGGTCCTGCTGTGGCTGCACGGGGTGTCCGACGCCCTG
>NZ_JAWJBP010000437.1:0-273 GCF_046535935.1 Tritonibacter sp. SIMBA_163
GCCCCGACCCGCAACTGATAGGCTTCGGCGGGTGCCTGGGTGATCTGGTGCCAGCTATGAAAGCTGTCGCCTGCAAGCCAGGTCATGCAGTGCGCGGTGTCCGCCGGACGCTGGGCCACCTTCCATAGGTGTTGATAGCCCGCGCTGTCGCCCAGTACCTCAAGTGTCGCCAGGGCGGTGGAGACAGGCTGCGGAGACGATTCCGTTTCCCACCACCGCACCACCTGGCCGCCGTGATTGAAGGTGTAGTCATAGACATGCGGCTCTGCAGAG
>NZ_JAWJBP010000438.1:0-273 GCF_046535935.1 Tritonibacter sp. SIMBA_163
CGACGAACGATCGAAGCTACCCACGTTGTCGAGCCCAAGAAAACCGCCCTGAAAGATGTTGTGACCGTCGGCGTCCTTGCGGTTCACCCACCACCAAAAGTTGAGCAGCAGCCAGGGAAAAATGAGCTCGAGAAAATCGCGATCGGGCTTGCCGGTGAGCGCGCGGTCGATCTCGTACACGCGCCACGCGGCCCACGCGTGAACCGGCGGATTGGCATCGCCTAGCGCCCAGTCGTAAGCGGGCAGTTGTCCATTCGGATGCTGATAGCGGTC
>NZ_JAWJBP010000439.1:0-272 GCF_046535935.1 Tritonibacter sp. SIMBA_163
GGCTTGCTCATACCACCCGTCTAACCGTATGGATTCGTGTTGTGAATCCTTCGCGGTCAGAGTTCTGCAACAACGCCCTCGTGGTGTGAAGATGCAGTCCTCACTCAGGTTTGGGAAGGTTGGAAGACCTCTGGTTCCGCTTAAACCACTGCTTGAGTTTGAGCGCCCTGCGGGGCTCCTAAATTCTGCGCTGTTGCTAGGTCATGTTGACAAAAGGCGCACCCAAAGGCGGATGGACGTGATGTCTATGAAGCCAAGGAAGCTCTCAGCGG
>NZ_JAWJBP010000440.1:0-272 GCF_046535935.1 Tritonibacter sp. SIMBA_163
GGCCCTGATACGTTCAGGTTGGCCGTTAAGTCCGCAAGGCTGCCTGAAAGATCCAACGACACTTGCTCACCGCTTAAAGCGGGGAATAACTCTGGCAACCACAACTCGGCTCGAAGCGCTGCGTTTAGGGGATAGTCCCCGTTGAGCGTGACGTTGGCAGACAAACGTGCGTCTGCGTCTGGCGTTGCCAGTTCCAGCGTGCTGAGTGTTACCTCACTGCCTTCTGCTTCGGCCTCTACCAGCACGCGCTCCACCTGGTACTCGACCGCTCC
>NZ_JAWJBP010000441.1:0-272 GCF_046535935.1 Tritonibacter sp. SIMBA_163
CGCCGAGGTAGCAGGCCTTCGGCCCCATGTCGCGGTGGGTCAGCTTGAACCATGCGCGTTTGAAGGCGTCAGCGAACTCTTCCGGATGCTCGTGGAACCGCTTGGAGATCGGTCCATAGATCGGGTCCATCTTCATCGCCATGTCGGCGGTGGTCATCATGATCGGAACCTTCTTGCCGGAGCCATTCACCTCGGGCGCATGGTCTTCGTCCTTCAGGTTCTTTGCATGCCAGATCCATGCGCTGGCAGGGGATTTGGTCAGCTCCCAATCG
>NZ_JAWJBP010000442.1:0-272 GCF_046535935.1 Tritonibacter sp. SIMBA_163
TGGCGGATCGGCTGGATGGTTTTGCCCGAAAGCGATACGCGCGCAATCGAGCGACTGAGCCAGAGCCTTTATATCTCCGCACCGGAGCTTTCGCAGCGCGCCGCCATCGAAGCCTTCCATGCAACGGCGGAACTTGAACGGGTGAAGGATCGCTATCGCCAGAACCGGCTGATCCTGCTGGATCATCTCCCACGTATCGGCCTCAGCCTTGCTGCGCCGATGGACGGGGCCTTTTATGCTTATTGCGATGTATCGCGTTTCACCAACGACAG
>NZ_JAWJBP010000443.1:0-272 GCF_046535935.1 Tritonibacter sp. SIMBA_163
GTGTTTTCGACATCCTGCTTCACCGGCATCAGCGGCAGGCGTGGCGTGGCACAGTCGATGATGCCGCGCGCCTTCAGCGCCACCTTGATGCGCGTGTGCATGTCGACCAGAGGCGGAGCGCCGTAGATCGCCCGCACGATCGGGTGGAGCCGGTCGCTGGCCTGCCGCATCCCGGCAAGATCCAGGTCTTCCGACGCCTGCCAGAGATCGAACAGAAGATCGGGCACGAGGCTCGCGAGGCCGGACAGCAGGCCGTCCGCGCCGACTGCGAG
>NZ_JAWJBP010000444.1:0-272 GCF_046535935.1 Tritonibacter sp. SIMBA_163
GCTTCAGCGTCACCGCCTTCTTGCCGGCATTGATCAGGTCCCAGACTTCTTCACCGGCGGGCGGAGCCTCGCCGAAGTTCAGGATGCCGTTTTCCGTGTGGAAGATTGCCTGCCGGCCCGGCGGCTGGAAGCGCGCGACCATTTCCGGGAAGCCGATGCCGAGGTTGACGTAGGCGTCGTCCTCGATGTCCTGTGCCGCACGCCAGGCGATCTGAGCATTGGAGAGCTTGATGTCTTCACGCGTGTCGATGGTCATGCGTAGGCCACTCCGG
>NZ_JAWJBP010000445.1:0-272 GCF_046535935.1 Tritonibacter sp. SIMBA_163
GATGTAGGATTTCTTTAGCTTTCCAACAGTTGAAGTTGCATAAAACAGCTATTCGGATCAGGTAAGTAGCGTCCAAACGGCCCGCAGTACTCAAACCCAAACTTGGCGTGTAGCCGCCGTGCAGGCTCGAAGAAGGTCATCGACCCCGTTTCTAAGCTTATCTGCATACGCGATTCACCACACTAGGTATTTTATTCATGATCTAGTAGCAGCGTGCCGTACTCTTTTAACGGCTGGATCGCAAAGTTACTGCGAATATCACTCACGCCAGG
>NZ_JAWJBP010000446.1:0-272 GCF_046535935.1 Tritonibacter sp. SIMBA_163
GTTTAAAACGCTGCTGCTCCCACATTTGCAGGCAAATGCGTCGCAAATGAACAAGCTCAAGTACTTTCGCTTATTCATTAGTCGCCCCCTACACTCATTCATTTTAGTGTGAATAATTTATATTGGGGAAGAAGATATAACATGGCGCAATTGCTAATTGATAAAAAAGCTAGCTACTTTGCGGAATAAAGATAGTAGTGAGAAAATGAAGTTTGAACGTTTAAAAGCTTTTATAGTCATGAGAGTAAGAGTTCACAACAAAATGTTCAGTG
>NZ_JAWJBP010000447.1:0-272 GCF_046535935.1 Tritonibacter sp. SIMBA_163
CCGGAATTTCCGGACCATTGGGAAGTGATCGAAACGGCGGACGCCGAACATCCATTCCGCATGACCACCTCACCGGCCCATAATTTCCTGAACTCGACCTTTGCCGAGACGCCGACATCGCTTGCCAAGGAAATCCGGCCCGAACTTCTGATCCATCCCGACGATGCGGCAGAGCTTGGCATCGAGGATGGCGAGCGCATCGAGATCGGCAATCATCGCGGCGAGCTGGTGCTTCATGCCGTGCTGCGCGAGGGGCAAAAACGCGGTGTCGT
>NZ_JAWJBP010000448.1:0-272 GCF_046535935.1 Tritonibacter sp. SIMBA_163
TTCTCCGTGAATGTCATGTGGAACTGCCGCGGTAGCAGGAACGAGGCTGCGAAGGCGAGAAACAGCAGGTTGCCCCAGGGGCTGTGCCCCACCGGTTCATAGTAGTTGTCCAGCGCCTGCGGGTTCTCGGCGAGCCAGTCGTTGAGGCCGCCGAAACCGCCGAAGGCGGTATGGATGGCCACCACGGCGACCAGCAGCAGCGCCGTAAGCTTGAACAGGGACTCGAACGCGATGGCCGCGACCAGGCCGGTGTGCTTTTCGCGGGGTGTGAC
>NZ_JAWJBP010000449.1:0-272 GCF_046535935.1 Tritonibacter sp. SIMBA_163
TTGTGTTGTGGATCATCGGCTGCATTACGCTGGCTTATCATACAGGCATCGCGATTCCCGCTTGGCTACCCAGAGCCAGCGCCCTACTTCCTGGGTTGCTCTGCTTTTCATTTGGCCTCGCCATGATCATGGTCAGCCGACACATTCCGCATCTCGCCGCTTCATTGAGTAAAGCCGCTGTCGCTGCAGGTATCTTGGGCGTTGCGCTCAGCATGAGCGCCTGGTTTTTGATCAGCTGGAATCAGCATGAGACAACGCGCTCTGAAGCACAG
>NZ_JAWJBP010000450.1:0-272 GCF_046535935.1 Tritonibacter sp. SIMBA_163
GTAAATCATTTCCTGAACGGTTCCCTTGATCGAAACTTGGCCCGGCCGTTCGCCTTCCGATGCTCGGATCGATTCTGGCCGGATGACCAAAAAATAATCGCCGTCTGCGAGCTCTCCATTGACAGCTGTTTCAAGCGTTTTGTCAGATGAGGTGAAGCGCCCGTTATTGACGGTCCCGCTCAAGATATTCTTTAAGCCAAGAAAAGCAGCGACTGCTGTCGTTTCAGGGCGTTCATACAATTGCCTCGCAGTTCCGACTTGGCGCAATTGCC
>NZ_JAWJBP010000451.1:0-272 GCF_046535935.1 Tritonibacter sp. SIMBA_163
TCGTAAACAACCGGGAAAGGGAGGTGTGCAGTTTGATACCACTGCCTTAGAACAAGCGGGGACACAGCCCAATCAAGTGAACTTAATGCTCGATCGCTTTTGTACGGTCTGGTGTGCTGGGATGGCAGCAGAAACCCTACAATATGGTAACGCGGAAGGAGGAGGAGACGATCGCGCTCAGCTACAATCGGTTCTCAATGACTTTGGCTATCCCCAAAACCAACGACAACAGAAAGAAGAGTGGGCGAAACTACAAGCGAAATCACTCATTG
>NZ_JAWJBP010000452.1:0-272 GCF_046535935.1 Tritonibacter sp. SIMBA_163
GGTTGAGTCTTTTCCCCATTCAATAAAACCGCTATTTGCTCTCGACGTTGTTCAAACCATTGCGGTTTCGTTGCCCTGATCAAGAAACTGGTTGACTTTCCGACCAAGGCAACAATCATGAACCCCAATAAAATCCGCGCAGAGGACTTCATGTTCAATTTTTCCTATTTCAATGCATCTTTTAATGCAGTACGTGCAGCGAGGTGATTGCGAGTAGAACTTAAAATTTCTGCTTCCCGCTCTAAACGAGCTTTGGTATCTTCCATTTCGAG
>NZ_JAWJBP010000453.1:0-272 GCF_046535935.1 Tritonibacter sp. SIMBA_163
GAAGATGGATTGGATACTGATCGCGAGCTGGACACTGAACTCTGTGCTGCTGCTGAACGTGGCGCTTGCCATTGTTATCATCTTTAACGAACGGCGGGATGCAGGAGCTGCCTGGGCGTGGCTATTGATCTTATTCTTTTTGCCGGTTATCGGGTTTGTCGTCTATTTGTTTTTCGGCAGGCATTTGACCGATAAAAATGTCTATAATTTAAGCGAAGACGAACAGTCTTACTATACTCGGCAAGTCAATTCCCAAGTCAGCAGCATCCAAG
>NZ_JAWJBP010000454.1:0-272 GCF_046535935.1 Tritonibacter sp. SIMBA_163
GTGCGCCCAGTTCGATCACATCGGCGCCGGCCTCGGGCAGCGCCTTCATGATCTGCAGCGAGGTGTCGTAGTCCGGATCGCCGCCCATGAAATAGGTGACGAGGGCCGGACGACCCTCTGCCTTCAGAGCGGCGAACTTGTTGTCCATGCGTGCAGTCATATCAGAGGCCCATTCCGAGGATCTTGCCGACGGTGAAGATGTCCTTGTCGCCGCGGCCACAGAGGTTCATCACGATGATCTTGTCCTTGTCCATCTTCGGCGCGCGCTTGAT
>NZ_JAWJBP010000455.1:0-272 GCF_046535935.1 Tritonibacter sp. SIMBA_163
GTATAAATAACATCGTGATCATCAGACTTGCTCAGTCTTGGTTGCATTTCGCCAGTCTCATTTATCTCTTGCTCTTGCATGCTTTATTCTCCTTGGCTGCAATTGGTAATTGTTGATATAAAATTCATTAACCCATGCTACACATAGACAACACGGGATTATCCTCACCCCCTCTATTAATTGGTAGCAAATATTGATCAAGGAAGATATTAACTTCACCAACGCTTAATTGCTTCTATTTAACAACAGGCTACCCTTAATGTCCAGCTTTC
>NZ_JAWJBP010000456.1:0-271 GCF_046535935.1 Tritonibacter sp. SIMBA_163
AGCGCCGCTTTACATACCGCTGGTCAAGAGCCTCGGATTCAACGCCATCTGGTTCGGCGTGCTCTACACCATCACTTGCCAAATCGCGTATATCACGCCGCCCTTCGGGTACAATCTCTTCATGATGCGAGCCTTGGCGCCGAAGGAAGTCACGCTGATAGATATCTATCGATCGATCGTGCCGTTCTTCTTCCTCATGGTGCTGACCATCATCATCCTGATGATTTTTCCGGAGATCGCGATGTGGTTGCCCAACTGGTACACAGGACGA
>NZ_JAWJBP010000457.1:0-271 GCF_046535935.1 Tritonibacter sp. SIMBA_163
GCGCTGCTGGCGCTGCTCGCGCTGTCCGGTTGCAGCAGCCTGCTGTGGGGCACGCAGCAGGCGCCGATCGTCGAAGCCACGGTGATGCCGGTCGAAGCCGCGAGCGCGCCGGTGGCCGCATCGGCGCCGGAGCCCGTCGAAACCGAAGCCGCCGAGCCCGAGCAGCCGAAGAAGCCGAAGAAGCCGGTCGTCAAGCCGCACAAGGTCGAGCCGCCGCCGCCCGTCGTCGCGCCGCCTCCCCCGCCGCCGCCTCCTCCGCCGCTGATCCTCG
>NZ_JAWJBP010000458.1:0-271 GCF_046535935.1 Tritonibacter sp. SIMBA_163
GTATTCATGTCAGAATTCAATCCATCCCTCGCAGACTTCGAGTCGCTGCTGGCGGAATCCTTTGCCACGAACGACCTTGCTGAAGGTTACGTCGTCAAGGGCCGCATCGTGGCCATTGAAAAGGACATGGCGATCATCGACGCCGGTCTGAAGGTCGAAGGCCGCGTGCCGCTGAAGGAATTCGGCGCAAAGGGCAAAGACGGCTCGCTGAAGCCGGGCGACGAAGTGGAAGTCTACGTCGAGCGCATCGAAAACGCTCTGGGCGAAGCTG
>NZ_JAWJBP010000459.1:0-271 GCF_046535935.1 Tritonibacter sp. SIMBA_163
CTGCAAAATGGGATAATCAATTAGGTGATGAGGTCAAAAGCGACCGTTTACAACGGTTAAATCATTTGGTTTCCACGAAAGCATCCGCGCGATCGCGCCGTTATTTGAATCGCACAGAAGAAGTCTTAGTGGAAGGGCAAAATCCTAAAGATCCCTCACAAGTGATGGGACGCACTCGCACCAACCGCTTAACCTTCTTTGCGGGTGACATTAACCAACTGCGCGGAAAGCAAGTTCCGGTGAAAATTACCGAAGTCAGAGCGTTTAGTCT
>NZ_JAWJBP010000460.1:0-271 GCF_046535935.1 Tritonibacter sp. SIMBA_163
GGGATACAGTGAAACTCGGTAGTGCGTTCTCAGTCGAGTATATTCGCAACACTCATTCCATTGCCGATAGTTGCTGTGTTGCTATTACCACTCCTTTAGGCGTAGTTATTCATACCGGTGATTTCAAAATTGATCATACCCCTGTTGATGGTGAACATTTTGATTTGCATCGTCTTGCCGAATATGGCGCAAAAGGAGTCCTTTGTTTACTCAGTGACTCTACCAATGCTGAAGTTCCCGGACATACCCCATCAGAAAATTCGGTGCGTCC
>NZ_JAWJBP010000461.1:0-271 GCF_046535935.1 Tritonibacter sp. SIMBA_163
GCGAGTGATGCCGTTGAGGAACGTGCCGTTGGCGGCCGGGGTGAACACCTCGCCGCCGCGGACCATGAAAACGTTCGAAGTTGCAGTTTCTGCAACATTGCCAAGAACGTCCGTCACCAGAGCATTGTGGAAGCCCTTTGCCTTGGCCTCACGCAGCATGCGCGCATTGTTCGGATAGAGGCACGCAGCTTTGGCATTGACCGGCATGACTTCCATATAGGGGCGGCGGAACGACGTGGTGGTGATGGTGAAGCCTTTCGGCTCGACCATG
>NZ_JAWJBP010000462.1:0-271 GCF_046535935.1 Tritonibacter sp. SIMBA_163
CCTGCTTCATCGGCAGGCGATGACTATAATGCTTCGTCCATCCGTGTTCTGGAGGGTCTGGAACCCGTACGCCTGCGCCCCGGCATGTATATTGGCGGCACGGACGAAAAGGCGCTGCATCACCTCTTTGCGGAAGTCATCGACAACTCGATGGACGAAGCGGTGGAAGGACATGCAAATTTCATCGAAGTCAGTTTCGATGCCGACGGATTTGTCACTGTCTCGGACAATGGGCGTGGCATTCCAGTGGACGAACATCCTCAGGTTCCGG
>NZ_JAWJBP010000463.1:0-271 GCF_046535935.1 Tritonibacter sp. SIMBA_163
CCGTGATTTGGTGGCAATAGAACAGATGGGGCGTGAGCAGGCGGAAGAAAGCCTGGAGGCACAGAGGGTAGACGCGGTCGTCATTCTACCGGAAGGGTTTACCCAAAGCGCGTTGAATAATATGCTGTTGGGCGCAAGTGGCGGGGCGGAACTGGAATTGCTCGCGGCGGATGGCTCCTCATCAAAATCGGAGGTTCTCGCTTCGATCCTGGAGGAGTTTGTCCGCAACGTGAATTTCGAATCATCCATTTCCCGGTTGTCCGGTGCAGGG
>NZ_JAWJBP010000464.1:0-271 GCF_046535935.1 Tritonibacter sp. SIMBA_163
TGGGTCAATTGCCCAGGCCGCATCAGTGGCAATGGCACGGAACAGTCGCTCTAGAGCCATTGGCGGAGGGGGACTGGATCCATGCGCGCATGCGCCAGACCAATGGTCAATGGACCTGGGCGAGCCCCGTATTTTCCCGGTGATCGAAGCACGCGAGGCACCAGAGCAGGTGGATAGGGCGCCCGGCGCAAAGGGGGCTTTGAGCATTCCGCATCAACCATCGAGCCGGATTGGTTTCACGCCAGCAATCACGGCCTCAATTCTCCAATCA
>NZ_JAWJBP010000465.1:0-271 GCF_046535935.1 Tritonibacter sp. SIMBA_163
GTAGTTGTGCTACAAACCCAAGAGCGCAGTTTGCAAGGAGCTGAAGTCTTCACCAAATATCTTCAATCACTTATTGATGACTATGGTGCTAATTTAGACATCATCGGGATATTACCAGTTCTTTTGAAAAATGGAGCTGCAGTAGATTTAGCTACTTTAGAAAATGCTAAAGAGATTTTTGGTGAAGAGAATCTATTTAACATTGTTGTGAAAAACATGGAACGTTTGAAACGTTTTGATATAACTGGTATCACTAATGGCGATATGCATG
>NZ_JAWJBP010000466.1:0-271 GCF_046535935.1 Tritonibacter sp. SIMBA_163
CAACAAGAATCTGCAAACTCCTTTTCAACAATAATGACACTTTCATTCCCCCTTATTTATCTTGTTCGTCTCTATTTTAAACAAGAAAAATATGACAGAAAAGTGAACAAGGCACTGTTTGTCCGATATTTTCACAAGAAATAAATAATGAAAAAGCACCTTTGACTTTCTCATGAGGCAATGCCAAAAGACTAGACATTCGTTTCTCTTAAAGTCTGTTCGTCTATATGACATCCTCAATGACTCAATTGACATAAAAAAAGCAGCCGGT
>NZ_JAWJBP010000467.1:0-271 GCF_046535935.1 Tritonibacter sp. SIMBA_163
GCGCGGGTCGCCTCCCCGATCACCTGCACCTCGAAGCCGGCCTTGCGGGCGTCGAGGGCGGAGGCGTGCACGCAGACGTCCTCCGCGAGCCCGCCGACGAACAGGCGCTTCACGCCCTTGCGCCGCAGTTCCTCGGCGAAGCCGGTCTGGTCGAAGGCGCTGTACTGGTCCTGATCGAAGCGGGTGCCCTTGGTCACCACGATCGTCTCCGCCGGCAACTTCAGCTCGGCGTGGAAGGCGGCGCCGTCGGTGTCCTGCACGCAGTGCACCG
>NZ_JAWJBP010000468.1:0-271 GCF_046535935.1 Tritonibacter sp. SIMBA_163
GGTCGTGATGAAAGAGGGGAATGCTGAGAATGCTCTGGTTTCCCTGCCGCAGAAACTCCGCCTGAAGGGCGCGGGCGGTGCGTGGCAGTCCGCGGACGTCGTGAACCGCGACGGCCTGTCCCCTGGTCAGATAGCGGTGCAGCCATGCGATCAGTGTCGTCGGAACTTCCTGAAGCTCGGCAATATAGGGCGTCGTACTGCCCTTGCACCATTCATGCGAATTGCGAAAGCGCAGGAGATCGGGCGTATATTCGATCATCCATGCCCGGTC
>NZ_JAWJBP010000469.1:0-271 GCF_046535935.1 Tritonibacter sp. SIMBA_163
GTTAATAAAGAACCAGTAACCCATTACTCCTAAGCTAAACTAGCACTAAAAGTAAGCAGGGTGAAAAAGCATACTATGTGTATCTGTATTAACTGCCACTACGTTGATCGCTGCACAACTTATCATGCCGTAGAAACGCAGCACGAACAACCTCACCTGACGGATAATCCTGATTTTGAACCCATTGAACCCACGGTTAACGTTAACATCCGTCCTCAAGAAGACTATATCGAAATAGAATGGGATGTTGTCGGTTGTGAAAGTTTCCTTG
>NZ_JAWJBP010000470.1:0-271 GCF_046535935.1 Tritonibacter sp. SIMBA_163
CCGGTTTCAACCTCTATCTGGAATCGTGAAAGATTATGCCCAGCGTATGCCGCTTGCCGGAACGGATGCGGCTGACGCCGTGCCGCATCTTGACGCGATAATCCCCGCGCGTCCCCTGCATCGGACGGTCATTGACCGCGAAGACCACGCCGTCGCCTTGCCGGAGCGGCACGACCTCGGCCCGGCTCTGCATGCGCGGGCGCTGCTCGGTCAGGACGAATTCGCCGCCCGTAAAATCCTTCTCCGGCTCGGACAGCAAAATCGCCACCTG
>NZ_JAWJBP010000471.1:0-271 GCF_046535935.1 Tritonibacter sp. SIMBA_163
CGTCCACCGCATCCGGCGCGGGTGTCTCGCCCGGCACCAGGACCTCGGCCAGGGCGTCGGCCGCCATGTCGGCCGTCGTCATCGCGAAGGAGCAGCCGACCCCGCTCATCGGGTCGAGCGACAGGGCGGCGTCGCCGACGAAGGCCGCGCCGCGATGCACGGGCCGGCGGACCAGGTTCGGGTAGTCGCGATAGCCGCGCAACCGCGGCACCGGGCGCGCCGCGCTCAGGTCCGGGCAGTCGGGGAAGCTCTCGAACAGGGCGATCAGTCG
>NZ_JAWJBP010000472.1:0-271 GCF_046535935.1 Tritonibacter sp. SIMBA_163
TTTCAGTTTATCAGAGAATCCTTCTTTTTCAGCCATTTGAATGCCTCCTCGTGGATTTATTTACTGATTGTATAGCCTGTTTATGGGGATTTAAACATTATGCAACATTAATAAAGCTCCCCATTGGAAGGGGAGCGCTAGTTTATGGTTTCAATGATGGGCCGTTAAGCGTGGCTTTCGCTTTTTCCTGGACGGAAATGCATAGATCCTGTTCTGCCAGGCGTTTTAAGGTCGTCAGTGGCGTAGCGGCATTCGCGGCAACGCCTTTACG
>NZ_JAWJBP010000473.1:0-271 GCF_046535935.1 Tritonibacter sp. SIMBA_163
GCTTGTCGAAGTGCTTCGGCTTGGCCGCGAGTTTGAGCTTGCCGCTACGCACGAAATCACAGTCGATCCGTTGTTGCGTGACGATCGATTCGACCGTCTGTACCGCGCTTTCGTACGCACGGTAAAAGTCGCGCGCTTGTTCCAGCCCGACGCTGGCCGCGAGCGAAGCGAAGTCTTGCGCGACGCCCGTGTTGCATTGTCCGCCGTTGCGCCCCGATGCCTGGCCCGCTATCCGCCCCGCCTCGAGCACCGTGACCGACGTTCCACGCAC
>NZ_JAWJBP010000474.1:0-270 GCF_046535935.1 Tritonibacter sp. SIMBA_163
GAAGGAGTCAGGTTACACATCCACCACATAAAACGGCTTTGATAACATCTGGGTTGATCTGTTGCAATCAGGCGACCAAGATGTTCACAGTTCCAACCAACCAAATTGTATTCCCAATCAGAAAAAACATAAAGTGCTTGTTTTAATCGTGCAATGGTTTTAGTGGGTTGAAATGCAATGTCTTCAATTCCAAGAACCAATTTTGCTTCAGTTCTTTCAAAAGGACACAACCCTTGACCAGTATCAAAGATATGAGTGTCCGAAAGACCG
>NZ_JAWJBP010000475.1:0-270 GCF_046535935.1 Tritonibacter sp. SIMBA_163
CTAGAAGCGCGGGTAGCAAAAAAGCTGTCACCGTGCTTCGATGAAACTGAATACGAATTGATCTCTCGTGATCTATGCGTACCCTTAGAGCAAAAACTAGATGTCTTTGTAGGTGATTTAATCAAGGTTTCCCATTTTTCTAGTGACTATGTGGCGGTTGTGAAACTTGGAAAGTATGAACAGGATGGAAGCGGTAATGAGTATGAACCTTCAAAATGTGTAGGTTTTTATGCGGAAGCGGTAAACCCAAAAGCCACTGATGAAGACGGC
>NZ_JAWJBP010000476.1:0-270 GCF_046535935.1 Tritonibacter sp. SIMBA_163
CGGGTACTGGAGCTTGCAGGCGAGCAGCCGGCCGTCATGCCCCTCGGCCTTGTGGACCTGGCCGAGCGAGGCGGCCGCCGCGGAATCGTGAGAAAACCAGCGGAACCTCTTCTGCCAGCCGGGCCCCAGCTCGGCCGCCATCCGGCGCTTGACGAAGGGCCAGCCCATGGGCGGCGCGTTGGTCTGGAGCTGGCGGAGTTCCTCGGCGTATTCCTCCGGCAGCGCCTCCGGGATGGTCGACAGGATCTGGGCGACCTTCATCAGCGGGCC
>NZ_JAWJBP010000477.1:0-270 GCF_046535935.1 Tritonibacter sp. SIMBA_163
CTCGTTTTTTAGATCCGAAAGAATATGAATCTTTAACCCAGCAAACCTCAGGGGAATTATCTGGTGTCGGCTTGCGCCTTGAAATCAATGAAAAAAATCAATCCTTAACTGTTGTTGAACCCCTTCCTGATTCTCCCGCAGCAGCAGCCGGAATTCAAGCCGGAGATGAAATTGTTGCCATTAATGGTCAACCCACTGCTTTACTGAGCTTAGAGCAAGCCTCTAAGTTGATCCGTGGCGAGTCGGGAACCGAAGTGAAACTGCAACTGT
>NZ_JAWJBP010000478.1:0-270 GCF_046535935.1 Tritonibacter sp. SIMBA_163
TATCGAATTCTCCACTGAATGTAACCTTTGGTAGCTGAATATAAAGGTCACTGAAAATTTTAGCTGTCTTTGGATCGTATTCAATAGTATGGATTTCAAGGTAATAATTCTCAGAAAAGTTCTCTGCGCTAATTTTGACAGTTTCAGCATCAGCTTCAATCGGATAGTGAATAGTGACTTTATCACCATTAGATGCGAAGCTGGATGGGATATCGATAACTTTAGTGATGATATCCATTTCACTATATTCGCCATCGTCATTTCTCAACG
>NZ_JAWJBP010000479.1:0-270 GCF_046535935.1 Tritonibacter sp. SIMBA_163
CTCGATGCTTGGCTGGGTCGCTCGAATGTCGGCCCCATGACCAACCCTGGCGTGCGCTTGGAGGTTAGGCCTTGGACCGAAGCAGTGAAACCACGGTGTATGCCGCGCGGCGTATCCTCACGATGGCGCCAATGGCGCCGGACGCCGAGGCGATCGCCGTGCGCGACGGCCGCATCCTCGCCGTCGGCAGCCTGGAGGACGTCGCCGCCTGGTCGAGCGCGCCAGTCGACCGAACCTTCGCGGATTGCGTTTTGATGCCGGGTCTTGTCG
>NZ_JAWJBP010000480.1:0-270 GCF_046535935.1 Tritonibacter sp. SIMBA_163
GTGAAAAGGAAGTGTTCGTCGTCCGCAGCGTGTTCGACCGCATGATGCAGGCGATGGAGCGGGCCGGCGCCGCCCGGCTCGATCCGCAGCAGATCGACCGCCTCACCCAGGCCGCCTTCGACATCAAGTCCGATGGCCACGCCGCGGTGAAGAAGGAGCTGGTCGGCAAGGGCTGCGACGTCCTCGCCCAGGCCGCGGGCGCGTCGCTGCCCCGCTCGAACGTCGACCTGCTTTATGGGGAGACGGACGAGTCGAACCTCTTCGTGCCCG
>NZ_JAWJBP010000481.1:0-270 GCF_046535935.1 Tritonibacter sp. SIMBA_163
CTTTGTTAGGTGTCAGGCCGACTTGGTACGCGGCTGCTGCGATGACGCGTCCGATCTTTCTGTTGACGAACCGGGAATATGCGGGCGACCCCTTGGCGGGTGGCTTCTGCGCTCCTGCCAGTCGTCGCACGGTATCGGTGAACGACTCCTCCGGTAGTGAACTATTTTGGTGGACGGTCATTTTCGATTGCTCCTGATTGTCGCAGTAAAGGCCTCGGCGATGTCGGCGCGGTACCGTTCCGGCGAGAATCTGGTCAAGGCTTCGGTGCT
>NZ_JAWJBP010000482.1:0-270 GCF_046535935.1 Tritonibacter sp. SIMBA_163
GGTTGCGGTTCCGGACGAGCTGGCGGACTATGAAATTCATCCTTCCTTCCTGGAAGCATTGAAGGAACTGAAGCCCGATCTCGCCTGCGTCGCCACCTATTCGGAAAGCCATGCGGATTATGCCGTCGCCGCGATGGAGCAGGGTGCGCATGTGTTCGTGGAAAAGCCGCTTGCAACGACGGTCGAAGATGCGCGCCGTGTGATCGACTGCGCGCGGGCCAACGGGCGCAAGCTCGTCATCGGCTATATCCTGCGCCATCATCCATCCTG
>NZ_JAWJBP010000483.1:0-270 GCF_046535935.1 Tritonibacter sp. SIMBA_163
GTTCAATTCCCGCCCTGATTGTTGCAACAGCGCAAGGGGGATGGACCGTATTATGGGTGTTATTGTTGTTTGTGGTGATTCAAAATTTAGAAACTTATGTTTTAGACCCGCTATTAGTTGGGAATACCGTGCGTCTGCATCCCTTGTATCAACTGCTTGCTGTCATTGGCGGAGCACAAGTCTTGGGAATTTTAGGAGCACTGATTGTTCCGCCTTGGGTCGCCGGTGCAGCCACATTAATTGAAAATTTATACTTGAAGCCGAAAGCCC
>NZ_JAWJBP010000484.1:0-270 GCF_046535935.1 Tritonibacter sp. SIMBA_163
GCCGAACAGCTAAAGGCAGAAGCTGCCGAGCGTGAAAAGGCCGCACAGGCCACAAATGCGCAAGCTGGTCGCACTGGGGCAAAGGTCAGCCTTCGCACTTTCGTCTCTGCCCGGATCGTTGATTACGACAAGGCTTTGGTTGCCCTGAAAGATCGCCCCGAAATGAAAGCTCTTGTCGAGCAGCTTGCCAACCGTGCGGTTCGCGCCGGTATCGAAGTTGCTGGCATCGAGCGCGTTGAAGAACAGAGGGCCGCATAATGAACGCTGTAG
>NZ_JAWJBP010000485.1:0-270 GCF_046535935.1 Tritonibacter sp. SIMBA_163
GCTGTTTTTAACACCCAATCTCCGAGGTCACAAATGAGATCGCTTTCTTCGGCAAAGGGGATAAAATCCTTAGGCGGGAGCAGTCCTCGCTGCGGATGTTGCCAACGAATGAGGGCTTCTACTGCTGTGATTTGCCCCGTTTTGAGATTCATTTGCGGTTGGTAATAGAGGCAAAAATCTTGATTTTGGAGGGAATTGCGCGTTTCTGTTTCTAAGGTTAACGGATTCAGCGGCGATCGCAGCGAAGGGGTATAACCTTGATAACGATTG
>NZ_JAWJBP010000486.1:0-270 GCF_046535935.1 Tritonibacter sp. SIMBA_163
TTCGCGACCGAGCCGCCAAGGGTCCCGCGATTGCGCACCTGGGCGTCGCCGATGTGGTTGGCGAGATCGGCAAGCGCCGGGATGGCGTTCGCCACCTCACGGGACCCGGCGACAGCCGCGTGCGTCGTCGTGGCCCCGATGCGCACCCGGTCGCCGTCGACCGAGATGCCGGCCAGGTCCGCAACGCCGCCGAGATCCACGAGATCGCTCGGCGCGGCGAGGCGCTGCTTCATGGTCGGGATCAGCGTCATACCGCCGGCGACCACGGCC
>NZ_JAWJBP010000487.1:0-270 GCF_046535935.1 Tritonibacter sp. SIMBA_163
GTTGCGCGCTCTGCTACATCGGGAATCCAGTCAGCGATGGCGCCGACTTGCGCGCGGTAACTCTGTGAGGCTTCGTGTTGCGTGAAGGGCCAGTCGCTCGCCCACATGAGCCGCCCGGCGTCGAACGCCTGGCAGAGTCGGGGTGCGGCTGCGCGCGCAATCTCGGGACTGGTCCGGTAGGCGCCGGACAGCTTCACCCAAACTTGCCGGCTCGGCGCAAAACCCAGCAGCCGCTCGAAGCCTTCGTCCTCCATGCCGGGTTGACGCTCG
>NZ_JAWJBP010000488.1:0-270 GCF_046535935.1 Tritonibacter sp. SIMBA_163
GCTCGAACGGTGGGCTTCAGGCAAGTCTTCGGGCAAGTGAGTCACGGGTGGACGGGTTGTCGAGAACGAAGCACTGGCTGTGGGGCGCGCTTATTGTCGCGCTGTGCTCGTTCGCCTACGCCAAAGGGCCGGGCGTTGCCGGTTTCGCCGTCGACAGCTACGGTCATGGCAATTACGTCAATCGCGACGTGGGCGGCGCCTTCAACCGCTCGGGTGCGTCTGTCTCCAACATTCGCCGTGTCGCCGGACCGGGCTCTTATCCCGGCGAAG
>NZ_JAWJBP010000489.1:0-270 GCF_046535935.1 Tritonibacter sp. SIMBA_163
GGATCATCTGCTGCGCCGGAGCCTGGGCGAAGCGATCGAGATCGATACGATCGTCAGCGGCGGTCTGTGGAACACGCTCGTGGATCCGAGCAACGTGGAGAACGCCCTGCTGAACCTCGCCATCAATGCGCGTGACGCGATGGACGGGCAGGGCAAGCTGACGATCGAGCTTGGCAATGCCTTCCTCGACGATGAATATGCCCGCAACACGTTGGACGTGCGGCCTGGTCAATACGTCATGCTGGCCGTTACCGATACCGGCACCGGTAT
>NZ_JAWJBP010000490.1:0-270 GCF_046535935.1 Tritonibacter sp. SIMBA_163
GGCGACCGGCCGGAGATCTGGATCTATCTGGGCCACGCGCCCGGTATGGAGCTGGTGTGCGACGGCTGCGGCGAGCGGTGTGAGCGTGTCCACGACGTCGCCCGGCGGGCAATCCGCGACCTGCCGATCCTGGATGCGGTGACCTGGCTCTCTGTGCCGCGCCGGCGGGTCGCCTGCCCGCGCTGCGGGCCGAAACTGGAACGGCTCGCCTGGCTGGACCGGCACGCCCGGGTGACCCGCCGGCTGGCGGCCAGCGTGGTCCGGCTGTGC
>NZ_JAWJBP010000491.1:0-270 GCF_046535935.1 Tritonibacter sp. SIMBA_163
GGTCGGCTGGCTGGTGATCGTGCTCCTTCTCGGCCCGCTCGGCTGGCTGCTCTACCTGCGCCGGCGCGGCGGCTAGCCCTATTCGGCCCCGCTTTAACCGCAAAGAACACGAAGGTTCACGAATGTCAGTTTGCGCGGTCGAAGACCGCGTCGACCGGCAGATTGCCCTGGTGCCCTTTGTGTTCTTTGTGGTGGAGCTTGGCTGTGAGCCAGCGACGCACGCTATTTGACCTGCTTGAGGGCCTGGCGGGCCAGCTCGTCGGCGCGTTC
>NZ_JAWJBP010000492.1:0-270 GCF_046535935.1 Tritonibacter sp. SIMBA_163
CTATTACCGGATTATCGGTCTGCCTTTACAAGCAACTGCCGACCAAATTGAGCAGGCTTATCAGGACAGACTCCGCCAAACTCCTCACTCGGAGTACACTCAGGGAACGCTAACTGCTCGTCAAGAACTGATTCAATGGGCATATCAAGTGTTATCTGACCCTGAGCACCGGAGTGAGTATGATGCTAATTATCTGCTCACGACTTATGATGTAGAAGGGGAAGAAGCGGTGGCTCTACCGCATATTGAAACTGAAGAAGAAGCGCTGGT
>NZ_JAWJBP010000493.1:0-270 GCF_046535935.1 Tritonibacter sp. SIMBA_163
GGTGATGTTGAAAATATACGAATTTATCAAAAAGGTGATGGATTTGAAGTGTCGTCCATTGCTGTTTTCAAAGAAAAAGAAACGAATTTGCCAGTAAAAGAACGTTTTACATTATCTGTTGTGAAAAACAACGGTCAATATTATGTGGATCAACTAAAACATCAATAGGGGTGGTATTTATGGAATTCTTGGATTTTCTTGTGTTAGGTGCAAAAGCAGGATCAGATTTACCGACATTAGGCGGCGTAAAAGACTGGGCAAAGCAGGTTG
>NZ_JAWJBP010000494.1:0-270 GCF_046535935.1 Tritonibacter sp. SIMBA_163
GCTTCCAAGCCGCTGATGGACTTTGTCAACAAGCACCCCACGGTTGTCATCCTCTGTCTTGGCTTCCTGATGATGATCGGTTTCAGCCTGGTCGTGGAAGGTTTCGGCTACCATATTCCAAAGGGCTATCTCTACGCAGCTATCGGCTTCTCCGTACTGATCGAAGCAGCCAACCAGATGGCGCGACACAATCGCGAGAAGCTGGTCACCACCAATGATCTGCGAGAACGCACGGCAGGCGCGGTCTTGCGTCTGCTCGGGGGCGGGCGC
>NZ_JAWJBP010000495.1:0-270 GCF_046535935.1 Tritonibacter sp. SIMBA_163
GAGCGCGTTGGTTGCATAGGGAAGCGGGGGCAAGGTGAAGCTCATTTCAAAACTCCTTGTTACGTACGCCGTCGCGGTACGGACCGTCAGGTCCGTCAATCTGTTGCTGGACGCCGGTTGAGTGCCGTCATTTGATAACTATCTTGCTAAAGTGGGGTAGATAGCTTATTTAACAAGATAATTCTTCTTTAAATAGAAAATCGTCAATATGTCAAGGAATGACTTTCTAAATACCGACGCTTCGATAGCACGTTCTCCCGCCGAGCGCGT
>NZ_JAWJBP010000496.1:0-270 GCF_046535935.1 Tritonibacter sp. SIMBA_163
AGCCAAATGCCCGTGTGCGCGAATGGCTTCCGCCAAATGAACCGCTGCGAGCACTTTTTCAAACCGGTTCGGTTCGACTGCCACACCGGATGCAGCACTAGCAGCATCACCTGTCTGTACAGCAGGCTGCTCGGCAGGAGGTCGGTAGTGTTTGAATAGCTCCGCAAGCTGAGGGTCGATTAGTTCAGGCGACTCCTGATAAAGCTCGTACATTTCCATTACATAGCCCAAGTTCGGGCCGGTTATGGAATTGCAAGGGGATTGTGTGTC
>NZ_JAWJBP010000497.1:0-269 GCF_046535935.1 Tritonibacter sp. SIMBA_163
TATTGAAACAATGAAATTGTTTAAAGATTTTTTCAAAGAAATAACACCAAACCCTTATGAGCTTATTTTATTAGTCCTACAAACCCTAAAAAAGTATTAACATTTGAACGACTTAAAAATTGAACCTGGAACAATTCATGGTTTTAGACACACCCATGCAGTATACTTCATTACAAGAAAATATCTATTTATTATGTTTCAGAAAAGCTAGGACATGCTAGCATTGACACAACCCTTAGATATTATTCTCATGTGGTGAAGGAGCTTAG
>NZ_JAWJBP010000498.1:0-269 GCF_046535935.1 Tritonibacter sp. SIMBA_163
CTTTCATTTCTGTGCTGCTGTCTATTAGCACAAGATCAGCTTTAAATGATATTGAAAGACAGCAAACGCAAAACAGTAAGCAAAAAGAAGAAGTGTCTATTGTGGCAGGGGAACGTTTTTTGTCGGGTTTCGTAACTGAATATATCAACGTAAAAAATGATAATGATGCTATTGAACAGCGTCATAAAAAATTAATGGCTTATCTTGCTAAAGAAAGCGATGAAACAGAACAAGAAACTTTGTTTGATATCTCTGGCGCACAAGGTGAT
>NZ_JAWJBP010000499.1:0-269 GCF_046535935.1 Tritonibacter sp. SIMBA_163
GGACGGCGTTGCGGTGCTGACCGACCACAAGGCCGTCGCCTGCGGGGTCGGGGCAGACGGGAAATGGATCGAGATCGAGAACGCGGGCCAAAAGCGCCGGATCTCGTTCGACGAGATCATTGCTGCGGTCGGCCGGGCGCCGCGCCTCAAGGGTTTCGGTCTGGAAGAGCTCGGCATCGAAGTCGATCGCACCTTTCAGACCAACGCCTATCTGCAGACGCTGCATCCCCACATCCTCGCCGCCGGCGATGTTGCCGGACCCTACCAGC
>NZ_JAWJBP010000500.1:0-269 GCF_046535935.1 Tritonibacter sp. SIMBA_163
GTCGAGCGTTTAACTCCCCCTTCTATTGCGCTGCTGCTGTGGGCGGCGCTGGCTATCGGTAGCGCACTCACCCTGGGAGCACTCAATACATCACCCTCTCACGGCTGGGCAAAAGCTCGCCAAACGGCAGGAATCATGCTGCTGGCCTGGGGCGTGGCGCTTGTGCTCGGCGCTGCCCAAGGAGGAAGTAACCCTTTGCGGCCGCTATCCGTCACTTCCTCTAATGCCAGCGATGCCACGGCGGCTCCTACCTTTCAGGAAGTGGATAG
>NZ_JAWJBP010000501.1:0-269 GCF_046535935.1 Tritonibacter sp. SIMBA_163
GGCAGCGCATCCACCTGCTGGCGCACTCGATGGGCAACTTCGCGCTGCGCCACGCGGTCCAGGGCATGCGCCTGCACGTCGGCGACCAGCTTCCGCGTCTGTTCGACGAGGTGCTGCTGATGGCGGCCGACGCCGACAACGACGCCCTGTCGCACCCCGACAAGCTGGCGCCGCTGGAGCGGCTCGCCCGCCGGGTGACCACCTACTACAACGTGCAGGACCTGGCGTTGGTGGTCAGCGACTGGACCAAGCTGAACCCGGACCGGCTG
>NZ_JAWJBP010000502.1:0-269 GCF_046535935.1 Tritonibacter sp. SIMBA_163
GGTTAGGTCAGCGGTGGCAAAAGCAATCAAAGACATAGCCAGTAGCCCTTTGATTAAATCGACGAGCCATATCATCAGCGCGCTCCTAATAAGTAATCTATTACTTACTGTATAGAGCGCACTGAAGGCGCTCTATGCGTGAATTTAAGCCACCAGTGAGGCCAGATCCGCCTCGCTGTAGAGTGGGTTTTTTACGACCTTGTTGGTGCTGATATTCTTGGCAATCCAGCGGCCATCATCCAGACGCTCAAACTTCAGCTCAATGGCGG
>NZ_JAWJBP010000503.1:0-269 GCF_046535935.1 Tritonibacter sp. SIMBA_163
GCAAGAAGAAGCGCCATTCGCCTTTCTACAGCTACGGCATTCCAGCGCTTGTGCTCGCGGTTGCGGCTTTCATCGGCTATTCGCTTTATAACAGCTTTATCGATCTGAGCAGCGGACCGGCCAACAATCCGCTGCACAGTGAAGGCAATATCGCTCCCCTGAAGGAAGGCGAGGAGCCGGGCGGGTTGAAATGGATCCCCATCTTCCAGCCTTCGGAAGCCACACGCATGTCCGTCAAGGGACGCGCCACGGCTGAAATCAGGCAGGAG
>NZ_JAWJBP010000504.1:0-269 GCF_046535935.1 Tritonibacter sp. SIMBA_163
CGCGACGAACTGCATGCGCCGCTGCGCTACGAGCATGGCGACGTGGATTTCCGGCAGGCGGTCGAGGTGGAGAAGATCAACGGCACGGTCGTCGATTGTGTGCCCGTCGCCGCCACCGATCCACTTTACATTCTCTACACATCCGGGACGACGGGCCAGCCGAAGGGCGTGGTGCGCGACAATGGTGGGCATATGGTCGCCCTCCTGTGGACGATGGAGAACCTTTACGGCGTGAAGCCCGGCGAGGTGTTCTGGACGGCCTCCGACAT
>NZ_JAWJBP010000505.1:0-269 GCF_046535935.1 Tritonibacter sp. SIMBA_163
GCCTCGTCGATGAGCTGGTCGATGACCAGGCCGTTCTCGGCGTGCAGAGCGATCATGCCGCCGTGCTGGCCGACCATCCGCATCGCCTTGAAGATCGCCGCGTCGTCCGACATCACGACCCCGGGGTAGGCCATGAACATCTTGAAGCTGCTTACCCCCTCCCGCTCGATCGCGCTGCGCACGTCGGTCAAAACTTGATCGTCTACATGTGTCAGGATCAGGTGCAGTCCGTAATCCACGCCCACCTGGCTCTGGGCGCTGGCCTGCAT
>NZ_JAWJBP010000506.1:0-269 GCF_046535935.1 Tritonibacter sp. SIMBA_163
CTGGTCAGGTAGACGAAATGAAGCTGCCACCGTGCCACTGCCTGTTCCAGTTTTACGTAGCCAATGGGCGGCTTTCATGCCAGCTTTACCAACGCAGTGCGGATATTTTCCTTGGCGTGCCGTTTAATATTGCAAGCTACGCGCTGCTGCTCAGCATGGTGGCGCAAGTCACCGGCTTACAGCCCGGCGAGTTCGTTCACACGCTGGGCGATGCGCACCTATACAGCAACCACCTTGAACAAGCCCAAGAGCAGCTAGCCCGCACGCCG
>NZ_JAWJBP010000507.1:0-269 GCF_046535935.1 Tritonibacter sp. SIMBA_163
GGCTTCCCGGTACCGAGCCAGCTCTTGTTCCGTAAATGCACCATGTCTTGCCGTGCCTTTCATCGCTTGGCCCAGCCATTCGAATTCATTTGCGCCCATCAATTTTTCCGGTACTTCCGGCAGCTGGAAAAACGCCATATACGAGCTTTTCACCCATTGCATCGGATTCTTCATGAAGACTCTAGGCATGGCAGCAGGATGCGGGATATTGATGGCAACGAGTTTTTTAACGTATTCCGGCCGTGTCGCTGCCAAATGCCAGGCTACCG
>NZ_JAWJBP010000508.1:0-269 GCF_046535935.1 Tritonibacter sp. SIMBA_163
GGTTCGATCCGCTCATTACCGCTGACGGCCAGATCCTCGACAACGAACGTTGTCTGCGCATTGGCCGGGCCGGCCAGAAAAAGGGCCAGGAAGCACGTGCCGAGCAACTGGACGAGGCCGCGTCCGCGGGTGATTCGCCTAGTCGCCAAGCTGGAAAAGCGCTCGATCATGTCCTGTCCCCGCCGCCGCGAATCGACGTCATTCATCTACATGTTGTAGAGGACGTCATTAACTGTCGCAAATACTAGCAGAGCAAGGATCAAACTCAG
>NZ_JAWJBP010000509.1:0-268 GCF_046535935.1 Tritonibacter sp. SIMBA_163
GTCGAGATGATGAAACTGGTTGGCCTGCCCCGTGCAGAAGCCTTGCTCAATGAATATCCGCACCAACTGTCCGGCGGCATGCGCCAGCGCGTCATGATCGCCATGGCTTTGCTGTGCGACCCGAAAGTGCTGATCGCCGACGAACCGACCACTGCACTCGATGTGACGATCCAAGCGCAGATCCTTAAATTGATCAAGAACTTAAACGAACGGCTTG
Organism: Tritonibacter sp. SIMBA_163; assembly: GCF_046535935.1. Taxonomy (NCBI): domain Bacteria; kingdom Pseudomonadati; phylum Pseudomonadota; class Alphaproteobacteria; order Rhodobacterales; family Paracoccaceae; genus Tritonibacter; species Tritonibacter sp. SIMBA_163. The sequence goes on from NZ_JAWJBP010000509.1 coordinate 218, forward strand.
ATACAGCAGTCTTGCTGATCACGCATGACCTTGGAGTCGTCGCTGAAACAT
>NZ_JAWJBP010000510.1:0-268 GCF_046535935.1 Tritonibacter sp. SIMBA_163
TCCTATGGCGCCATCCGGGTGCTGGCCCCGCTGACGCAAGAGATCTTCAGCCATGTGCGTCTGGCAGATGGCACGGGGGATCGCAGTTCTGTCCTGTTCGACATCACCCTGTGCGACACAGACGGCAAAGTGCTCATGGAGATCACACATTTCCGTATGCAGCAGCTCAGCGGCGGCTTCAACCTTTTGCCCGTCCGCAACGACACCACAGCCACCGCACTCGGCCTGACTGCGGAGCCGCAGACGCAGCACCTGTCGCCGGACGAGC
>NZ_JAWJBP010000511.1:0-268 GCF_046535935.1 Tritonibacter sp. SIMBA_163
AGGATAAGGAATATATTTATGTTGGACATAAAACAAATTCAAATCAATGTACTAAAGTTCCAAAGACAGATGAAGGTACATTGTTTGAATATAAATAACACACATCTTGAGGGAGATAATACATATGAACAATATGAAGAAATTGATTAAAGAAAACGTTAAATTGAAAATGAAGCTGGCAGCTAATGAAGAAGCAATTTTGAAAGAGAAGGAAAAAATGAGAAACAGCAAATTGATTAAAATCATGATGAATGATAGACACTCTGGT
>NZ_JAWJBP010000512.1:0-268 GCF_046535935.1 Tritonibacter sp. SIMBA_163
GACCTAAGCTAAATTTGTTAATAGAGTATGATTGAACAGGTACAGCGAGCGGGCACGGTAATAGGGTATATGTAGCCTGATCTAAGAAAGTAGATATTAAAATCAATAGGTTAGGGCTGTATGACATCAATGACCTTGAAAGCACAGTTATCGGGGTTATAAAGCAGGCCATATAACCACTGTTATACGGCTGAAATCGAGCCTCATTGATGAAAATAAATTATGCTAAACCAAAGAAATAAAACAAGACAAAAGGGGCTTTTTCAAT
>NZ_JAWJBP010000513.1:0-268 GCF_046535935.1 Tritonibacter sp. SIMBA_163
CTATTCTCAAAAATGACTGTACGCCCCTCCCGACGGTACTCCATATCGAGCGACAGGGCGATCGAGTGTAACACATTCGATAACGGTACATCCTTAAAGGAACCGGTTAACAGCCGGTTTTGACGCGTAATATCCTCGGCTATAGTGATATCGAGGTTAAACCAGCGCTCTAAGCGTTGCTCTACTTCGTTAACCGGGCTGTCCCGGAAGGTTAGTCTCCCCCTGCTCCAATCCAGATATATTCCTAAATCTGTTACCTTCGATGCGG
>NZ_JAWJBP010000514.1:0-268 GCF_046535935.1 Tritonibacter sp. SIMBA_163
GGAGTGATTTCAGATCGCGTCCGACTCAAGTGGCTGGTTGTGACGTTACTGTTGCTGCAATTTTTAGGGTTTGTGGGGATTGCCAATCTCAACCTCCTTCCGTGGCGAATTATTGGTATTTTAGGTTTAGGGGCAAGTGGTGGCTTTTTTGCAACCTTAACCACAATTGCCTTACCGCGTTTGTTTGGACGGGCTTATTTAGGCGCGATCGGCGGGATGCAGATGACCAGTTTAGTGATTGGGAGTGCAGTGGGACCTTCTTTATTAG
>NZ_JAWJBP010000515.1:0-268 GCF_046535935.1 Tritonibacter sp. SIMBA_163
GGCGCCATGGCGCCCAACCCTGTTGCTTCAGATAGGTGGGCTCCAGCCACTCGGGCAGCTCCGGCGCACTCTTCAGCGCGGCGGCGACAGCCTTGCGCACGACCTTCTGCGTTAGCCCCTGGGTCAGGGGATACACCGGCTCGACCGTGCCGACGCTGTCCTTCTGATCCGGCGGGGCCACGTGGTCGGGATGCGCCATCTGCGGCAGGCCGTGATAGCTCTCCACCTTTCCGGACACCACGCGCTGCTCGCCCACGGGCAGGATCTT
>NZ_JAWJBP010000516.1:0-268 GCF_046535935.1 Tritonibacter sp. SIMBA_163
GTTCGTTAGTAACTTCCGCTTGTTGCTGTTGATGCTCTTGAACTAATTGATATATTGTTTCTATTTCTGTTTTGAATTGTTCGGTTACTTTTTGAGAATAGTCATTTTCTTCCCTTTGACGCTGATTTAGTAAATTTACATTCTCAGTCAGGTCTTGAATTCGATTTTGTAACTGTTCAATTTCTTCATTTGAAAGTTGATTGATTGCTCCTTCATTTCTTTGATTTACTTCTTCTTGTAGTTGTGATAATTGTTCTTTTAACTCTAT
>NZ_JAWJBP010000517.1:0-268 GCF_046535935.1 Tritonibacter sp. SIMBA_163
CTCCTGCTTAACGTATTGATTAAACTCAGATAATCTTTTGAAACAGTCCTTACAGAAGCGTGTGCTGGTTTGATTTCCTTTAACATGAATAACTTCATCGTAAGGATATTGCACCCGACTTCTTCCGTAGATTGTGGCTCTGTCGCAATAATTACAAGAACCAGCTTCTTTTCTTTTTTCAATTCGAATTTCCACAGATATTCCTCCTAAGCCGCTAGGCTGTTAGTTTGCTTTCTGTTCTCTGAAACTGTATGTCTGCCATTCTCTG
>NZ_JAWJBP010000518.1:0-268 GCF_046535935.1 Tritonibacter sp. SIMBA_163
TGTCTCTAGGTTCTGGAGTCGCTATTTCCACCAGTTGGAGCTTGTCTATATCACCATATCCTGTCACTTGAATAGCTCTCATCGAATTACCACCTTTTTATTGTTTACTTTTTTAGTTGATAACGAATGTCTCTTTGATCCTTCATTAAACTATGAAGCAGGCTATTGTTAGAGTCAATGTATGTATCCCTAAGATTTTCTGCGATTAGACTTATATGTACATTATGAATGGAAGCTTGCAAAGGACAGAGAAATGGGAGGCACTTAG
>NZ_JAWJBP010000519.1:0-268 GCF_046535935.1 Tritonibacter sp. SIMBA_163
CAGGTATTCGGGTGAGCGCTGTTCATTCTCGGCAAACTGCAGCCGCCGCAGCTGATAGGGCAGACCGGATTCCGCCAGCGCGATGTGGCTGGCAAGCGAGCAGGCATTCGGCGAGAAATAGAGCGTGTACATGCGGGTCCTCCGGTTGATGACGGTGGCGCGGCCGACGACCGCAATCCGTCATGAGTGATCTGTCGCCAAAAGCGGTGCGTATCAAGTGGCGACCAGACCGGAGGATCAGAATGTTGCGTTTTCGCGCCCTGCTGTG
>NZ_JAWJBP010000520.1:0-268 GCF_046535935.1 Tritonibacter sp. SIMBA_163
GTCGGTCATGCCAGCGCTATAACCTCGTCTATATTACGATAGGCGTTTTAACCACCGCTCCGGCATACGCCCGAGCCTCACACGTTCATGACGCCTCCCCGCCGCCTGCTGAAACAAGCGCTGTTTGTCGCCAGCGCGTTTTCCGTTGCCTTGAGCGCCAACGCACGCGCCGATGAGTTGATCGTCTCGGCCGCCGCGAGTCTGACCAACGCATTCAAGGCCGTCAGCGACGCCTTCGAAAAGCAGCACGCCGGCACCAAAGTGCTGC
>NZ_JAWJBP010000521.1:0-268 GCF_046535935.1 Tritonibacter sp. SIMBA_163
GCGGCGATTCACGCAAGTGGATCGCCGCTTTGTTTTGGCAACACGGGCAACGCTAAGCTCACGTTTAACAAGCACGCACAACAAAAAGCCCACTGCGGTTTCCCGCAGCGGGCTCGATGATGCATTGCATTGCGATGAACCACCCTGCGCCGCAAATGCGCAGGGCTTCAAGCAACAGCGATTTACTTCGCCTTCTCAGCCTGATTGGTGAGGGCGTCGCCACCCTTCGAGATGTCCTGGCCGGCACCTGCCATCGTGTTGCAGCCGG
>NZ_JAWJBP010000522.1:0-268 GCF_046535935.1 Tritonibacter sp. SIMBA_163
CCCTGCTCACCGGCGGGCTGCTGGCTATGCGTCGCCGCGGCCGCAGCCGCGGCTGACGGACGCTTCCCGCCCGCTCCCCCACGCGAAACACGCCAAGCCGTCGCTTTATCCCGTGGCCGAGGCCGGGGCCGAAGCAGCGCCCGGCGACGCGTCCAGCAGCGACGCCACCGCCTCGGGGTAACGCAGCATCGTGCGCCGCTCGTCGGGCGGCAGGTATCGCCCGCCGCCCTCCCGGACGATGTTGCGGGTCTGGACCACCGGCTCGGGG
>NZ_JAWJBP010000523.1:0-268 GCF_046535935.1 Tritonibacter sp. SIMBA_163
GGCAAATGAAGGACATGCGCCGTCGCTCACGCCTCAAGAAATCGAACCGACATCTACCTGATTGGGATCAGGTCACTTATGTTGATCATGTGGTCCCGGTCGTTTTGGTGATGTATTACACCGGATTCCGCAATGGCGACGTGCTTGGGCTTCGGTGGGAGCATTTTCTGGACGACTTCAAAGTCATTGGCAAGGTGATAGAGAAAATAGCTCACCACGGAAAGGGCAAGATGTATTTCCCTGTCACCGATCCCTGTCAAAGAGTCAT
>NZ_JAWJBP010000524.1:0-268 GCF_046535935.1 Tritonibacter sp. SIMBA_163
CCTGCTCTACCGCTCGGGCTTCTCACAGCGGAAGACCGACGACGACACCTCGCGCCTGGTCGCGACCCGCGAACGCCGATCTCGCCAGGAAGTCGAAGCGTGCGGCGGCGGCAACAGCAACGCCCCCACCCACAACCGCCGGCGCGGCGAGGGCCCGCGGGCCGAGCAGATCGGGCAGGCGTTCGCCCTCTACTGCCGCAAGCACGGGCTCAACCGCGACGTCCGGTCGCTGACGAGCGAGCACTTCCGCCCGCCGCCGCGGCACGGG
>NZ_JAWJBP010000525.1:0-268 GCF_046535935.1 Tritonibacter sp. SIMBA_163
TTAGAAGCTTCGCGGCTTGCCTTTGCTGATCGGGGTCGCTACATCGCTGACCCTGATTTTGTTGATGCCCCCGGCGGTGACTGGTCGCTGATGCTGGCCCCTGATTATTTGGGTAAACGCAGCGAACTCATCGGTGAAAAGAGCATGGGCGAGAGCGCGGAGCCCGGTAACCCGGGCGAGCTAGCGGTGAGTTTTGCCAGCCAGCCTGAACAGCCCGAGTACGGCACAAGTCATATCAGTATTGTCGATGCGGTCGGCAATGCGATTG
>NZ_JAWJBP010000526.1:0-268 GCF_046535935.1 Tritonibacter sp. SIMBA_163
CACTGAGTCATAAAAGGGAGAGATTCAGGTGAGACAATTATAAGTTTGCCCTGAAGTTATCGAATAACAAATAACCAAGAACAAATAACAAATATTACTTTTCCCTAAAGGTGATTGCTGGAAAATCTTCATCTCGTTTGAAAGAAGTCATATCAAAAAACTTGCGTAATTCGGCACGATCAACCTTTAAAATTTTCGGATCAGCTTCTAGCCATTGATCATTAATAGCCGTTAAAGTCGTGCAAATTTCATTTTGCTCAGATTCGTG
>NZ_JAWJBP010000527.1:0-268 GCF_046535935.1 Tritonibacter sp. SIMBA_163
GTCAGGCCCAGGCCGCTGACCGGCCCGAGCCCCGAGATCGCCACGCGTCGATATGCCATGCGGTGAAAGACTCCGGGAGGGGGTCGGGCGGCGGCCGGTTCGATCCATCGTCGACACCGTCGCGACGCTGCGGAGTCTACGGAACCCGGGGGGCGATCCGCAAAGCCGGGAGCGGCTTGAACCGCGGAGCGGCGGCGAAGGGGAAGATCAGAAGGAAGAACCTGGAGCGGGTTTGGAGCGAGAATCCCCCGTTTCGGGCGATCATCCC
>NZ_JAWJBP010000528.1:0-268 GCF_046535935.1 Tritonibacter sp. SIMBA_163
CACGCTCAAGCGCTCGCGCACATGGCCCAGCGTCTCGCTGGTCTTCTGGGAGGAGTTCTCCAAGGTCTCGCCCACGCGACGCTGCAACTCGCCCAGGCGCTTGTCCAACGCCTCGGCGATATGGCGTTCCTGGGCCTGCATACGGTCGGCCAAGTGCGTCTGCGCCTGGGCGTCGGCGGTGGCAACCTGATCGAGCCGGCCTTGCAGGGCCTGTTGCTGTTCGGCCAGACGCTGAGTCAGCTCGACCAACTGGTCGACCTTCGGATTG
>NZ_JAWJBP010000529.1:0-267 GCF_046535935.1 Tritonibacter sp. SIMBA_163
GTATTTGAGCGGGAAAAAATCATTTTGGATAATATATCTTTAGACTTAGAAGAGAATGATATTACGTTTATTTTGGGATCAAACGGTGCCGGGAAAACAACATTATTACAGATACTTTTAGGATTAATTGAAAAGCAAGAGGGTGATGTTTTATTTGAAGGGAAAAAATTGAATTATCCTCTATCAAATGAGTTTAAAAGAAAAATCGGCTATGTTTCAGATCAACCATTATTAATTGAGTATTTAACTGCACTAGAAAATTTAGAG
>NZ_JAWJBP010000530.1:0-267 GCF_046535935.1 Tritonibacter sp. SIMBA_163
TCCCACCGGGCGCACCTTCTGATCCTCCAGCACACGCAACAGCGCCGCCTGCACCTGTTCGGGCATCTGCGCCACTTCATCAAGGAACAGCGTGCCGCAATCGGCATGCAGGAACAGCCCGTCGCGACGGCGGTCCTGCGCATCGATCACGCCAAACAATTCCCCCGCCAGCCGATCCGGCGACAGGCCGGCGCAGTTGACGGCAACAAAGGGCTGTTCGGCCCAGTCAGACAGCGAATGCAGCGTGCGCGCCGCAATCTCCTTGCC
>NZ_JAWJBP010000531.1:0-267 GCF_046535935.1 Tritonibacter sp. SIMBA_163
GACAAGCACGGCCTGGTCATCTGACGGGAAAAGCTCCGAGAAATTGGCGCGGCCTTTGAATGATTTCAAGCGTTCGACCATCGAGCCCATCTGTTCTTTGATGGACACTTCCTGGCGCGCGACACGCGTCGACAAAGGCGCCCTTAACTGCTTCCGGCGCAGCATTTTCTGGAACGCACCGAGCATATCGTAAGGATTGGCTTCATCGGCCAGGAAATCCGACGGCGCTTGCAGTTCCGATAAATCAGCAGGCGCTTTGGAATAAAG
>NZ_JAWJBP010000532.1:0-267 GCF_046535935.1 Tritonibacter sp. SIMBA_163
CCCGGCATTGAAGCAGAAGCTGGACGAACTGCAGCAGAGCTGGGGCGTGGAGCCTAAATCTCTGCACGCCCACCTGCGCGAGCTTGGTCCCCGGCAGGCCTCGGCATTTATCAAACAGCACAGCGGACTGCTGAACCAGCTAGCCGAGGTAAAATCCCTGGTGGGTAGTGACACCCTGCCGCTGATTTCCGACCACGAAGATGAGATCCGCGAGCGTTTTCAGAGCTATGGAGCGCATGACAGACCAGAAGACCACCTGGAAAGCTT
>NZ_JAWJBP010000533.1:0-267 GCF_046535935.1 Tritonibacter sp. SIMBA_163
CGACTGCGCTGATGCAGACGGCCGGAGAGGTTGCAGGACTTGCACTTCTGCTGCCGGCGATGATGTGCGTCGAGGTTCCTCGGCACGCCCGCACGTTTGCAGCCTGCGCCGAAGTCGATCATCTGGATCTTCCCAAGAGCCGCCGGATGGCGCGGAGCTTCGAGGTGGTCGTCCGGACGCCCGTGCCTCTTCGAGACCTTGGCGATTGCGAATTCGTCGTGTTTCGCGGCGGTGTCGCGCAGAAGGACCAGGTGGCAATCGTCGTCG
>NZ_JAWJBP010000534.1:0-267 GCF_046535935.1 Tritonibacter sp. SIMBA_163
GTTCGATTCTCCAATCACCACTGCACCGGCTAATGTCCCAATCAGTTTATCCACACCCCCAGTGACAACGACCATCCAGGCATCCACCAAGTAATCTTGACCCATGGGCGGAGAAACGGTTTTAATTGCTGAAATGACAGTTCCCGCAACTCCCGCTAAGCCACAGCCATAGGCAAAGGTTGCCATATCCACTAAGTTGGTATTGATTCCCAGACATTTTGCCATATCGCGGTTTTGAGTTACGGCTCGCATTTGTCGCCCTAAGCT
>NZ_JAWJBP010000535.1:0-267 GCF_046535935.1 Tritonibacter sp. SIMBA_163
CCTGCGGCGGATAGATCGAGGGGTCGCTCAGGATTTCATCGTCAATGTACTGCTCGGCCGATGCGTTCGCCGTCGGGTACCAGACGTAGTTGGTGTTCTGGGCCGCGATCTTCGGGCGCATGTTGAAGTTCAGCCACTTGTGCGCGGCGTCCGGGTGGGGCGCATCGGTCGGGATCGCCATGATGTCGAACCACTGCACCGTGCCTTCCTTGGGGATCGTATAGGAGATCTCGACCCCCTGGCCGGCTTCGTTTGCGCGTGCCTGGG
>NZ_JAWJBP010000536.1:0-267 GCF_046535935.1 Tritonibacter sp. SIMBA_163
TAACAGCATCTCAAACAATGTTTAAAATGGTTTCAACTATTATTGAAAATGTTGAGGGAACTAATGCAGTCACTACTAATATTGAACATCCTTCTGCTTACGATTCATTAGAATTTTACTGTAAAAAGAACAATAAAGAATTTAGAGTTGCTAAGGCAAATGTAAATACAGGGTTTGTTGATCCAGCATCTATTGCTGATAAAATTGACGAGAATACGATTTTGTTAAGCGTTATTGCTTCTAGTAATATTTCAGGAAATATAATGG
>NZ_JAWJBP010000537.1:0-267 GCF_046535935.1 Tritonibacter sp. SIMBA_163
TTCGGTAGCTCTCTTCTTGTCTTTCTCGGGCAATCTTCCTATTATTATAGCAATAGATTTGTATAGTTGCTTTCTATTGTCTAACAGCTTGTTATTCTGTAGCATCAAATCCAGCCTGACTTGCTTCTTGTGAAGAGAGCATACCATTTCCAATCGAATCAAACCTTTCCTTAACCATCTTCGCAGCAGGCAAAATTACCTCAGCACTGGAGTCAGAAGATACGCTGGAATCTTCTGCGCTAGAATCAAGACCATACGGCCTACCGG
>NZ_JAWJBP010000538.1:0-267 GCF_046535935.1 Tritonibacter sp. SIMBA_163
GGAAAAGCTTGATCTTTCGGAAGGCGCCTTGCGGTTCCTCCCTGGAAGCGAATCGGTCTTTCGACCCGATGAGGACGACGACCTCGTGATTGCACAGGGGGAGGGGCCCAATGGCACTGGTCTCTGGACGGCGCTGATCGCGCCCAATCCCCGGGAGTTGCGCCTTGCCACGGGCGAGATGGCCAGGCAGGACGTTTGGCAGCAGATCGAGGGGCGTGTGTTCAGCTATTCGCGGACCACGGATGCGGTGGCGGTCCAGGAGGCGCG
>NZ_JAWJBP010000539.1:0-267 GCF_046535935.1 Tritonibacter sp. SIMBA_163
GGCAAATGGCGTTGCAGCGGATGCCCTTGGCAACATAATCGGCGGCGACGGCCTTCGTCAGGCCGATAACTGCGGCCTTGGTGACGCCATAGGCAAAGCGGTTCGGCACGCCCTTCACGCTGGAAGCGACCGAGGCCATGTTGACGATGGCGCCGTCCTTGCGTTCCAGCATGCCCGGCAGCACGGCGCGGATGGTGCGGATCATCGCCTTGACGTTGAGATTGACCGCGAAATCGAGGTCTTCGTCCTTCATTTCGAGGATCGAGC
>NZ_JAWJBP010000540.1:0-267 GCF_046535935.1 Tritonibacter sp. SIMBA_163
TTATCAACTTGCAACCTGGGTATCGGTGCTTCTTGGCGTGGTCGCAGCACTCTACTGGTACAGGTCTTCAATCGCTGAGGTCGATGCGCCAGCCGGCAGCGGTGGTGTCGGCGCGCTTTTAGGAGGTGATCTAGTAGCTCTTTCGAAGGGGAAGCGTATCGACTTGGTCAAGAGCCTGCAGCTCCAATCGAGATACAATGGTGTCGCAGCCATCGCGGCATGCATGGCCTCGGTAGCCCAGATAGTTGCTTGGACCGCAACCGCCTT
>NZ_JAWJBP010000541.1:0-267 GCF_046535935.1 Tritonibacter sp. SIMBA_163
GATCGTGATGAAGCGCTTCCGTCCGCGTGCCCGCGGTCGGGTCGGGCGCATCGACAAGCCGTTTAGCCGTCTCACGGTGGTCGTCCGCGAGCGTGAGGAGAGCGCCTAAGTCATGGGTCATAAAATCAACCCCACCGGGTTCCGCCTGGGCATCAATCGCACCTGGGATTCGCGCTGGTTTGCGGCGCGTGACCAGTACGGCGACCTGCTGCACGAGGACCTGAAGCTGCGCCGCTACTTGAAGAAGCGCCTGCATCAGGCGGGCGG
>NZ_JAWJBP010000542.1:0-267 GCF_046535935.1 Tritonibacter sp. SIMBA_163
GATGATTGTTTCTGTCGCCCATGATTTTAACGATAAATTAACGACCTTCCGTTTGATCGCTGAGGAAATGAAAAAAAGAATATCTGAAAAAAAGCAGTAGGCTGATAAACAGCTTGCTGCTTTTTTGGCATGTTGACAGAAAAAGGTTTAGAGATTGGCTGGAGGGATAAAGAGTTGGAACACTAGAAATAAGGAAAGAGGGAATGTATATGTTCGACCGTACCGCAGGAAGCCACGCTGTAGAATTATTGAAGCAATGGAATGTAG
>NZ_JAWJBP010000543.1:0-267 GCF_046535935.1 Tritonibacter sp. SIMBA_163
TGGCGCCCGAGCCGTTCGACCACAGCAAGCTGATGACGGTCGATGGCGCGCTCTGCCTGATCGGGAGCTCGAACTGGGACGTGCGCAGCCACCGGCTGAACTTCGAGCTCGACCTTGAGACGTACGATACCGCCCTCACGGCCGAGGTCGACCGCCTGATCGACGACAAGATCGCCGTCGCCCGCCAATCCGACATGCGCCACCTTGCCGAGCAGGCGAAATGGCAGCAACTGCGCGACGCCGGTGCGCGGCTGTTCCTGCCCTACT
>NZ_JAWJBP010000544.1:0-267 GCF_046535935.1 Tritonibacter sp. SIMBA_163
GTATAAGGCATTGAAAATGCACTTAAGTCATCTCCGCGCAACCGGTTAGCAGATAGCAGGTGGCGGATAGACAGCGTCGAGCACGCCAGGCATCAGATTTCCTCTCTCCCGTGCACCTTGCCCTTTATCTCTTCGAGATTGAGATTGGTATCGTCGTCGCTTTGGGGTCCCGTTGGTAATTCGCGTCGAGATGAAGCGATGCTATCATTTGTTGTGTGATCGCGGCCAAGAAGCTTCGAGCCTCGGAATCGATCTTGGAGTTGAGCC
>NZ_JAWJBP010000545.1:0-267 GCF_046535935.1 Tritonibacter sp. SIMBA_163
CTCGGCGAGGCCGGCTTCTTTATAATCAATCGATTGTAATTGAACCAAGGTCGAGACCACATTTTTCGAAATGAGGGGTCCCGCTTGCTCTGGACTCCCTAATTTTTCCGGAAGATCTTCGTCGACGACAATGCCCGCTTTTCTTTCCATAATAAAGAAATGCGTATCCATCACTTCTGGATCTTCACAATACACAAAAGGTTCAGGTGCCAATGGAAAAACAGGATGCACTTTTTCAAGCATTTTGAATTCGCGCTCCATGTCATG
>NZ_JAWJBP010000546.1:0-267 GCF_046535935.1 Tritonibacter sp. SIMBA_163
CCTGAAGACCGGCGGTGCCGCCTATCTTCTGTGGCTCGCCGTCCAGGCCATCCGCTTCGGGTCCAACCTATCGATTGAAAAAGTGGAGGGCGACAAAAGCTCGGCACTGGCCAACATCTCGACGGGACTTTGGGTGAACCTGCTCAACCCCAAGGTCATCATCTTCTTCATGACCTTCCTGCCGCAGTTCGTGACGGCGGGCGACCCGGCGGTCACGGAAAAGCTGATCTTCCTCGGCGTCTTCTTCATCGTCGTCTGCTCGCCGGT
>NZ_JAWJBP010000547.1:0-267 GCF_046535935.1 Tritonibacter sp. SIMBA_163
GCCCTATGTTTTTTTATACTTTGTTAGCTGGCGTTATTTTTTCTTTTTCTTATTTGTCACCCGAACATTCTCATTTGGACGTGCTTTTGATTTTTTTTTAAAGTCGTCACGTCTTGCAAGTGGTCAAGCACTTCTTTTCCGTCTTGAAACCCTATGCCGCCAAGTTTAATCAGTGCTTCATTTCCAGTCGGTGGATTCTGCATTACAGTTGGACTTAATACAAAAACCGGAATGTCCATTTCCAGTGCGGATTTTCCTGCTGCAAAT
>NZ_JAWJBP010000548.1:0-267 GCF_046535935.1 Tritonibacter sp. SIMBA_163
GCCGCGATCTCCTGCGGCGGCCAGGGCCACGGGCTGGTGATGCTGGGCGCGGACGACGAGCCCCTGCGCCCCGCCAAGCTGTGGAACGACACGGAGACGGCGCCCGACGCCGTGCGCCTGTGCGAGGCCATGGCCCCGGCCGACTGGGCGGCGCGAACGGGCTCGGTGCCCGGCCCGGCGCTCACCGTGTCCAAGCTCGCCTGGACCGAGCGCTGCCATCCGGGCCTCCTGGCCCGCGCCGCGCGGATCATGCTGCCCTCCGACTAT
>NZ_JAWJBP010000549.1:0-267 GCF_046535935.1 Tritonibacter sp. SIMBA_163
GGCGGCTCCCAAGAGGAGAAGGCTGAGGAAAAGCCGGTTCCGGTGGCGGCGGAAGCGGCCAAACCGCAACCGGCGCAAGCGCCTGAAACACCCGTTTTGTTGCAGACGCCTGTTCCACCGAAACCCGCGGCACCCAAGCGCGAAGCCGCAGGCAGTGCCTTCTCCGGCGCGGGGCCGGTTCGCCAGGAAGGTGAAAAGCCGCTTGCCACGCCTTCTGTCCGTCTGCGGGCTCGCGACGGGGGCGTCGATCTGCGCCGGGTTCGTGGT
>NZ_JAWJBP010000550.1:0-267 GCF_046535935.1 Tritonibacter sp. SIMBA_163
GCGCGAATCGACGCCGGCAAGCCGCTGCCGCCCCGCACCGTGGCGATCACGATCGACGACGCCTACCTCTCGGTCTACGAGACCGCCTGGCCGCTGTTGAGGAAGCACGACCTGCCGTTCGCGCTGTTCGTCGCGACCGACCCGGTCGACCGGGGCATCCCGGGCTACATGGACTGGGATCAGATCCGCGAGCTCGAAGCAGGCGGGGTCGAGATCGGCAGTCAGGCGGTGACGCACCCGCACATGCCGGGCCTGTCGCAGGCCGCG
>NZ_JAWJBP010000551.1:0-267 GCF_046535935.1 Tritonibacter sp. SIMBA_163
TAAGGAACTTGTTTGTTCAGCTCTTCGACAGAAAGCGCGTTTATATCCGACCGTAGTGCTACCGTTTTTCCCGGCTTGCCGCTGATCTATTTCCCGATGACACCGGTTGGTTCGGTTTTGCGGCATTTGATGCCGAGTCCAGTCAAATAGTTCAACACGTATGCTGTGGTCTCATACTCTTCCCAAGACAGCTCCGGCTCGCTATGCAGCTTTCTCCGTATATCAACCAGTTCCCCGCTGTAATTTGCGATTTCTTTTTTAAGTGCT
>NZ_JAWJBP010000552.1:0-266 GCF_046535935.1 Tritonibacter sp. SIMBA_163
CCGACATTGCTTGTGGTGACCCCAACGGCGCGGATCTCCAGTGTTTCCTCGTCCATGCGGAGATGGAGCTTGCGCCACAGGCGTTTTTTGCTCCCGCCATGCTTGCGCGCGTTCCACTCGCCTTGACCTTCGGCCTTGATCCCGGTCGCATCAATCAACAAGCGCAGAGGCCCCTCGCCGCCGCGGTAAGGGATGGCGGCGTTTAGTGTCTTCTGGCGGCGACACAGGGTGCTGAAGTCTGGAACTTTCCAGTCCAGTCCAACCAG
>NZ_JAWJBP010000553.1:0-266 GCF_046535935.1 Tritonibacter sp. SIMBA_163
GGTCGATCCAGCCGCCGTGCGGGAAGAACCAGCCGCCGCGCGCGAGCGGTGTACCGGCGAGTTTTTGCGCGTCGTCGGCGGAGACCGGCGTGACGAATTCCGGCGGATAGCGCAGCGCGGCGATGGCTTCGCTCATCGCGCGGGCTTCGTCGGCGTTTTCGGCGATTTGCAGCAGACCGGAGCCGCCGCGCAGCGGCGCGTGGCCGAGCCGTTCGAGCGCCGTCCAGCGTCTTAGCGCGTATAAAAAGCCGGCGCGCGTGACGCGC
>NZ_JAWJBP010000554.1:0-266 GCF_046535935.1 Tritonibacter sp. SIMBA_163
GTGATTGAGCCCCACCTGGGCCAGCAAGAGTTGAGTGTGGTAGTGGACTATCCTGCCAGCCAAGCAGCGCTGGCGCGTCGCCATCAGGATGCTGATGGAGAATGGGTGGCATCACGCTTTGAGCTGTATCTGAACGGCGTTGAATTAGCCAACGGCTACGATGAGCTGACCGATGCCGAAGAGCAGCGCCAACGGTTCAATGACGATAACGAGGAGCGTCGTCGCCTAGGCTTGCCCATCGTGGATGTGGATGAGCACCTGTTGGC
>NZ_JAWJBP010000555.1:0-266 GCF_046535935.1 Tritonibacter sp. SIMBA_163
AAACCCTGATCCGGCGGCGGATATTTTACTCGACAACAATGCGTCCGGCGGGCAGACGGAAGTCCACCAGAAGCGCATGATGCGCGAAGTGGCCAAGCTGACCTCCGGCAGCCATGGTGCGCTTGATGCGGCGGATTATGAACGCACCGTGGAAACCCTGCTGACCGGCGGCTCCGATCCGGTGCTCACCAAGACGCCTGAAGGGGCGAGGACCCATGCAATCGCTGATGCAGCCGTCTGTTTAGGTCTGAACTTTCGATCAGAAG
>NZ_JAWJBP010000556.1:0-266 GCF_046535935.1 Tritonibacter sp. SIMBA_163
CCATGGCCCTCGGCGCCGGCGAGGCCACGCCGCTGGAGATGGCGACGGCCTATGCCATGATCGCCAATGGCGGCCGGCGGATCGAGCCGAACCTGATCGAACGCATCCAGGACCGCACGGGCGAGACCCTGCTGGCCCGGGCCGAAGCGGCCTGCGACGGCTGCGACGTGGCCCAGTGGCGCGACGGATTGAGCGCGCCGACCACGGTAGACGACCGCGAACTGATCAACGATCCGGTCAGCACCTTTCAGCTTGTCACCATGATG
>NZ_JAWJBP010000557.1:0-266 GCF_046535935.1 Tritonibacter sp. SIMBA_163
GTGCAGAACCCGAATACGCCTTATTTCATCTTCCTGGCTCTGGCGCTCTGCTGCGGCTTCGGTGGCGGCAACTTCGCCTCCTCCATGTCCAACATCTCGTTCTTCTTCCCCAAGCACGAGAAGGGCAATGCGGCAGCGCTCAATGCGGGCCTTGGCAATCTCGGCGTCAGCGTCGTGCAGTTCGTGGTGCCGCTGGTCATCACCGCCGGTATCTTCGGCAAGCTCGGCGGCGATCCGGCAATGGTCGCGACCGAAGCGGGCAGCGC
>NZ_JAWJBP010000558.1:0-266 GCF_046535935.1 Tritonibacter sp. SIMBA_163
TGCGGCTTTCGAATTTCAGGCTGCGCAGTATGCGTGTCAGCTATGGGCGGCCTGTCTAGCAGCAGCGCGCGCTTCCACGCGAGCCTTGATGGCATCCACATCCGCACGCGGCGTCGCGGCGAAGAGCTTCTTCGTATAATCGTGCTGCGGATTGTTGAATACGTCGTCGCGCGAACCGTATTCAACCACCTCACCGAAATACATCACCATCACCTCATCGGCGATATAGCGCACGACCGAAAGGTCATGGCTGATGAAGACATAGG
>NZ_JAWJBP010000559.1:0-266 GCF_046535935.1 Tritonibacter sp. SIMBA_163
GCATCAATCACTTCGGCAATCAGCACCGGAACGTGATGGACTTCAGCCCCACCGGCTTGAGAATTGTCTCCGCCGAGGCTTGCCATCATTCCGATCCTTTCCCGGGTACGCAGCCCGTTAGCTAAAGCGCATTGCGCTTGAGAGCATCTTCCCGCTTTCGGGAGACATGCCTGAGTGTTGCCTTTGGATTCCGCCCATTTGCCGTCGACTTGAGGGCATGACGGATTCGTTCGTCAGTTATCGGATATTAAGCTTAATGAAGCGTT
>NZ_JAWJBP010000560.1:0-266 GCF_046535935.1 Tritonibacter sp. SIMBA_163
CTCTACGTGTCATTGGAGGTAAGCGATCTGGTCTTGGCTGACCGCATTGACGCTTCTTTCTCAAGCGTCGCTATGGCGGAATTGACCGACAAATCTACTTTCGTTCGCGATGAGATAGAGAAGTTGTCGGGATCGTGCGGGAAATTCATGCTGCATCAGTATCCCACGATGACATTCACGCCCAAGCAGCTCGCTCGTTTGATCGAGTATTACAAGGCTCGGGGCGTGGTGTTCGATATGGTTATCGTGGATTACGGTGATATTAT
>NZ_JAWJBP010000561.1:0-266 GCF_046535935.1 Tritonibacter sp. SIMBA_163
GTCAATGTAAAGCACAGCAGCACGATAGCGAGAACCGCCGCACGCGAGGGATCGTTTTGCGCGCCCACCACGGCAAAGAATATTTCTGTCGAGAGCACGCCATTGCTGCCGCCGAGCACCATCGGATTGCCGAAATCCGCCATGCTTTCGATGAAGGCGATGAGAAACGCATTGGCAAGGCCCGGCGCCATCAGAGGCAATGAAACCTTGCGGAACGTCCGCCAACGATCGGCACGCAGGGTTTGCGATGCCTCTTCCATCGACGG
>NZ_JAWJBP010000562.1:0-266 GCF_046535935.1 Tritonibacter sp. SIMBA_163
GGCGGATATCTCGCGCGATGGAGACGTCATTTCATTGAGCAGCGGCCAGGAACTGCGTGCTGCGCATGTCCAGGTGCCCGGTGATATTTCCTCTGCTGCCTTTTTGATCGGCGCCGCACTTATCGCGGAAGGAAGCGAAGTCACGCTGGAAAACGTCGGCATCAACCCGACACGTACGGGCTTGCTCGATGTGTTCGAATCGATGGGAGCGGACATCCAGGCAAGCGGCCATAAATCCACTGGGGAGCAAGCTGCCGATTTGACGG
>NZ_JAWJBP010000563.1:0-266 GCF_046535935.1 Tritonibacter sp. SIMBA_163
GTGTTCCAGGGGAAACTCCTTTTCTGGGTTTAGCTGATTAACTGCTGGACAATTCGGCTGCCGAAGTAGGCCAGTGTCAGAATTACCGCGCCCGCAACGTTAAACCAGACGACGCGGCGTCCACGCCATCCTTCATGGTAATGTCCCCACAGCAGCACAATATAGACAAACCACGCCACGATAGAGAGCACAGCCTTGTCGATATTTTCCATGCTAAATAGGTTGTGCATGTAGAACAGGCCAGTGCAAAGCGTGAGCGTTAGCAG
>NZ_JAWJBP010000564.1:0-266 GCF_046535935.1 Tritonibacter sp. SIMBA_163
GGGGCGGCCTGCTGGGGCTGATCTTCGCCGGGCTGGCGGTGGGCAAGGTGTTCCAGACCGCGTGCGCGGCCCGGGCGAGCCGGCTGGAGAAGAAAAACCGCCGGCTGCCGGCGACGATCACGCGGTCGTTCGGGTCGCCGGTGTCGCTGCTCGCGTTGACCATGGGGCTGACCTTCGGTCTGTCGCTGATCGAGCTCGATCCCCGGCTGGCCGGCTTCGGGCAGAAGGTGCTGACGCTCTTGTACATCGCCGCCGCGGGCTGGCTG
>NZ_JAWJBP010000565.1:0-266 GCF_046535935.1 Tritonibacter sp. SIMBA_163
TCGAAGTGGGCGAAAAGACCGTCGTCAACCCGACGATCACGGCCGACGGCAAGCTGGTGCTGGATTTCGGCGAACTGGGCTTCTCCGACGTGCGCATCACCGCCACAGACGAGACCGGTACCTCGGTCAGCGACGTCTTCCGTGCCCGCGTGGCCGGCGAGAACGCCTATACGATCGCTGTCTTCCCGGACACGCAGAACTACACCGCCGAAGGCTACATCAACCATATCTTCGGCGACATGACCCAGTGGCTGGTCGACAACAAG
>NZ_JAWJBP010000566.1:0-266 GCF_046535935.1 Tritonibacter sp. SIMBA_163
GGCATCGATGCGGGCAAGGCCGTGATGTTCGAGGATCTGGCGCGCAATCTGGTCGTCCCCAAAGCGCTTGGCATGAAAACCGTGCTGGTGGTGCCGAACAATTTTGAGCCTACTTTTTCCGAAATATGGGAAAGCGATCCCGAGTTCACCGATCAGGTGGACTATGTGACCGACAACCTGACCCGGTTTCTGGAAGAAATTGTTGCGCCAAGATAGGCATTTCACCGGCCTTGAAAAATGGCTGGACGCGGCAGCGCATCGTGTTC
>NZ_JAWJBP010000567.1:0-266 GCF_046535935.1 Tritonibacter sp. SIMBA_163
GTTGGCTCACCTTATGAAGGAGAGTTGCGAAGTTCTATTCAACGGTTAGCTGATCGCCTACCGGAAAAAATTAGGATCAATTTAGAACAGTTGGCAGATGAACGCATCGTCTTTCGCACCGGAGCAAAGATGATGAACTTGAATCCAGAGGTTTGGGAGAAACTAGAGTGGGCTTGTTATCATTCCCAGAAGGTATGGATTCGGTATTATGCAGCGAGCAAGAATGAGGAATCAGAACGAGTCATTGAACCGTATCTGATTGACAT
>NZ_JAWJBP010000568.1:0-266 GCF_046535935.1 Tritonibacter sp. SIMBA_163
GGCGAAGCGGCTGGTATCCAGCCTCCCCCTGCCGCAGTCACCCCCGATCACTCCGCCTCGATCACCTCGCCCACCGCCGCGGCCAGCCGGGCGATGCCGCGTTCGATCTGCTCTTCGTCGGGCACGCCGAACGACAGCCGCAGTTCGTGCCGCGGCGCCGAGCGGGCCGGGTCGGTGGGGTAGCAGTACGCCCCGGGGACGAACAGCACGCCCTCGTCGATGGCGCGTTGGAACAGCGGCCCGTCGCGGCCGGTGTCGACCGACTC
>NZ_JAWJBP010000569.1:0-266 GCF_046535935.1 Tritonibacter sp. SIMBA_163
GTCGTCATAGACGAAGGTGAGCGAGGTACCGTCCACGAAGCGCTTCGCGGCGAGCCGACCCGCATCGTCGAACGTCGAAATGGCATCCGTTGCGTACAGGGTCCAGCTCCCATTCTGGACCAGGCGATCGCCACTGCTGTCGGCGGCCTCGTAGACCTGCCCGATCTTCTTGAAGGCGCGCTGGAAACCAGTGGCTTCAACGATGCCTGCGCCACCCGCCCCATCCAGTGCCAGTTGCGCTCCAAGCGAATGTGTCCAGCCATAGC
>NZ_JAWJBP010000570.1:0-266 GCF_046535935.1 Tritonibacter sp. SIMBA_163
TGACCATCGATGATCTCGTTGAGAAAAACATGCTCGCCCGCAACGCGGACGGTGCGATCTGGCTCGGTGCGCGGCTCTATCATTACGGTCTTGCCTACGCGCGGTCGCTTGATTTCATGAGCGTCGCCACGCACGAAATGCATGATCTCTGCCGCGAAGCGAACGAAGCAGTGCAACTGTGCGGCCGGGATGGAGACCATATGCTTGTTCTGGCCATGGCGGACGGACCAAGCCCGTTTCAGGTTGCCTCGCGTGTCGGCACAAGA
>NZ_JAWJBP010000571.1:0-266 GCF_046535935.1 Tritonibacter sp. SIMBA_163
GGGTGGGATTGGTTCGAGTTCATTCTTTGATTTCCGCCTTTAATCAGGGTCCACAGAGGAATGTGTGGAGATTAATGTTGGCTCCTGATCTCGGATCAAATGGGGCCTTTCAAGAGGTATGGCCATCAAAAATACGTTTTATGCCGCAGTTTTGCAAATTTAGTGGTATGTGGCGAAAGAAGACAGTTCTTGGCAATCGTAGCAAAACGCCGTACTCCCATTTGCGCAAGGATGTTGGATAATGGGATTTCGGTCATTTTCTACCG
>NZ_JAWJBP010000572.1:0-266 GCF_046535935.1 Tritonibacter sp. SIMBA_163
GGTAGGGGTGTTGTGGGTCGAGAGGTGAAAATTGACACGATAGGGAACCGCCCAGGCGGTTTTCTTCGTGTTACTAGATTACCTGTTAGAGTGATAACCCTAGAAGTGCTATTTGCATTCAGTAGTGAAAGTGAATTGAAGAAAAAACAGGAGGAATTGAACTATATTCTTCACACAGATGAAGAAAAGCCGCTTGTTTTTTTCGATGAGCCAGACAGGACATATAACGCTATATTCGAGAGTCTGACAGAGGGTGAGACAAAGGG
>NZ_JAWJBP010000573.1:0-266 GCF_046535935.1 Tritonibacter sp. SIMBA_163
GACGCAACGTGTTCGCCCCCCTCGCCCAGACCCCCGAGGCGTGGACCGAGCGGGGAATCGAAGCACGGTATTTCGAGCCCGTCGGCCGGGACGAGCCGCTCGAAGCCCGGCTGCTGCGGCGGATCGTCGAACGGTCGCTGCGGGTTACCGGCCGCGACGCGGGCGTGGCCCGGGCGCGGTGACCCCCGCCCCGCCGCCCGCATCCAGGGTAAATGCATGTAGCCCCGACGTGTATGTCTGATCTGGCGATCGGCTTCGGTGTTGTC
>NZ_JAWJBP010000574.1:0-266 GCF_046535935.1 Tritonibacter sp. SIMBA_163
GTCTCGGTGCGGGCCGGCCCTCTCGTCAGCCGCCATCGCCCCTCGGTCGATGTGCTGTTTCGATCCGCCGCACGCTCCGCCGGTGCCAACGCCATGGGCGTGATCATGACCGGCATGGGAGACGACGGCGCCCGCGGCATGCTGGAAATGCACGAGGCCGGCGCCTTCACCGTGGCCCAGGACGAGGCCACCTCGGTGGTCTTCGGCATGCCGAAGGAAGCGATCGCGCGTGGCGGCGTCGACCGCATCGTGCCGCTGGAACAGAT
>NZ_JAWJBP010000575.1:0-266 GCF_046535935.1 Tritonibacter sp. SIMBA_163
CGGGCAATTGACCGGCGTGAAGACGCCTTATACGGATGCGTTGCTCGGTCTCGCGCGCCTGCATGCCAGCACGCTGGGTCTATATTGAACACAATGCCCGGTTAAAGCAGAAAGCCGCCGCGTGTTTTCTCGCGGCGGCTTTTTTTATGCCTGTTTTATAGGGCTATTCCAACTAAACAGCCGTCGCCGTGACGGCTTCGGAGCTTGGCAAGCGCGCCGCTTCGATCAAAGACAAAGCCCGTTGCGCGTCGTCGAGTCCGGTGATG
>NZ_JAWJBP010000576.1:0-266 GCF_046535935.1 Tritonibacter sp. SIMBA_163
TCGGTCGAATACATGGTCAACGCGCATTGCGCTGATGCCATGGTCTGCATCTCCAACTGCGACAAGATCACCCCGGGCATGCTCAGCGCCGCGATGCGCCTCAACATTCCGGCCGTCTTCGTGTCCGGTGGTCCGATGGAGGCCGGCAAGGTCGTGCTCCAGGGCAAGACCGTCGCGCTCGACCTTGTCGATGCCATGGTCGCCGCAGCCGATGATTCCATGTCAGATGCCGATGTTCAGGCGATCGAGCGGGCCGCCTGTCCGAC
>NZ_JAWJBP010000577.1:0-266 GCF_046535935.1 Tritonibacter sp. SIMBA_163
CGCGCAGCCTGGCAGGCGCCGCCGCCCAAATATGAGCGCGGCTACGGGTTCGTGTTCTCCAAGCATGTCGAACAGGCCGACAAGGGCTGCGATTTCGACTTCCTGAAAACCGATTTCGGCCGTCCCGTCGACGAACCGGTCATCTATTGAGAGGCAGCTTCGATGTCAGATTATGTGCTTTCCGACGAAACGCGGGCGAAGCTGAAGGCGGTTTCGACGGCTTCCGTCGCGACCGCGCTTTACAAGCGTGGCCTGCGCAACCAGTT
>NZ_JAWJBP010000578.1:0-266 GCF_046535935.1 Tritonibacter sp. SIMBA_163
CTTCAAGCCATTCTCGGGGCCGATCATGCCCAGGTCGGCAGGCCTGGACGTCCGGCCTTTCGCTCAGGTCGACTAAGGCGCAGGGCCAGCGAAGCCCGGCGTGCGAAACTGAACATGTAGCAGTGGTGCGCCGGACGGGCCAGGGCGCACAGGCCGTACGCCGCCCGCGATAACCGTAAGATCACGCAGCCGTCAGATCGCGCGCCTGGTCGTCAGGTGGCCGGTAAGACCGCCGGCGCTGGTCAGGGCGCGGCAGGGCCTGATCG
>NZ_JAWJBP010000579.1:0-266 GCF_046535935.1 Tritonibacter sp. SIMBA_163
GACCTGCGCGCCGGCCGCGGAAGGGCCCGCTTCCTGCAGACTCGCCAGCAGCTCTTCCGTGCCATCCCCCTGACGCAACTGGCGGTGCACGGCGCCGCGCCCGGTAAGCTCCGCCCGGAGGATCAGATCCCGACCCGCCGCAGCTTCCGCCGCATCGGCGGCGGCGTTCTGCAGGGCGTCCTGGAGCTGGCCGGCGTCCGCGATACCGGCGATGTCGACACGAAGCTGCTCGAACCGCACGACATCGAGCGGCCGGAAGACAAGGG
>NZ_JAWJBP010000580.1:0-266 GCF_046535935.1 Tritonibacter sp. SIMBA_163
GTCTTATGTGCTGCGCAAAGGCGCCCGTTTCAATGAAAGCGGCCAGAGCTGGCTGCGCGAGCGGCGAGGGCGCGGGAAACAACGTCTGACGTAGCTCCCGAAATTGCGCCACCCTATGCGACGGCACGATCAGAAAGCCGAGCCGCAAGACGGGAGAGAAGACCTTGGAGAAGCTTCCGATATAAAGAATACGGTCCGGGTCCAGCGACATAAGCGCCGGCAGCGGCTGGCCGATATAACGATGCTCGCTGTCGTAATCGTCCTCG
>NZ_JAWJBP010000581.1:0-265 GCF_046535935.1 Tritonibacter sp. SIMBA_163
CTTCCTGCTCGGCCCGCCGCATCCCGCGCTGGGCCGCCCGTTCGGCGACGCGCGTGGTCCGCCGCTCGGTCCGCTGCGGGACGCCCATCTGCTCCAGCGCCGCCTCGTCCTTGGCGGCCTGCTGCTCCTTGGCCTGCGTCGGAGCGCCCAAGCCCTGCTCGAACTCCTCGATGATCCGGTCGAGCGTGTCCTGCTTGCCGGTGATCCGCTGGCGAATCTGACGCAGCGCTTCCAGCACCCGCTGGGCCAGCGTCGGGGCCTGCTT
>NZ_JAWJBP010000582.1:0-265 GCF_046535935.1 Tritonibacter sp. SIMBA_163
CGTACGGCGTGCGGCAGAAACCCAGCGGAGGGATGATAGCGATGACCGAGACGACGGCGGGTACTGAACCAACACCGGGCGGAAATCTCATTGTAACCGATTATGAAATCGGCCAAGACAACATCAAAGCTTCGATTGGCCCCTTCGGACTGGACATTCATAATCCCGTCTTCGCGATCTCTGCGCTGAGTATCGTAATATTCGTCATCGGCACATTGGCGTTTCCGGTGACAGCCACAGGTATTTTTGAGGCCGCGAAAGTCTG
>NZ_JAWJBP010000583.1:0-265 GCF_046535935.1 Tritonibacter sp. SIMBA_163
GTTTGCGCCAAGATTGCCCTTGGAAACATCGGCAATGTGCATGGAGCCGCCACGGCCCTTGCAATAGCCGGTTTCCTTGCCGAAAAACTCGGCAAACATGCGCTTCACATCCGCGCCCTTGGCGATGCAGTGGCCGTGACCGCGATGGGTGGATGTGATCATGTCGTCGTCGTTGAGCGGCAGACAGGAGCCCATCGCGCTTGCTTCCTGCCCGATGGAAAGATGCATCGTTCCGTGAATGAGGCCACGCGTGTAGCTTTCCTCC
>NZ_JAWJBP010000584.1:0-265 GCF_046535935.1 Tritonibacter sp. SIMBA_163
AGGGCGACCGGCAACGCTACGGAACGGACAAACGCAACGGAACGGACATGAGCCACACTCCCGAGACCGACATCGGTGATCCGGACCGCGATCGCCGCGTCGAACCCGATGGTCCGGACGCCATCCGGGTGGTCGAGCGGTCGACCTGCTTCCAGGGCTTCTTCCGCATGGACAAGTTCCGGCTCGTCCATCGCCGCCATGACGGCGGCTGGATCGAGCCGATAGACCGGGAAGTCCTGATGCGGGGCGAGGCCGTCGCCGTGCT
>NZ_JAWJBP010000585.1:0-265 GCF_046535935.1 Tritonibacter sp. SIMBA_163
GAAGCGTATGTCCGCTTTGTCGATGCCCATGCCGAACGCGTTCGTCGCGATCATCAAGCGGGTCGCGCCCGACATGAACTGCTCCTGCGCTTCTTCGCGCGCGGCCGCCGACATTCGGCCGTGATAGCGCGACACCGATTCGCCGGCTTCCGTCAGCCAGCCGTAAATGCGGTCGACGTCGCGCACGGTGGCCGCATACACGATGCCGGCGCCGCCGAGCGATCCGATCAGCTTCGACAGTTGCTCGCGCTTCGCGGCCATCGCG
>NZ_JAWJBP010000586.1:0-265 GCF_046535935.1 Tritonibacter sp. SIMBA_163
GGCGTCGATCAGCGAGCCGGAGAACTTCAGGGCCAGGTTTGATTGAATGGCAACGGCAATAACGATTCCGATTGCCGCGATTGGCACCGCCACTTCCGCGGCCTGCTTGGCTGCGTCGCGCACCGCCTCAATGGCCTTGGTCGGCGTGATCCAAGTGTTGCGTCGGAGGAACGCGGAAGACGGACAGGCAACCATTGCCCAAAGCGCCGCGTATGTGGCCGAAAAGCCCATGGACAACATGACGATTAGGACCGCAGGCGGAATG
>NZ_JAWJBP010000587.1:0-265 GCF_046535935.1 Tritonibacter sp. SIMBA_163
GGCAATTGTTGGTCCCCAGATCGATGGCAGCATAGCGCGCGCGTGATCCCGCCGCACGAGGAGGCGCAAGGGGCGGCGCTTCACTGACAGGTCCAAGATCGACCACGGGGAATACGGGCTCCGGCTCGGCCACTCGCCGAGGCGCTGAATTCCGCGGGACTCGGGCGATCGACCGTCATTGATCTGTCATCCTACCAAGCGCGCCTGGGGGCGCCAACCGCCACGGCGCCCACTAAACCATTGGCGGACCGGCGCCCGTTGAAGG
>NZ_JAWJBP010000588.1:0-265 GCF_046535935.1 Tritonibacter sp. SIMBA_163
GTCCCAGCATCCAGGTCGGCGACCAGCCCGGCCACTGCCCGTGGCGCTCACCGAGCACATTGGCGCCTTCCACCAGACGTCTTGGCACCGAGAGCAGAAGCGCCAGGGTCATGTCCGCGGTGTCCTCGGTGAGGACATTCGGCGTATTGGTGACGGTTATGCCCCGCTTTGCGGCAGCGGTGACGTCGATATTGTCCACGCCGTTGCCGAAATTCGCGATCAGCTTGAGATTGGGACCAGCCTGTTCGATTGCCGCGGCGTCGAT
>NZ_JAWJBP010000589.1:0-265 GCF_046535935.1 Tritonibacter sp. SIMBA_163
TTCGCAAGGGTGGTGCGAATTTCGCCTTCAACTTCGGCTAGCGGCTTCACATGAGCCGGTTCGATCTGCGTTACGCGCAGGATGACGGGACCGAAGCTTCCCTTTACGACTGGGCTAACACCATTCTCCGCGAGCGCAAATGCTGCATCGGCCACGGCCTGGTCGGGAATAGCGGATTTTTCGAACGTGCCGAGCTTCAGGTCGTCTTCGGTTTTGCCCTGTTCCTTACCAATGTCAACGAAGCTCGTTCCAGCGGCGATTTTCT
>NZ_JAWJBP010000590.1:0-265 GCF_046535935.1 Tritonibacter sp. SIMBA_163
GCCATCAGGTTCAGTTCGTTGAAGGTGATGAGCTTCTTGACCCGGTCATCGACCTGATACTTGCGGCGACCGCCCACATCCACTTCGCGGAAGGACTGCTTGCGCATGACCGGCGTCACCGTCTCCAGCGCGGCTTCGTCATATATACCGGCCCGTGCCAGCGCCAGGATCTTCGGATCGATGTCGGTGGCCAGAATCCTGAAATCGTAGTCGGTGATATTCGGCGCCATCGCAAGGACCGTCAGCGCGATCGAATAGGGCTCCT
>NZ_JAWJBP010000591.1:0-265 GCF_046535935.1 Tritonibacter sp. SIMBA_163
GTCACTACGGCCAAAGCACAGCCATCCTGTGCGCGGCTTTCGATTTGACGATAAAGCTCCGCCAATGCCTGTTGGTCTTGGCCTGCGGTCGGTTCATCGAGCAGCAGGACTTGGCGCCCGTCAGCGAGCATCGCCCCGATCGCGACGCGGCGTTTCTGGCCATGGCTCACGGAAAATGGATGGGCATGAGCGATTGTTTTCAAGTCCAGCGCTTTCATTAAATAGTGCAAGGAGTCGGGTGAGGAATTTCCGGAATAAGCCAACT
>NZ_JAWJBP010000592.1:0-265 GCF_046535935.1 Tritonibacter sp. SIMBA_163
CGTTCCGGGCGGGAGTCGGCGAGCAATTTCGACCCGGCGCTTAAGCGCTCGCCCGCCAAGGCTTGGGAAATGTTTTTCAAGGCGACCGGTACGCCTCCAAATATTCCGTTCCCTCCGTTTTCTGCCTCAAGCAGCGCCTGCTCATGCCGCTCTGCGGTAAAGGCATGCAGCTTCGGCTCGACTTCATCCAAACGCCGGAAGCTCAGCTCCACCAACTCCCTTGGGCTGGCCTCCCCTTTTTTCACCAGTTCCGCAAGCGCTGTCG
>NZ_JAWJBP010000593.1:0-265 GCF_046535935.1 Tritonibacter sp. SIMBA_163
GGTGTACTGCCGGCAATTCTGCGATCCGACCTGATAGGGTGCCGCCGCCACCACCTGGCCGCTGACGCTACTGCCAGTCCATGCCACCGGCTGGCCGCCAGGAGCCGCTTCCAGTGCCCGGTATTCCGCTTCCAGCGCCCGTGACCGGTCGCTGTCGCCAATCGTCACGCCGCTGCGGCTGACGATGCCGCCCTGCAATGCGGAAATATATTGCGCCGAGGACGAGCGAGAGGATGCGAAGCCTGTTGCGCCGCCACGATTTCCC
>NZ_JAWJBP010000594.1:0-265 GCF_046535935.1 Tritonibacter sp. SIMBA_163
GTGTTTCTCGAGCTGAAACTCGTAGACGAACGTCTTGCCAGGCGGAATATGCGGTTGCGTCAGACCGCCGACGCCGTCCATTCCGCACGGCAGCAGCATCCCGTGCCAGTGAACGGTCGTGTGTTCCGGCAGCTTGTTGGTCACGAAGATGCGGACCTTGTCGCCTTCCACGGCCTCGATGGTCGGGCCAGGCGCCTGGCCGTTGTAGCCCCACAGATTTGCCTTCATGCCCGGCGCCATTTCGCGCACGACCGGCTCGGGGATC
>NZ_JAWJBP010000595.1:0-265 GCF_046535935.1 Tritonibacter sp. SIMBA_163
GCGGGTCTTCAATTGCGAGGCAAGCTGGTCTGCCGTCAGCGGTTCCCAATCGACGCCGAACGAATCGCGCATCAGGCGCCGTTGCGCGTCGAGACGCGCCGGTTCGTCGAACCAGTTGGCGAGAATCACCCCGGCGTCGGTTGCGTCGCAATCGATGCGATAGCGCGCGATGCGGGCGCGCATCACATCGACGGCGTCGGTCGTGAGCGCGTAAAGCTCGCGCGCGCGAACCGCGCCAAGCGTTTTCAGCAGATCGGCACAATCG
>NZ_JAWJBP010000596.1:0-265 GCF_046535935.1 Tritonibacter sp. SIMBA_163
CAATGACTGGGACGAGCACTTCGCCGTGCTGGAGGGCGATCTGCTTCGGCCGCCCGCCGCGGGGGCGGCCGGCGGCTTCGACCATGCGATGGCGAACCCCCCGTACCTGGAAGCCGGCTGCGCCGACGACTCCAAAGATCCGCTGCGCGCGGCGGCGAACGTCGAGGGCGAGGCGAAGCTCGCCGACTGGATCGCCGCGCTCACGCAATCGGTACGGCGCAAGGGCACGGTGACCGTGATTCATCGCGCCGACCGGCTACCGGAG
>NZ_JAWJBP010000597.1:0-264 GCF_046535935.1 Tritonibacter sp. SIMBA_163
GGGAAATGGTCGCTAGGAGCATCAGCCGTCGGCTTGGTCACCAAAGATCGCATTGTTGCAGGAGGTCTGATCAGCCAAGTTTGGTCATTCGCAGGTGATGATGATCGCTCTGAGGTTAGTCTTTTAACGCTGCAACCTTTCTTTAACTATAACTTTGAGGGGGGATGGTATGCTGTATCGGCTCCTATTCTCACAGCGAACTGGAATGCAGAAGGGGAACAGTGGGTGATTCCGATTGGAGGGGGCTTTGGTCGCGTTTTTAAG
>NZ_JAWJBP010000598.1:0-264 GCF_046535935.1 Tritonibacter sp. SIMBA_163
GGTCCCTACGGGCTTGGCATTGCGGCAGCCATAAAAGAGAACGACGAGAAGCGCAGAAAATTGTTCGTTCGCGAGATGCATCTGCGCTGCTCGAGCTTGCCTCTTCCGAAGGAACTTGAAAACACGCAAAGCGAAACGAACCAGTCGAAACGGGCGGATACTTTTCGATAGATCGTTAGGCTCTGCAACCTGTCCCGACTTAGACACCCTCTTTTACAGTGAGATAATATGTCCAAATTCGTCCCCGTAATCGCGTTGCACGGC
>NZ_JAWJBP010000599.1:0-264 GCF_046535935.1 Tritonibacter sp. SIMBA_163
TGAGCTTGCATGAAGGTGCGTATGAGTGGGCGGCGGACAAACAGAAAAGCGCTGGCGGAATTCTACAATAAATATAGGAACGGAAAAAACGCTCCCAGCCTCATGGCGGGAGCGTTTATTAGTGATCTTTAGTTGCTGTGCGGTTAAACAATATGCCCAAAATGGGCCCGACGACAGGCAGCAAGGCCAGTTGCTTGAACCGCGCTTCCGGCAATAAGCGGACCGTGGCGTAAACCGACAATCCCCATAGCACCAACCAGTCGA
>NZ_JAWJBP010000600.1:0-264 GCF_046535935.1 Tritonibacter sp. SIMBA_163
GCCGCGAGCCGCTCGCCGAGGTCACGCGACGCGTCGACCGTGGCGGGGTCGAGCGCGTCGTCGAGGTAGAGCCGGGCCCGCCGCCGCACGGGGGCGGCGGGTTCGGGCATGAGCAGCAGCGCGTCGTATTCATCGACGTGGTCCCGTACGCGGTCGCGGGCCGCCCGCAGCGTGTCGAGCGCCTCGGCCCACGCCCGCTCTTCGGCGGCGCGGTCGCGCCCGCGGTGCTCCCCTTCCTCACCGAGCCGGATCGCCCCGAGCCAG
>NZ_JAWJBP010000601.1:0-264 GCF_046535935.1 Tritonibacter sp. SIMBA_163
GGACGAAGAGGCGGAATTGGAAGAGGAAGAAGGACAATTCATAGATGAAGACGACAATCCTTATTATAAGCGTCGTCTAAAGCTGGATGTCGAAACGCCTGAAGTCTGTTTCATAGAAAATCAAAACGCTCTGCTCCTTGCCATACCATATCGTACGGACAAAGGGAATGCTTCTATTAAGGTCAAGCGAGAAATGAAGATCACGAAAATGAAGCAGATATCACTCGATGAGACCAATATCCTGACTCTAAATGGATATTGTGG
>NZ_JAWJBP010000602.1:0-264 GCF_046535935.1 Tritonibacter sp. SIMBA_163
GGGGCCTTTTGGTCAATGCTTGCAACATGAGGTCTATGACCTGCTGCGCTTCCTTTTTTCCGTTGTAATCTGACCAGCAGTGTAAAACCACGTTTACAACCTCGCCAGCAGATGTTTTTGTCTCAAATAAGGACACATCGTCATCACCCATTGAGACATAAGGCTTTTTAGTATCTTTGGAAACCGCATCAAAAACGCCTGTGACACGTTCGTTTAACCGCTTATCCATAGATAGCCTTTCAAATATAGCAGCCTGTAACGGCC
>NZ_JAWJBP010000603.1:0-264 GCF_046535935.1 Tritonibacter sp. SIMBA_163
TCCGGCTATGCGCTGTCGCGGTTCAACTTCCGCGCCAAATACTGGATCGTGGCGCTGATGCTGCTGACGCAGATGTTTCCGCTCGTGATGCTGATTGCGCCGATCTACAAGATCATGGCGCCGCTCGGCCTTACCAACAGCCTGCTCGGCCTCGTCATCGTCTACTCGGCCTTCAACGTGCCCTTCGCCACCTTCCTGATGCAGTCGTTTTTCGATGGCATTCCGAAGGATCTGGAAGAAGCCGCGAAGATCGATGGCGCAACG
>NZ_JAWJBP010000604.1:0-264 GCF_046535935.1 Tritonibacter sp. SIMBA_163
GGGCACGTCGATCAGCAGCGGCGTCGTGCCGCGCTCCAGGTCGAAGAGGTCGGCGTCGCCCGTCATGCCCCCTCCTCGCCCGCGAGCACCGGCGCGCCGGCGATCGCGGCGAGCGTGCCGTCGGCGACCAGGGCGGTCGCCGCCTCGATGTCCGGATGGAAGAACCGGTCCTCGCCCCAGGCCGGCACGATCGCGCGCAGGGCGGCATGGGCGCGCTCCAGCGGCTCGGACGTGCTCAGCGGCCGGCGCAGGTCGAGCGCCTGG
>NZ_JAWJBP010000605.1:0-264 GCF_046535935.1 Tritonibacter sp. SIMBA_163
CTGTTTTAGCGAAAGCAATTGGGACAGAGAAGTTAAGTAAAGTTTTTGCCTATCGTGATTTCCGAGCGCAAATTCACGAATATCAACGGGAACATGAAGTTTCAGGTTTAGTATGGCGGGTGTGTCGGTTCAATGGTTATGAAGTAGAGTGTCCAGAACTGCATAATCAACTGATTGCGATTGCTCAAGATAAAGAGACTTTAAAACGAGTAAAACCGAATATTTTTGAGTTTTGGCGAAAAGCAACGCAGAATTTAAATTTAT
>NZ_JAWJBP010000606.1:0-264 GCF_046535935.1 Tritonibacter sp. SIMBA_163
CTGTTAACAGCAGTGTTCGCCCGAGGCCGACCAGTACCGGTTCGGCAAAGAACCATTCCGCAAAAACGTTCCAGCCCCACTGTGGATTGGTAAAGATCGAATAGAGCACAAGGCCGATCACGATGGCCGCGAACACGCTGCCGGCTAAACGTGCTGGATGCTTTGCCGGAACGATCCTGTAGCGCGAATAGTCCTGCTTGCGCTCCACCGAACGGGTTGCAATCTGCACGTTTGTGAATTCTGTCGTTACTGCCATCTGGTCGT
>NZ_JAWJBP010000607.1:0-264 GCF_046535935.1 Tritonibacter sp. SIMBA_163
GTGACGCGCACCTTCACCACATCGCCGGCCTTGACCACTTCGTGCGGGTCTTTGACGAAACGGTCCGCAAGCTGCGAAACATGGACAAGTCCGTCCTGATGCACGCCGATATCAACGAATGCACCGAAGGCCGCAACATTGGTCACGGTGCCTTCAAGCAGCATGCCGGGCTTCAGGTCCTTGATGTCATCAATGCCATCGGCAAAGGTCGCGGTCTTGAACTCCGGGCGCGGATCGCGACCCGGCTTGTCAAGTTCGGCAATG
>NZ_JAWJBP010000608.1:0-264 GCF_046535935.1 Tritonibacter sp. SIMBA_163
GAGCGAGAGGGGCTGTCCACCCGCGAACTCAGGGCGCGCGATGAAATAAGAGCAGTATGATGCTTAGGAGTTTTGCGGCTTCTCTTCTGCCCGATCAATAAACATGGCACTTGACCATAAAAGATTCGAGAGAAATACTGATTTAAAGTCTTTCCCAGGGCCGGGTTACCGGAGCACCTGATTGCGCGCGTGACGCCCTGCAGCATGCGCAATGAAGTCCGCGACTTCGAGCGCCTCATCACTCCCCTTGTCCATAAAACCATG
>NZ_JAWJBP010000609.1:0-264 GCF_046535935.1 Tritonibacter sp. SIMBA_163
CTGCTTCAGATCGGCATGGATGACGGCGTCTAGTTCGTCGCGGAAGAGATAGAGAGCGCCCGTGACGGCGAGCGTGATCATAAAGGGCAGCACCAGCAGGCCGGCGTAGAAGTGCCAGCGCCAGACGGCGCGATAGAGGTCGGATGCGGATCGCACGGCAGCGCCGGTGCTCTCCCGCCCGAGGGTGATGTCGGACATGTATTGTCTCCTGAGATGTCATCATTGCATGACCGGCCGATGGGCCGGTTGACGTCAGGAGATGGG
>NZ_JAWJBP010000610.1:0-264 GCF_046535935.1 Tritonibacter sp. SIMBA_163
CTGGCGGTCAAGGACAACCACAAGACGCTGCGTGAAGACATCGCGTTGTTCTTCGATGATGCGATCGAACAAGGCGACCCACAGCTGCTCACTCACACCGCCGAGCCCGACAACGGCCACGGCCGACTCGACGAGCGCACCGTCTGGGCCAGCGAACAGGTGGACTGGCTCCGCCGGCGTCACCCCGATTGGATCGACCTCAGGGGCATCGTCTGCGTCGAGGGCAAACGCCTCGACTTCGCGACCGGCCGGCACAGCGTCGAG
>NZ_JAWJBP010000611.1:0-264 GCF_046535935.1 Tritonibacter sp. SIMBA_163
GTCGCACGTAACTTCAGCCTCGCCGGCGACAACCACCCAGTGCTCGGCACGATGGCGAGGACGCTGCAGTGAGAGTCGACTGCCGGGCGAGACAGTCAGGCGCTTGACTTGATAATAGTGGCCGCGGTCGATTCCCTGGTAGCTTCCCCAGGGCCGATAAACACGGCTATGCACCTGTGTTTCCTCGCGCTCTTCTGCTTTCAATGATTTGACGAGGTCGCCAACATCCTGGGC
Organism: Tritonibacter sp. SIMBA_163; assembly: GCF_046535935.1. Classification (NCBI taxonomy): domain Bacteria; kingdom Pseudomonadati; phylum Pseudomonadota; class Alphaproteobacteria; order Rhodobacterales; family Paracoccaceae; genus Tritonibacter; species Tritonibacter sp. SIMBA_163. The sequence continues at coordinate 235 of NZ_JAWJBP010000611.1, forward strand.
TTGATCACGCGGGCAGACCAGCACCGCATC
>NZ_JAWJBP010000612.1:0-264 GCF_046535935.1 Tritonibacter sp. SIMBA_163
GTCGATTCGGCCGACTCGACCTGCGGGCCGGTTTCGTTCATGGTACGATCCGGGTCCGTGCCGAAGCGAACCCGATATACCGTTACCCGTGGCTCATCGCCGATCCGCCCCGGAGTCGGCGCCGGCAGCAGGGACACTCGATGACCACGCGTAAGGGGGTCGACCCAGACGCACCCGACCTTTCCGGCCTGCACGTCGAGGCGACCGGTAACGACGACTCGGCGCTGTTCGACGGCCTGCAACCCGGGCAGCGGCTGGCGCGCG
>NZ_JAWJBP010000613.1:0-264 GCF_046535935.1 Tritonibacter sp. SIMBA_163
GGCCGCGGCTCACGGCCGTTTCCATCGGCACGGTGCCTTCGGAGAAGGGCTTGTAGCCGTCGGTATAAGCCTTGTCGAGCACCGGCGACATCACGAACAGCGTGAGAAAGAGCGCGAGGCCGACCAGCACCTGGTTAGGCGGCGTGGTCGTCGTGCCGAGCGCCTGGCGCAGCAGCGAGAGCACGATGATGATTCGCGTGAAGCTTGTCATCATCAGCACCATCGCGGGCAGGAACGACAGCATCGTGAGCAGCAGCATCGTCT
>NZ_JAWJBP010000614.1:0-264 GCF_046535935.1 Tritonibacter sp. SIMBA_163
GTGCGCGGTGTCTGAATTGCGAAGCTGGACCGGAGGGGTTCCACTTCGTCCTGCACCTCGTTGAGCTACCATTCCAGCGCGCGCTTACGTTCCTTCACAAACCCCTCGTATGTAGCTTTGTGTTCTTCATCGCCTGCCTGCGACATCTGCGACAGCTGACATGCCCCAGAAGCAAGAACAATTATCACTAAGGGCGGTGCGATCATAATGGGCAGTTTCAAGGCAAGCTTGACATTACTCAAACGAAACATTCTCGGATCCTCG
>NZ_JAWJBP010000615.1:0-264 GCF_046535935.1 Tritonibacter sp. SIMBA_163
GGGTCATCACCGGCCGCACCCCGTCGTCGATCCCGGTGCTTGCTGGCGATACCATATACGTTCGCGAGCGCTTCTTCTGATGAACGGGTTGAGGTCGAGATCATTGAAGGTTTTAAAGGGGCGGCGTCAGGCACGCGCTGTTGTGCGCCAGCGTCGATTACGGGACGCTAGCCACTGCTTCAGAGGCCCAAGGCATAACGCATAGCGATCAGGCTGAAGCTGAGCACGACGCACGCTGGGCCAAAATGAACGGCTACATCGTGG
>NZ_JAWJBP010000616.1:0-264 GCF_046535935.1 Tritonibacter sp. SIMBA_163
ATCGCGCCCAGCATATCGCCGTCAAAGACCTGGGAAGGCTTTGTCGGCGGGGTTGCGGCGGCATCGCTTCTGGGGGCGGGGCTTGCCTGGCTGACGCCGTTTTCGCCGCTCCAGGCGGGCGCCCTTGCGGCCGCATCCTGCATCATGGGCTTCTTCGGCGGGCTTGTCGCCTCTGCCATCAAGCGCGATCGCGGCGTGAAGGACTGGGGCCACATGATCGAAGGGCATGGCGGCATGCTCGACCGGGCCGACAGCCTCGTCTTT
>NZ_JAWJBP010000617.1:0-264 GCF_046535935.1 Tritonibacter sp. SIMBA_163
CTCTTGGTTGATACCCGAGATAATCCGCAACACTTTGGTTGACCAATTGATAAGTTCCATCGAGATCTTTAATCATGATGGCATCGGTGGAATTTTCAACAATAATTTTGTATTGAGTCAGGGTTTTGGTACGTTCTTTGACTCGCGCTTCTAAGGTTGCTTTTGCCTCAGAAAGTTCTTGGAATTTATAAGAAAGAACTAATGCCATTTGCTGAAAGTTTTCAATGAGATTATCAATTTCAGCAATGCGCGATCGCTGCCACT
>NZ_JAWJBP010000618.1:0-264 GCF_046535935.1 Tritonibacter sp. SIMBA_163
CGTTGAATTGCCAGGGAAAATCGCGTCGGACGAAACATCTACCCAGTCCGAGCTCCATTCCGTATGTTGAAATTTGTTGATGCTGCACCCGCCCAGCATTGGCAAGACCAGCAGCGCTGCGCGCAAGATGCCAGCCACCGGCCCTTGGATGATGTCCCTTGCTGGGGCACCTGGGATCTTCCTACGCCTGCCGCGCCACTCCCAATTCTCCACATCGGAGGTCACTGTGGGTCGACCCGCCAGTCCAAGGCCAAGATGTCGAAT
>NZ_JAWJBP010000619.1:0-264 GCF_046535935.1 Tritonibacter sp. SIMBA_163
CCCCGTTGTTCTAATTCTGCTTGCAACAGTTGCGAAACTTTGAGATTAACCGCCTTTTCGGGGTAACCTGTGGGTCCTTTTGCCCCTAATTCTTCACCCCCATGACCGGGATCAACTAAAATTCTCATGCCAGCTAAGGGTTGAACGGATTGCGCTGTTGGGGGATGTTTCAGAGATAAAATCAAGTTACTGCCCTCATAGCGTAAATTATAGCCCCACTGTTGATCGGATTTGAGATGAAAGGTATATTGCACCGTTTCGGGG
>NZ_JAWJBP010000620.1:0-263 GCF_046535935.1 Tritonibacter sp. SIMBA_163
GGCAAGAACAAGGACCACATCTTCCTGCATCTCGACCATCTGGATCCGGCCGTCCTGCACGAGCGGCTGCCGGGGATCTCCGAGAGCGCGAAGATCTTTGCCGGTGTCGACGTGACGCGCGAGCCGATCCCGGTCTTGCCGACCGTTCACTACAACATGGGCGGCATACCGACCAATTTCTGGGGCGAGGTGCTCAACGCCGACAGCGACAATCCGGAGCGGATCGCTCCCGGCCTGATGGCCGTCGGCGAAGCGGGCTGCGC
>NZ_JAWJBP010000621.1:0-263 GCF_046535935.1 Tritonibacter sp. SIMBA_163
CTGCTGACGCCCCACCGTGGCGTCGGGAGCTTCTGGACCACCGAGGACACCAACCGACTCCGGTTCGTGGAGGACTGGCCTGATGGCGACACTGACGACGCCGCACCTGAGACACTTGACGCCCTCGCAGATCGTTAAGGCCGTCACCCCCCGGCTGTCGAAGCAGCACCGGCGCTGGATCAACCGTGGCGACCGGACCGACGTGCTGGGCGTCTTCGATGCGGGCGACCGGCCCGCCGTGTGGATGCGGATACGGCCGCGTG
>NZ_JAWJBP010000622.1:0-263 GCF_046535935.1 Tritonibacter sp. SIMBA_163
GGCAGGAAACTTACGGCGGCGGTGGCTGAGGTGATTGCAGCCGCGCCTTGAGGGGGCGGATTTTCGTTGCTGATCTTCGTCGCGAATTTCGCTGCCGATAAGTGCCCAACTCGAGCGCTCGATTTCGAGCGCCCAACTTCGCATGACCGATAACAATCTCGCTCGATCCAGCACGCCCCGCATCGCGGCCGACCAACTGCACGCCTACGTGAGGGCGATCTGGGAGCGGGCCGGCAGCGCGCCGCGCGAAGCCGAGCTGGTCG
>NZ_JAWJBP010000623.1:0-263 GCF_046535935.1 Tritonibacter sp. SIMBA_163
CCGCTTCCTGCTGCACCAGCCCATGGGCGGCGTGCGCGGCCCGGCCGTCGACATCGGCATCGAGGCGCAGGAGATCGTCAAGATGCGCGAGCGCATCAACCGCATCCTCGCCGACGCCACCGGCCAGAGCTACGAGAAGATTGAGACCGACACCGACCGGAACTTCTGGATGTCGGCCGAGGAAGCCAAGGCCTACGGTCTGGTCGGCAAGGTCGTGAACTCGATGACCGAGGTGGTGTAGGCGGCGCGAGCGCTGCTGCGAT
>NZ_JAWJBP010000624.1:0-263 GCF_046535935.1 Tritonibacter sp. SIMBA_163
GGTCGCCAGAAAGACGAGGCCGACAAGCGTGCAACCCATGCCGAAGGGCAGTGAATAAGGCATCGGCTTGCGGTCGGTGTAGATACCTACGAGCGGCTGCAGGATCGATGCCGTCATCTGGAACGTGAAGGTCAGAAGTCCGATCTGCCAGAATGACAGGCTGTAATTGTCCTTCAGCATCGGATAGATGGCCGGAAGGAGCGACTGCATCATGTCGTTCAGGAAGTGGCCCATGCTAGTGGCCAGAATAATGGCGAGGACAG
>NZ_JAWJBP010000625.1:0-263 GCF_046535935.1 Tritonibacter sp. SIMBA_163
CGGCGCGCACTCATCGTCGCCCCGTCCAGCGCCGGCCCGCCGCCAGCGACCAGCCGTACCGGGTTGCCGCAGGCGTGTCCGTCGATACAGAAGACGGTATTTGGACGCATCGCTAACCTCTGTTGCCGGCGGCATTAAGCGTCGGCAACTAGGTTTGGGTCAATCGACAGATCAAACCCCGGAGCGTTGGTTGCACGCGCTGGTGCGGTGGCTATGATCGCCCCGCCATGACGGACTCCCCAGCACATGCCGATAGAGACAAT
>NZ_JAWJBP010000626.1:0-263 GCF_046535935.1 Tritonibacter sp. SIMBA_163
GCCGAAAAATTTCAAAAAATAGTTCTTCCAACAAAACACGATGAATTTACTGATAGAGCGTTCGTGGTATTGCATGAGAAGAATCAAATGGTAGGAATTTTCTTTTTCTCATTTGGTTGCATGAATTATATTGGCACTATGATACCGTATCATAACGCTAAGAACTTACTGGAACGAATGGACGGAACAAAGGCTTAGTGAATCGCAATTCTGGCAGGAATTAACAGTTGAAACATTGTTTGCTGCCACAACATGGAGTAAAT
>NZ_JAWJBP010000627.1:0-263 GCF_046535935.1 Tritonibacter sp. SIMBA_163
TGGAATCGGTCAAACAGTATATGTGCCGATTAAGGATAGGAAGCTTATGGGTTTCCATAAAGTTAATAACAATAATATACCTATAATTTATAGTCCGATTTTGAAGAAGTATCATCGCTTTATGTATTTTAGTAAAGTTAGAAAAACAATGATAGACATTGAAAATAAAATAAATTTAAACAGCAATATAAATGTAGTTCATGCGCATACTCTTTTCAGCGATGGAGGTGCAGCATATTTAATAAAAAAGAAATATGGTATTA
>NZ_JAWJBP010000628.1:0-263 GCF_046535935.1 Tritonibacter sp. SIMBA_163
CTGCGACAGCCCCCCTGTGGCCTGCGCCCCGGCTTGGCCCAACAGTATGCCGCTGAGCACAGTCGCCAGACCGGCGATCTGGCTGCTGCCATAGCGCTCTGCGGAGTGGCGCGCGGTGACGTGGCCGATCTCGTGTGCCAGTACGCCGGCCAGCTGCGCCTCGTTTTCAGCCAGCGTGATCAGACAGCGGGTGACATAGACGTAACCGCCAGGCAGCGCGAAAGCGTTGATGAACTGCCAGTCCAGGATCGTAAAGGTCCAGT
>NZ_JAWJBP010000629.1:0-263 GCF_046535935.1 Tritonibacter sp. SIMBA_163
GGACAGAAAGTGCGCGTCGCCCTGGCGCGAGTACTGGTTTCGCGTCCAAGGTTGCTTCTCCTGGACGAGCCCTTTTCCAAGCTCGACACGGACCTGCGCGCGCAAATGCGCGATCTCGTCTTCGCCAAGGCGCGCGATGCCGGACTGCCGGTCATCCTGGTGACGCATGACGAAGCCGATGCAGAGGCTGCCGCTGGTCTCGTGCACCGCATCGGTGAAGAAGGGACAGGCCATGGGTGAGGTGGGTACGAAGGATCCTGTTG
>NZ_JAWJBP010000630.1:0-263 GCF_046535935.1 Tritonibacter sp. SIMBA_163
GGATCAGTTTGCGCCGGGCGGCGCGCCGCCGCGACGGGGCAAGCGGTGCCCCACCGCCTCTCGCCAGCACCAGGCCGACGACGATGGCCGGCGTTTCCATCAGGGCCATTACCGCCACCATGCTGCCGCTATAGCCAAGCCCGGACATCAACACGAATTGGCTGCCGGCCACGAACGTGACGACGCTGATCGAGCCGTAGTGCGCGGCCACGGCCGCCGCATCGGTCCGGCCAAGGCCGGTGGCGAGGCGCATCAGGGTGAAG
>NZ_JAWJBP010000631.1:0-263 GCF_046535935.1 Tritonibacter sp. SIMBA_163
GTCGAGCGCGCTCAACGGCTCGTCGAGCAGCAAGACGTCGGGTTCGATCACGATCGCCCGGGCGAGGGCGATGCGCTGCTGCTGGCCGCCGGACAGTTGCTTGGGCACGCGGTCCTCGACGTGCGGCAGCTGCACCAGCTGCAGGGCCTCGCGCACCTTCTTGCGCGCGGTTTCCTTGTTGACATCCCGGTACTTCAGACCGAAGGCGACGTTTTCGAAGATCGTCTTGTGCGGGAACAGGGCGTAGTTCTGGAACACGATGC
>NZ_JAWJBP010000632.1:0-263 GCF_046535935.1 Tritonibacter sp. SIMBA_163
GTTCTCGCCGGTGCCGTCGAAGATGTGGCGCCACAGCAGCGTGCCGCCGTCCGCCGCGGTCCGGACGATTTCCTCGGTATGGGTCTTGGGAAACAGCGTATCGGGCGGCAGGTCGACCGTGCGCTCGGCCGGCGTGCTGTAGATGGCCTCCCCGCCCTCGCCCGGCGCCAGGCGGGCCTTGCCCTCGGTGCGCAGGATCTCCTGCCCGTCGGCCAGGCGCCGCAGGAAGAAGCGCAGCCGCGTGCCGTCGTCCGATTCCCAGG
>NZ_JAWJBP010000633.1:0-263 GCF_046535935.1 Tritonibacter sp. SIMBA_163
GCCACTGAATGAAAGGTTACAGTTGGCAGCCATAAGTTGTCGTGAGACTATTGGTCGATTTGGCATCCTTTGTCTCTTCATCGTAAGGCCAAGTAAGGACCGTCTTGTGGGTTGAGGTCGAGAACCGGCAAATGACTAACTTGCTGCGAACTCATTTCCTATTGTCCTCCGGACGATGAAATCAATGCGAGAAGTGCTGCTGGGCTAATCGGCTTTTCGAGAAACCCAATGGCACCGCCCCTCTCAGCCGCTCGCTTGGTCCG
>NZ_JAWJBP010000634.1:0-263 GCF_046535935.1 Tritonibacter sp. SIMBA_163
GGCGGCCGAAGCGCTGGGCGACCGGCTTGGCGCGCTGCATCGCAAAGTGCCGACCCTGGCACCGACCGATGCGCTGCTGCAGCGTTTCGCCGACGACATCATCTCCACCCGCCACGGCCTGCTGGCGGGACAGTTGCAGGCGGTCATGGGCCTCGACCGGCTGACGCCGGACACGATGCTTGCGCCGCGGCCGAACCTGATGGTGGCCTGGGAGCCGGATACGGAGGCGGAAACCATCACCGCCCATGTGCACGGCAAAGGCC
>NZ_JAWJBP010000635.1:0-263 GCF_046535935.1 Tritonibacter sp. SIMBA_163
GGCGAGCGATCCTCCAGCCAGTACAGCAGTGTGGAGGAATAGACCCCGGCGAGCAGCGCCCGCTTGCTGTAGAAGTAATAGTCGCTGGAAGCGTCGCCGGCGGCGATCCAGATGGCATCGACCGTGCGGTAGAGCAGCTTCAGTGAGAGACCGGCGTTCTGCGGCATGGCGAGGTAGGACAGCGCGCGGCGCAGCGCTTCCTGGTGCTGCTCGTTCTGCTCGAGGCGCAGGCGCACCGCGAGCGCGACCCGGTCGCGGACCCG
>NZ_JAWJBP010000636.1:0-263 GCF_046535935.1 Tritonibacter sp. SIMBA_163
CGCGTTGTTCGCCTCGATGTCCTTCAGCCGCTGCTCGATGGTCGCGCGAACTTCGGCGAAGCGCCGGTCGCTCGCCTCGGTGAGGTGCCCGAGTTGCAGGCTGAGCGTATCGCCGAACTGCTTGAGCGAGCGCCCCTGTTCATCGCGCGCCTGTTGCGCCTGCTGTTGCAGACTGTGACGCACCGCGTCGAGCTGTTGCGCGAATCCGTCGATCTTGCCGCCCTGCACCGTCGTCATGCTGCTGAATTGCGCGGCCAGCGTCT
>NZ_JAWJBP010000637.1:0-263 GCF_046535935.1 Tritonibacter sp. SIMBA_163
GGTTGATGCCGGGAATGAAGAGGAGCAGCAGGGCGATGATATTGCCGATGATGACGACGCCGAGAAACTGCAGCGAGCCGATGATGGCCTGACCGAGCGGCATCGGCGTGCCGGGAACATCCGTCGGGTAATCCCGCTTCTCCACCACCTCGGCAACGTCGTCGAGGAAGAGACCGGCGATCAAGGCCGTGATCGGCGCAATCAGCAAGGCAAGCAGCAACGCCAGCCCGACGCCCGCAAGGATCGCGGCGATCAGCGTCAGC
>NZ_JAWJBP010000638.1:0-263 GCF_046535935.1 Tritonibacter sp. SIMBA_163
GGTCGTGCGGGCATCGAGCTCACTGCCGTTTATGTCGCGCCCTGTAGAATTTGGCGGGCGCCTTTTAATGGACGGCAGCCTCGCCGATCCGCTGCCGATCAAACAAGCCTTGTCAGATGGGGTGACCAAGCCGATCGTTGTGATGACACGGGAAAAAAGCTATAGGAAGCGCCAGACGCCGCTTATGCGCCTCGCTCCTGCCTTCGCGCGCCAGTACCCAGGGCTTGCGCGGGTCTTGGAGGAACGGCAGCGTGTTTATAACG
>NZ_JAWJBP010000639.1:0-263 GCF_046535935.1 Tritonibacter sp. SIMBA_163
GGGTTCCAGCGTGTCAGGTATTGCCCTTAAAATGACGGATGTTTTCAACGCCAATAAGCTGGTACGCGATGCGGGTGAAGTGACCAACAGCTATGTTTATATTAAAAGTTGGATTGGTACTTACGGCTATATGTATCGCGATATCCAGATGATCCGCGCCATTATGTATCTGGCGATGGTACTGGTGATTGGCGTGGCCTGTTTCAACATCGTCTCCACCTTAGTGATGGCGGTGAAAGACAAGAGTGGCGATATCGCAGTAT
>NZ_JAWJBP010000640.1:0-263 GCF_046535935.1 Tritonibacter sp. SIMBA_163
GTGTGTGGTTATCACCTAGCTTTAATCAGACCAAACGTTAATGTTGTTAAAGGGTTATATTTGTATTATTTACTCTATTCTTATGGATTTAAAGAACATTTTTGGATAAGTGCTAGAGGAGTTACAAGGTTTGGTATTTCTAAAGGCGATATTCAAAACATCCAATTATTAATTCCACCAATAGAATTACAGAATAAAATTACGAAATTCTTAAAAGAAAAGGATCTATTAATAGATAAGCTTATTAAGAATAAAGAAAGTCT
>NZ_JAWJBP010000641.1:0-263 GCF_046535935.1 Tritonibacter sp. SIMBA_163
ATTGGAGAGCCTACTCTCATAGAAGTAGAACCATTTACTGACGACCAAATTAAAGACTTAGTTAGAGCTGAGTATAGCATTGGTCACTACCTAGCTTTAGATAGAATTGCTGAGCTTAGTCGAGGAAACCCTAGATTGGCAGTCATGGCTGCTAAACTCACAAAAGAGGAAGGTACTTTACAGAGTATTGCTAATATAGAAAGTCTTTACGACCAATATTTCTCATCGATTAAAGACGGTTGGCAAGAAATAGGAATAGATAT
>NZ_JAWJBP010000642.1:0-262 GCF_046535935.1 Tritonibacter sp. SIMBA_163
GGCTTGTATGCGTAACGGGTCACCGAAGTTATTTGTACCTGATCCTCCAAGGTCTCCAGCTTCAGTATAGATAATAATTTTTACAGGCTCCTGCTTAGAAAAAAGAGAGATGAAATTTTGAGTGAATTTGTTTAATCCCTTGACCTCTCCTGTGATGATTTTGTCAATCTCAGCAACAATTTCATTAACTGAGTTTACGGCACTGGTACTAAAGTGCGATCTATCATCGTATATATGAAGTATTTTCTTTTCTGGTTCATAG
>NZ_JAWJBP010000643.1:0-262 GCF_046535935.1 Tritonibacter sp. SIMBA_163
GTAGGAGTCGCCGTAGTTGATCAGAACCTCCAGAAAGCGCAGAAACCTGAGCATCGGCACATTCTGCACCTCGTAAAAGCTCTGACTGCGCGCGGAGGTATCAAACCCGGTGGGGAACCAACGGCCCGAGGCGGGCGGCAGATCCGCAAACACGGCCCAGTAGTCATAGGCGCCCTTCAGCATCAGCAGCGAGAAGGCGCTACAGACAGCCGCAGCGATCAGGCCCACGATGCGACGTGCGCCCGCGGGCAGCATGTTGACG
>NZ_JAWJBP010000644.1:0-262 GCF_046535935.1 Tritonibacter sp. SIMBA_163
GGATCGCATTCTTTTCCGCCCGGACGGACAGATAGACCGAGTCGGACAGGTCGCTGGAATTGCGAAGGTTCGCAGCCGGCCCCTCGACGATGTCGGTGATGGCCATGTTCAACCCGGAAAGGTTGGATATGGCAAGCACGGCCATGCCGCAGGTCATCAGGATGATGAGGCCGAAGGTCAAGGCCAGTTTTAGTTTGATCGTGAAACGCATGTCAGTTCCCTGTAGCTGCGAAATATCCCTGGAGCGTCGCTCAATGGACGG
>NZ_JAWJBP010000645.1:0-262 GCF_046535935.1 Tritonibacter sp. SIMBA_163
ATCGCGAACCTGATGACCAAATGGGCCTGGGGATCGAAATGTTGAGCGCGAAGCGGCGCAACTTCGGCAATATTGTCGGCCATGGTGAAGGCATTTCCGATGCCTCATCACTCGGCGCATGGACCGCCGAACAATTCGACCCCTCGCTCGACTGGGGCACGATCGAAAAGCTCAAGGAGATGTGGGGCGGCAAGGTGATCCTGAAGGGCATCTTCGATGAGGAAGATGCCAAGAGGGCCGCCAGGGTTGGTGCGGATGCGAT
>NZ_JAWJBP010000646.1:0-262 GCF_046535935.1 Tritonibacter sp. SIMBA_163
GAGTCACGATGAAGTCTTTATGATCATCATTATTCACATCTACCGCAATCAGTCCGCCACTAGGTTCTTCTTGTGACGGTAACTCTAATTGGATAGTCTGAGCGGAGATCTCTGAATCAGCGAAAGCAACGGGTTTAGTTTGAGTTTGAGTGGGATATCCCCAGCCCAACAAACCTAAACTCATCAAAACAATTGCTGTTTTTTGTTGGTGAGTGGTAATTTCAAAAACCATTAAATATAACCTCGCTCTCAAAAATTTTAT
>NZ_JAWJBP010000647.1:0-262 GCF_046535935.1 Tritonibacter sp. SIMBA_163
CTCAAATTAATTTGTGAGGACAATATTTATATACACTTCACTTCTCTATAAGTCATATCAAATAATATTAAAAATGCAGTTCTAAGGAAAACTATTGACACTTTCTTTAATTATTAAAAAACGGATAAGGCATTATTAAGATTGAAAATCGAGCTATATTAGTTGAATCTTTTAGAATTACTACTATACATTGATAATCAACTTAAGAGCTAACTCACTCATTTATAATATCGTTAAAACTTTTCCAACCATTTTCTTTTAG
>NZ_JAWJBP010000648.1:0-262 GCF_046535935.1 Tritonibacter sp. SIMBA_163
GATAGATAGCTGTATAACTAGCTAGTTTCTCAAAAGAAGGTGTGGCCGCATCGAGGAACAATATGCCATGGCATATGCGCCATAGGGAGCGTCCTTTTCTAGTATTGGGCATGCTCAAACGCTCGGTTCGTGCTGTTTCGGCCCATGCCAATTGAATAACTCTAATGTGTTCTGAAGGATATTTTGCAGCCTCTCCATTGATTCTGGTGATACATCAACCTCTCCGTAATGGCCGTCGGCCATAGTCGAGCCATATTTGGAG
>NZ_JAWJBP010000649.1:0-262 GCF_046535935.1 Tritonibacter sp. SIMBA_163
CGCGCAACGGCTTCTGCGCTAGCCAGCGCCGCCCAAGAAGCGGAGCAGGTGATTGAGCAACTCACCGATCAGGCCAGGCATATGTACAAGGTGATTCATCACAGCACCACAACGGCGTGTTTACATGCAACCAAGCTGGAACACGCCGTGTGGAAAAGCCGCCTCTATCATCAGTTGCTGTCGGCCTCGCTGGATGAGCCGTTAACGGATCATCAACATTGCACACTTGGCCGATGGTATTTAACGGGAGAAGGGCTGCGTT
>NZ_JAWJBP010000650.1:0-262 GCF_046535935.1 Tritonibacter sp. SIMBA_163
GGCCCGCGCCGGCGCGACGGACGCGCTGCTCGCCCTGCAGGAGGTTCCGGCCGCCGACGACCGGCGGGCCCGCCATGCCCGCGCACGCGAGCGGGCCGACGCGATCCTCGATTCGCTGGAGGCGCTGCGGCGCGACATCCTCCTGGGCGAGGTCCCGGCGGACCGGCTGAAATCGGTCGCCGAGCGGGTTCGCGCGGTTCGCGAGCAGGTCGACGACCCCCGGCTCGATTCCGTCCTCGACGAGATCGACCTGCGCGCCCAG
>NZ_JAWJBP010000651.1:0-262 GCF_046535935.1 Tritonibacter sp. SIMBA_163
TTGGACGCGTCGGTGATAAAGGGATTGTCGTGGTAGATCGTCAGGACTTTCGTGAACCCTTCTTTTATTAATGCGTACTTCTCAGCATAGGCAAAGAGTTCATTAAACATCTTGCGGCTGTTTTTCCTGAACTGGACGTACGTTCCCCTAAAACGCACATAGATGACTTGCGCTTCATACTGTTCCACGGTAATGATAGGCTTTTCCACGATATCATCTCCTTTCACACCAGTGTAGCGAAAAAAGCTTACGACGGCTTGTC
>NZ_JAWJBP010000652.1:0-262 GCF_046535935.1 Tritonibacter sp. SIMBA_163
GTAACGTAGCCCACCGCGCGCGCCAGCGCCTTGGCCTGCTCGCCCATCTTCTCCCGGGTCTCCGGGTCCATGAAGGGCGACGGCGCCTCCTCGATCACCTTCTGGTGGCGGCGCTGGATCGAGCATTCGCGCTCGCCCAGGTGGACGACGTTGCCGTGCGCGTCGGCCAGCACCTGGATTTCGATGTGGCGCGGCTCGTCGATGAACTTCTCGATGAACACGCGGTCGTCGGCGAAGCTGCTCTTCGCCGCCGAGCGGGCAG
>NZ_JAWJBP010000653.1:0-262 GCF_046535935.1 Tritonibacter sp. SIMBA_163
GGTTCTTCTCCGAAAATCCCCACGCAAAAACGATCGCGACGGCACTAATTAACAGCCATTGCGGAGGCACTAAACTGGGAGCAACCACCCGTAATAACAGTCGTAAGCCCACAAAGCCCACTGTGATATAACCCGCATCTTCAAGATGGACATATTCATCTAACCAACGGATAAATAACCCAGCTAGAAACCGCAAAGTCAGAACACCAATGGTTCCTCCTAGAATAATCAGCCACGTTTTTTCTGAAATTGCAATTGCGGT
>NZ_JAWJBP010000654.1:0-262 GCF_046535935.1 Tritonibacter sp. SIMBA_163
CTGGCACCAGCCCGGCCAGGCCGCGGTGCCGTCGGCCGCCACCCTTGCGGAATTCGCAACGCAAGCGTGAGGAACTGACGCAGCAAATCGCCGGCCGTCGGGTGCACCTAAGTCTTGGACGCACGGCACGGCTTGCCCGCCGGGCGGCCACGGTGTCCCACCGAACCTCCAAGCGACCATGGCATTCATTTCCTCATTCCTCGGCCCGCGCTCGCCGATCGCCCTCGGCCCGAGCAAGTCCACCGACCAGCCAAATGCTGCT
>NZ_JAWJBP010000655.1:0-262 GCF_046535935.1 Tritonibacter sp. SIMBA_163
CGCCGAGAACTTTGTACAGATCTTTCATGGGGCGGTGCTTCGTCCCGTCGTCCTTGCGTGTACGGTATCAGGCCAGCGGCCTCGCGCGCCTTGGACGCCCGGTGGCCGGCGCGTATCCTGGCGCGCGAGGTGATTAATTTTTAATCAACTGCGTCCAAGCTTCAGGTAGGTTGGGCTACTGGATCTTCCAAGTCCCGTCCGGCTGACGGCAGGCGGTGCCATAGGCCTGTTCGGTTTCCCCGCCGATCGTGACCGACTGCTG
>NZ_JAWJBP010000656.1:0-262 GCF_046535935.1 Tritonibacter sp. SIMBA_163
CCGGCAGGTCCTCGCCCGCCATCTCGGCGATCAGGCGCCCCCACAGCCCCGCGCAAACGACGACCTTGTCGGTCTCGATGTAGCCGCGGCTCGTGTGTACGCCCTTGATGCGGCCGTTCTCGATCTCGAGGCCGGTGCAGGGTGTGTTGGGAAAAGTCTCCAGCTTGCCGGTCTTCTCGGCCGCCTGGACCATCTCGCCCGCGACGGTCTGCGAGCGCGGGGTCACGAGGCCCGCGTCCGGGTCCCAGAGCGCCCCCTGGAT
>NZ_JAWJBP010000657.1:0-262 GCF_046535935.1 Tritonibacter sp. SIMBA_163
GCCACTTCTCCAGGGAGTCGGCGGAGACCCGCTGCAGCGACTTTTGATGGTGCTCGCGCCGCCACGCCTCGAGCTTCTGATCGCGGGCCTCGCTCGCGGGCGCCTGCACCGGGGCCGCGGTGCGGTCGTTGAGGAGGGCGGGGTCGAAGCGCTCGCCGAGGAAGCGGCACACGCCTTCGATTTCGCCCTCGGGGTCGGTGGCGAGGGTCTCGTAGCGGACGCGGTGCATCCGGGGGTCGTCGTCGTAGGGCCGGAGGCGTTC
>NZ_JAWJBP010000658.1:0-262 GCF_046535935.1 Tritonibacter sp. SIMBA_163
TTCCGAGGAATACGAGAAGACTTAGAACAAGCGCTCACTACCCAAGCGCAACAGCAAAAAACAATGCTTGAAGAAGTGCAAACCTCTACTCAAGACATTTTACAGGAAGCGAATCATGCCTTTGTAGAACAATCAAATACCCTGACTCGTGTTGGTAATGAAGCCTCTGACATAATGAGTAACGCCAGCGATAACTTGAATGGAACATTAACTAACATTGATTCAATGTTGCAAAATACCCGTAAAACCGTACAGCAAGAAT
>NZ_JAWJBP010000659.1:0-262 GCF_046535935.1 Tritonibacter sp. SIMBA_163
GAACGCTGTCCGGGCAGACGCCGTCGGCGTTCTGGTATTCGGTCCGGCATGCCAATCCCTTCACCATCGGCCTGAACTGCGCGCTTGGCGCCGATGCCATGCTGCCGCACCTGCAGGAGCTTTCCGGCGTCGCCGATACCTTCATCTGCGCCTATCCGAACGCCGGACTTCCGAATGAATTCGGCCAGTACGACGAGTCGCCTTCGGACATGGCACGGCAGGTGGCCGAATTTGCCCGTGAAGGCCTGATCAACGTCATCGG
>NZ_JAWJBP010000660.1:0-262 GCF_046535935.1 Tritonibacter sp. SIMBA_163
TCCGGTATGCAATGCGCAAGGTGCGGTCGGCGTCGCCGATGATGAGCGGTAATATCTGCGTTCCGCTGCCGGGACTGCCGAAAAGATCGGCGAAACGCACATTGGCGAAAGCGATAAGCCGGTGCAATTCCTGCCGCCGCTGTTCATCTGCTACCATTGTTTTCAGCGCCAGCCGTGTTGCTGATACCTGCAAGGGGGAGGGCGCGGTCGAATAGATAAACGGTCTTGCACGGTTAACGAGAAAATCGCGCAGGATTGGATC
>NZ_JAWJBP010000661.1:0-262 GCF_046535935.1 Tritonibacter sp. SIMBA_163
CGGCAAGGTCGAATGGCCGCTCGCGCTGCTGTTCTCGACCATTCCGGTTCTGGTCCTGGTCGCGTTGTTCAGGACCGGCGGGCTGATCTAGCGCGATGCGTCAGGGCGTCGTCGTCTGGATCGTAGCCCTTGCGCTGGCGGCACTGACGCTGTCGGCCGCGCCCGGCATTGCGCGCGCGTTCGAGACCGAGGCGCGCGAGGCCGTGGCGCTCGACTACGCGACCGGCACGGTTCTGTTCGCCAAGCACGCCCGCCGGCCGAT
>NZ_JAWJBP010000662.1:0-262 GCF_046535935.1 Tritonibacter sp. SIMBA_163
GGGCGTAGATCAGCTTCTTCAACGTGAAACCTTCGTCGCAACGGACCTGGGCCGACCGAGCGTGTGCGCAGAACAGGCGGGCTTTCCGTTGCGCCCGGCGGCGTACGCGCTAAGCTAATGAAAGACGGCGCCGACGGCAAACGCTGCCGCGCGGGTGCCCGTATTTGCGCGCGGTTCGCCACAGTCCTCTCGGACGCCACGGGCGAACCGGCACCGGACGGGATCAGCAGGACGAAGGACCGGATCATGGGCGAGCTGATCG
>NZ_JAWJBP010000663.1:0-262 GCF_046535935.1 Tritonibacter sp. SIMBA_163
GTAAATTGTTCAAAGTTCAAAACCGGTGAGTTTTCATTTAGTGAAAAAAGCAAGGTGCGCATTCTAAGAACCGAAACAACTCAAAAGGAATACAGCCAAAAATCAGGCGAAGATTTCATCGATGAATATTCCATCAACTGGATCGATAGCTGCACTTACAGCGCAAAGTTGGTCAAAACAAATCATCCTGAAGGAACGTCAATGAGCATTGGAGACAGCATGGTTGTTACCATCTTGCGCTCAAAAGACAACAAGTACGAAT
>NZ_JAWJBP010000664.1:0-262 GCF_046535935.1 Tritonibacter sp. SIMBA_163
TAATCGGAGATGTCGTAGCCGTTGTCGTCCATCGGTGAGGTGAAGATCGGCGAGAGCCAGATGACCGTGATCCCGAGCGACTGAAGGTAATCCAGCCTGGAGATGATGCCCTGAATGTCGCCGACGCCATCGCCATCGCTGTCGCAGAAGCTGCGCGGATAGATCTGGTAGACGGTGGCGGTGTGCCACCATTTGCGGTCGATCGCCGGGGGCGCAAGCGGCTGAGGTGCTGGCTGGCTCATGGACGGTCTCCGTTTACGGG
>NZ_JAWJBP010000665.1:0-262 GCF_046535935.1 Tritonibacter sp. SIMBA_163
CTGATCGTTGCGTTGTGGCGTGCAGCCACTGCGTAACGATCAGCATCGAAACGGGCGTTGAAGGCACCACCTTTTTCACGAAGTTTCCGGTCGAAGCTGCGCCAGGAATAGAGAGTCCTTTTGAGGGCGACTAAATAAGCTTCTTTGTGCCTTTAATAGGGGACTGTGCATTAGCAAAAATCAGATGATCGTATGCCGCAAGCTTGCCCTGGCATCGGGAAGTAAGGGTTGATCGGCGAATAGGAAAAAGCCAGGGACCGAG
>NZ_JAWJBP010000666.1:0-262 GCF_046535935.1 Tritonibacter sp. SIMBA_163
GAAAATACAATGTTATTAGGAGCTTTATTGCATAAAGATGTAAATATATTACAGTATATAGAAGAGCCAGCGGTAATAAGATCACTAGGGAGAAAATATTTAATATTGTACTCAAAGGATTCATACAAAGTAATTATAGGAATGTTAAAGTATGATTTAATTCCCGAAAATGAAAAAGAAGAACTATTTGAAATATGTTTAAACAAGTTCAATGATTACTTTTTTGAAGAGGCTACTGAAATAGATTTTTTAATTTTTACTG
>NZ_JAWJBP010000667.1:0-262 GCF_046535935.1 Tritonibacter sp. SIMBA_163
AATATGAAAGATATGGGAGTAAAAATGATGTGGATTGTGCCTAATATTTTGCTCTATCTTTTAGCCATCGGAGTGTTATGGGTTATGATTGTTAATGCTCAAACCATGCAAGAAATTAGTTATTTGGGGATTTGGATCATTGGTTTGCTGCTTCTTTTATTAGTGAACTTTTTCGAATCCTATCAAATAGCAAGCTGGATAAAACAAGGAAAGATGTAAATCCTTCTTCCATTGCACAAAGGGACGTAAATATACCTTATTG
>NZ_JAWJBP010000668.1:0-261 GCF_046535935.1 Tritonibacter sp. SIMBA_163
GCCGCCGTCGTCTTCGGTGACGGTGATCATCTGCACGCCGCTCATGTCAGCACCCCTCTGGCCGCCATCATGCCAAGGGCAAGGGCTGCAATGGACAGGCCTACGGAGAGGCCAATATACAGCGCGGCATGCCCGATGGCCCCACGCTCGATCAAGGTGACGGCCTCCAGTGAGAAGGCCGCGAATGTGGTGAACCCGCCCAGCACGCCAGTCATCACGAAAGGCGCCAGCGGTGTCAGCCCCTTGTGTGCCGCCAGCACC
>NZ_JAWJBP010000669.1:0-261 GCF_046535935.1 Tritonibacter sp. SIMBA_163
GTCCGCGATCAACAGGATCTCATATTTATCGCAGATGCGCTGGATTTCCGGCCAATAGCTCGCAGGTGGCACAATCGCGCCCCCAGCCCCCTGCACCGGCTCCGCGATAAACGCGGCGACGCGGTCTTCACCGAGCTCAAGGATCGCCTGTTCAAGCTCCTGCGCCCGAGCGAGGCCGAACTCCTCAGGATCGTGGTCAGCCCCTTCGGTCCACCAGTTAGGCTGGTTGATGTGATGAATGTCGGGGATGGGCAGGCCGCC
>NZ_JAWJBP010000670.1:0-261 GCF_046535935.1 Tritonibacter sp. SIMBA_163
TGGTTTAAAGCGTCGATATTCATGTATGCGGATAAACCAATCATTTCATCCACCAAACCTGTAACTTGCAACTGTCGTTTCGGTTGTTCTGCTTCTAAAACTTCTACCTGAACAAAATCCCCAGGTTGTAAATGAAGAATTTCAGCGAGTTTGCTGGTTAAGACTAGCCCTGCTGGGGGTATGGGAACTGTTTTCAATTGTCGATCAATGAGTTGGCGCAATTCCCCTTCTAAAGGTAAACCGGTAATAGCAAGGCGATGT
>NZ_JAWJBP010000671.1:0-261 GCF_046535935.1 Tritonibacter sp. SIMBA_163
CACGCAATTCGGTGGTTTCCTCGATATTCATGCCCATGGTGCGGCTGGCGTAGGACCCATCGGAGCGTTTGCGGCCGCCGGGCAGACGCATGTGATCGACCCGGTTTGGGAAAGCAAAGCGCCCCGCCACCGGCGAGCCGGTCAGGATCACCGCAGAGGCGGTGCGATCCGCAGAGGTGATCGCGGCGGCCAGGGCACGAGAGCGGCGCGGATGTCCCAGCCCGAAGGTGTCGTGGCTGTAGAACAGGATGCGCGGTCCGC
>NZ_JAWJBP010000672.1:0-261 GCF_046535935.1 Tritonibacter sp. SIMBA_163
GCATAAAAGGGTTCATGTGATGTTGTTTAAAGCAATCCAGGGCTTCAGCATAGTGTTTCATTCCATATAATGCTTTTCCTTTTTCCAAATAGTAATAATCGTCCATCCCCATCTGCTTACGGTTTTCTTCAAGCAATTGATCTGCTTTTTCATATTCATGGGTGAAAGAATTGAAATAATGGATTTCGATGGCGTTGGCATAAGCGGTGATATCTTCGTCCTCTGAAAATTCGGCGAACAGCCGGAGTTTACCGATGTAAT
>NZ_JAWJBP010000673.1:0-261 GCF_046535935.1 Tritonibacter sp. SIMBA_163
TCGTGCCGCAGAACCGCGAGAATAATCAGCGCATGTGGTCGCGCATCGAAACGGCCGTGCGCAAGCTGTCGATGAAGTACGACGACATCTACGTGGTCACCGGCCCGATGTTCATCGGCGGACAGTTGCAGACGATCGGGCCGACGCGCGTGTTCGTGCCGACGCAGCTGTTCAAGGTCGTCTACGTGCCGTCGAAGAAACTCGCGTTCGCGATCGTCGCGGACAACGTCGCCACCGACCACTACGACGTGAAGTCGGTGC
>NZ_JAWJBP010000674.1:0-261 GCF_046535935.1 Tritonibacter sp. SIMBA_163
CTGGCCGGCGCTGGAGGTTTTCCTGGCGCTGCCCAACCACCGCGACATCGTCAAGCAGATGTGCGCCTACGACCTGCTCGGTTTTCAGACCGAACGCGACCTGTCGAACTTCCAGCACTACATCCGGGTCGAGGTCGGCGGCCGGGTCGATCCAGACGGGACGATCATGGCGTTCGGCCGCCGGCTGGTCGCGGGCGCCTATCCGATCTCGACCGACACCCAACGCGTGGTCCAGTTCGCGCGGGAGGCCGCGGATGCGCG
>NZ_JAWJBP010000675.1:0-261 GCF_046535935.1 Tritonibacter sp. SIMBA_163
GTTCCGAAGAGCGTTGTAGCCGTACCGGGATTTTCGCGCACAGTTTCGGCTACCACCTGGCCGCGTTCACGCACCGCTTGCGCCGCGTTACGGAAACGACCGGATGCATCGTCCAGCGCATCTTCCGCACGTTCCCTCAGGTCACCGGATTGGGACGCCAGCGATTTGGAAAGACGTTTCAGTTCACTGCGCATGTCAGCGATCTGCTTTTCGAGCGCCTGCTGGATGTCGTTGGTGATCTTTTCATCAGCCATTTGGAGT
>NZ_JAWJBP010000676.1:0-261 GCF_046535935.1 Tritonibacter sp. SIMBA_163
CCTGCCGGAGTTCCGTCGACGGCCCAGGTGCCGCGCACGGCTGACGCCTCTCCGTCGGACAAAACGAGATCGGGTTCGAAAGTGTGACGCGCCAATCGCACACCGATTGCAGGTATCACGCCGAATGCGCTCGCGATCACTTCACCGTTGCCTCGGTACGCCTCGGCGCACGCGATCGCGCAGACCTCTGCCCGAGTGGCGGCGCTCATGCCGGCACTCCTTCGAATTCCGCAGCGACGAGTCGCTGATAGTCGGCCTCGG
>NZ_JAWJBP010000677.1:0-261 GCF_046535935.1 Tritonibacter sp. SIMBA_163
TGCTTATGTTTCAAAAAAAGGTGTTGCACACGAATCTAAAGTTGGCTATACAAGTTTATCAAACTTTGTGAGAAAACAAATTGATAAAGATGCCAGGTTAAGAAGTGAAGGCAGAGTTAAAGGCGTAAAGTGGCACTTTTTTAAAAGTGCCAAAACTGGTAAGATAGGTATCACTAAGAACTTAAAGGAATACTTAAAGAAAAAGAAAATTCCTTATCAAATTCATAAGTAACTATTTAAGCGGAGGTTAGTTCATGGAAT
>NZ_JAWJBP010000678.1:0-261 GCF_046535935.1 Tritonibacter sp. SIMBA_163
GGAGGCGTGGCATGCGCTGCCAGATAAGACGTCACGACCCGGACGGGACGGAGCGTCTCCAGCGCGCGGGCCGCCCGCAGCATGTTGAGTTCGCCGGTGATCGAGAGCCCATAGCCCGACTTGATCTCGATCGTGGAAACACCCTCCGCGAGCAGCGTGTCCAGTCGAGGCAGGGCAGCCTTCACCAGGCCATCGACCGAGAGCGCGTTCGTGGCCTTCACCGAAGAGACGATACCGCCGCCGGCGCGCGCGACCTCCTCG
>NZ_JAWJBP010000679.1:0-261 GCF_046535935.1 Tritonibacter sp. SIMBA_163
GTCAAGGCAGCTGCAAAAGAACTGCTTAGCCAGGTAGACCGAATCGATGCACTTCTATGCAACGGCGCGATTGCTCAAGTACCTACTCAACAATTAACCGTCGATGGATTCGAAAGCCAACTTGGCGTCAACTACTATGGCCACTGGACCTTGCAAGCATTGCTATTCGATCTGATCGACAAGTCGAACGGCCGCATCGTCACCGTCGGGAGCCTCGGCTATGACATGGGGATCAAAACCATCAAGTTCGACGATATGAAT
>NZ_JAWJBP010000680.1:0-261 GCF_046535935.1 Tritonibacter sp. SIMBA_163
TATGCGGCGCCGCGAGATACACAGCATTGCAATACGCCGCTTCGCCGACACAAGCCAGATACCCGGCGCGACTCTAATCTCATCAACGACGGATTCGGGGCCACGCCAGATGTTGCGATGCGGACATCGCCGCTCTTCGGCAAGCCTCGCTGAAACCCGACGGATGCTTGGCTTCCTACCTATTCTGGAGAACGACATGAAAGTTTCGATGATCGCTTTGGCTCTGGCTGTTTCCGCTACGACGCTTCCGGCTTTTGCCGC
>NZ_JAWJBP010000681.1:0-261 GCF_046535935.1 Tritonibacter sp. SIMBA_163
CGAGCAATGAATCGTCCTTGGCAAGGGCGGGTCAACGACGGGATTATCCGCCGAATTAAAGAGCAATTACCCGATGCGGTATTACGCACGACGTTTATTGTTGGTTTCCCCGGAGAAACTGAGGAGCATTTCCAGCATTTGTGTGACTTTGTGCAACGTCACGAGTTTGACTTAATGGGGGCGTTCACTTTCTCTCCAGAAGAAGGAACCGCAGCCTATAACTTACCAGAACAACTCCCCCAAGAGATTATGGAAGAACGG
>NZ_JAWJBP010000682.1:0-261 GCF_046535935.1 Tritonibacter sp. SIMBA_163
GAGTCTGCTTTTCACAATCCGCGCTGACAAACCAGCTCGAGAAGCTGCCCTGCTAAAAACAGAAGGGGTAAGCTTGCCTTGTTCTAGAGGAAACCCCGCTCGCAAGGCCTCAGATGACACATCGTGCTGATGAAAGGAGGCAATGGTCTTCAAACACTCCAGAAGCTCATCCCCTATCTCACGCTCGTCGAACGCTGGCTCTTCCGAGCCAGGGTGCACAGCCTCTGCATTATTCAGCTTTGCTTGCGTCACAGATACCTC
>NZ_JAWJBP010000683.1:0-261 GCF_046535935.1 Tritonibacter sp. SIMBA_163
TCGATCAGAATCTAGAAATCTTTTTAAATAACAATTTTAAAAATAAGTTCTAATGAATTTATAGATGACATTCCAAACTCTTGTCAAAGGAGAATGATAGCTAATGTATTTGAAAAACGTAAGTCTTACGAACTTTAGGAAGTTTGGAGTAGGTTTAGACAATGAACCGGCTGTTACCATAGATTTTAATCCGAATTTTAATATTATAGTTGGAGAAAATGATTCTGGTAAAACGGCCGTTATAGATGCGGTTAGATACCT
>NZ_JAWJBP010000684.1:0-261 GCF_046535935.1 Tritonibacter sp. SIMBA_163
GACGGCGCCATTGCGCCGCGACACCTACGACAATGGGAGGTACGCCGTGGCTTACTGGACCGGTCTTGTGTTGGCTGCAATCGCGGCCGTGTTCCTGGTGTCCGGCTGGCGTCGCCGACGGGCGGTGCGGGCACAGCGCGTGGCGCTCGGCTATGCGGCCGACGACGAGACGCCACAGCGCCGCGATCCCCATTCCTCGATCGCGATCCTGGGCGATGCGGTCCCGCCGATCATCGTGGCCGCGCTTGCCTTCGTTGGCAT
>NZ_JAWJBP010000685.1:0-261 GCF_046535935.1 Tritonibacter sp. SIMBA_163
CGATTTCTTCACCAGTTGAAGGGTTTCTTCCCTTGCGAGCTGCACGTGTTGCTGATTCAAATCCACCAAAACCTGCAATCTTAACTTGTCCGCCTTCTTTTAATACAGATGTAATTTCATCTAATGTCGTATCAATTACCGAAGCAACTTCTTTCTTAGAAAATCCTGTTTTTTCAACCACTGCTGAGACTAATTCTGTTTTATTCATTTTAAAACCTCCTGGTTATATGTGTAATTTGTATTTTAAAAATCAGGGATGGT
>NZ_JAWJBP010000686.1:0-261 GCF_046535935.1 Tritonibacter sp. SIMBA_163
TCTAACACTTGTTGAATACCACTGGCTTGTTGATGAATATTGAGAGAAATTTGTTGGTTATTCATCACCACATTATTCACGGCTTCTGTAATATGACTAAAGGATTCAGCGGTTTTCTCTGTAATTTCCATTCCAGAATCAACGGTTTTTGTGCCTTCGTCAGTGACCATAACGGTGGAGTTAATGGCGTTTTGAATTTCAGCGACTAAACCGCCAATTTTTTCGGCAGATTGTTTACTTTGATCGGCAAGTTTCCGAATT
>NZ_JAWJBP010000687.1:0-261 GCF_046535935.1 Tritonibacter sp. SIMBA_163
CTCGCACCAACTGAAACGATCAATGAAGTGTTTGAATGGACTAAAAATAACAAATATCTTCAGAAGAAGGCAGACCTGATTATATCTGAATATAGAAATATTATGAAAGGTGATCCCATTTCCCTTTACAAGGGAATGGTGGCATCAGTGATGCTGGAAAGCTTTCTGTTCTATAGCGGCTTTTATTACCCACTCTACTTTTATGGTCAAGGTAAGTTGATGCAATCAGGGGAAATTATCAACTTAATTTTAAGAGATGAG
>NZ_JAWJBP010000688.1:0-261 GCF_046535935.1 Tritonibacter sp. SIMBA_163
GCCGATAAAAGCGACCACGGCAAATGCCAGAAGTGTCACGTCAACCATATTTCTCCCCCTGAAGGCGCGGGTGTCATCGGCATCATCGCCGGGACAGGTGTCCGCGCATTCCGCGAGTTGGGAGAATACAGGCTTTTGCTGGTGCCACAATGCATGTGCTTTTCCCAAAGCAAAACGAAAGCCCGACGGCTTCGGCGCGCCTTCCGATTCCTGGGCGATACGGATTTCGCCGGTACTCGCTTGACAGCCTCCAACACCTGT
>NZ_JAWJBP010000689.1:0-261 GCF_046535935.1 Tritonibacter sp. SIMBA_163
GCCGCTGGAGTGGCCCTATGTCGAGGGCCTGCGCCTCGACGAGGCGCGCCATCCGCTGACCATTCTCGCCGTCGGGCTCTATGGCGAAACGCTGCCCAACCAGAACGGCGCGCCGATCCGGCTCGTCGTCCCGTGGAAGTACGGCTTCAAGAGCATCAAGTCGATCGTCAAGATCTCGCTCGTCGAGGAGCAGCCGGCGACCACCTGGAAGAATTCCAACGCCCGCGAGTACGGGTTCTACTCCAACGTCAATCCGGCCGT
>NZ_JAWJBP010000690.1:0-261 GCF_046535935.1 Tritonibacter sp. SIMBA_163
GGCACTTGCAGGCACTTGCGGAATCGCGAATGAATTATACCGTCGCCACAAACGCCGCAATCCGCTTGCATGCCTCGGCAAGACGCGCTTCATCCACCACGAAGCCCAGGCGCACGAAGCCGTTAGCGGTCTCGCCAAACGCGCTTGCGTCGAGCACCGACACGCCTTGCGCGCGAAACAGCCGCCACGTGAAATCCATCGTATCGAGACCTGTGCCGCTGACGTCGACCATCATGAACATGCCGGCCTCGGGAAGCAGGC
>NZ_JAWJBP010000691.1:0-261 GCF_046535935.1 Tritonibacter sp. SIMBA_163
CCCGTCACGAGCGCGGTCTTGCCGTCGGTCGTGATGTTGGCGCCGAGGCGGTTCAGCTCCTGCACGTGCATGAAGCGGTTCTCGAAGATCGTCTCGACGACCTGCGCCTTGCCGTCCGCGACCGTGTTCAGCGCCATGAACTGCGCCTGCATGTCGGTCGGAAACGCCGGGTACTCGGACGTGCGGAACGACACCGCGCTCGGACGCTTGTCCATGCGCACGCGCATCCAGTCGTCGCCTTCGTCGATCGTCACGCCCGCT
>NZ_JAWJBP010000692.1:0-261 GCF_046535935.1 Tritonibacter sp. SIMBA_163
ATCAAATTGAAACTCAATCACTTAGGAGGAGTGATAAAAAAAGTTGGGTTGCGATTAAAAAAAAGAATCCTCATATGTGATCCTCTCTCCATATTAGGATTTTAACCCTTAGTGAGTAAAGTCAACAAATACCTACGAACAGATTGTTCATGATAAATTGTCAAGTGTCAATCGCTGCGTCTGCTATGCTATTCTCCCGACGGAAGGCTGGTTGATGTTCCGCGTCTGAGATGACAAATTATTCTTGATTCAGAATCCTAT
>NZ_JAWJBP010000693.1:0-261 GCF_046535935.1 Tritonibacter sp. SIMBA_163
GGGCAATCTCCGGCTTTGCAGTGCAGCCTAACCGCACTGTTGGGCTCGTTTAGCAGCGTCGCGGTAGCGTATTCGTCGTTTTCCCGCTCCGCTACCACCACCGTTGCCCCTAGCAAACAGCGGCGTTTAAAAGGCTGGTAACGGTGAAGCGCCCGCTGAATGCCGTGGCATACCGCTGCGGCAATTGGCGATGCGATGGCAAGCGATGCCCACACGACGAGCACACCTACCGGCACTCTGAGCAACCCCAGTGCCATCCAG
>NZ_JAWJBP010000694.1:0-261 GCF_046535935.1 Tritonibacter sp. SIMBA_163
TACCATGTTCGGAAATACCATCAGGTAATAAAAAAGCTTGTTGTCGATAAAGGTAAAAAGGGTTCATTAGATGCTGTACTTTTATCTCCACAGGAACTGGATGCGATTGAAGACAAACTAGATACTGGAAAACCGATAGTTTTGGCTTTAGGAGACAAGGCTCATATTTATAAGATGCCCAATGCAATATCTTACATGAACGATTATGTCTTCGGTAAACAGGAGATAATGACTGATGTAGCTTTAAGGTATGTTGCTTCT
>NZ_JAWJBP010000695.1:0-260 GCF_046535935.1 Tritonibacter sp. SIMBA_163
CGGTGGAGAACTCCGCATCCACCCCCCAATAGCCGTCGTAGGCTTTCAGGCGGACGTAGGCGCCGGGTTCGACTGTATCCACCATATAGGGGCCAGATCCGATCGGTGCTTTCTCAAACCCTTCGGAGCCGACGCTTTCGTAATAGCCCTTGGGCAGAACAAAGGCCGTCAGGAACGCCATCCATTTGAACAAGGCCGGTTCGATCTCGATCACATCTGCGGTGATGCGCTGCCCGTCGATCTGGAAATTTCCGATCTTG
>NZ_JAWJBP010000696.1:0-260 GCF_046535935.1 Tritonibacter sp. SIMBA_163
CTGATTCAAGCTTTGGATCGCGCGGGTAGATTTCTATGTTCGTTGTTGGTTTGTCTGGCGGGGTATTTTCTCCCTTTACATTCGCTGTGTTTTGAATGTCTTTACCCGCTTGACCTTTTCCTACTTTCGCTTCAAATGTCACTGTGTGCCAACCAGTATTTTTCACGTCACCTATTTGACCAGTCACAGTGCCGTTTGTATAGTCACCTTTGTCTTGATCTTTGGCATCTGTTACACTTGCGCCATCCACCTTAAGCGAG
>NZ_JAWJBP010000697.1:0-260 GCF_046535935.1 Tritonibacter sp. SIMBA_163
CGGGAGACAAAATTGTACCGAAAGCAGGTAAAGGTACTAAATCTACTTCTAATGAAGGATTCCATGTGATGAAGGTTACAACACCGTTTAGTAAAGAACGTGGTTTTGGTGTAGCCGTATGTTTAATAACACCGCAATATTAAATAAAACTATGATTTTATAGGAATATATTCAATACATAACAGAGAAATACAGGGCATGTGTGAGAACGAGAGAGCTGGGTTATCCCCTGCTCTCTTTTTGTGCTCAAAAAATTAATT
>NZ_JAWJBP010000698.1:0-260 GCF_046535935.1 Tritonibacter sp. SIMBA_163
GGGGTGGACATTACCTCGCAGCAACAGGCTTTCCATTATGCCAGCCAGCTCGTGGAAAAAGGCGTCGAACATGTCGTGGTCTCCATGGGCGGTTCGGGGGCCATCTACGTTTCCCAAAACCATCGCTACCAAGCTCAGGCACCAAAGGGCAAGGCCGTCAATACGGTTGGTTCGGGAGACTCACTCGTATCCGGATTCATCGCTTCATATATACAGCATCAAGATCCAAAACGAGCTTTCCAGTACGGTGTCGCCAGCGG
>NZ_JAWJBP010000699.1:0-260 GCF_046535935.1 Tritonibacter sp. SIMBA_163
CGATGACCGCAAGCGCAAATCCCTCTACGAGATGCAGCAGCAGCGGAATTCCGGGGTCACGAAGGAAGAACGCATGGCTGCTGTCACCGCCGCGTGGAAACGCAGCGACAGCCCGAAGGCCTTCGTCCGGGCACTTGAGGAAATGGGCTATGTTCTCGCCACCGGCAAGCGGCCCTATATCCTTGTCGATCTCTACGGCGATATGAACGCTCTGCCGAAACTGATCGATGACCGCTCCGTGCGCACAAAGGATATTCGTG
>NZ_JAWJBP010000700.1:0-260 GCF_046535935.1 Tritonibacter sp. SIMBA_163
CGCATCGTCGTAAGCTAATTGTTCGTTCATTTCCAATACTTTTTCAGGCGCATTTTTTTTGCGCGGTTGTTTCTTCACAGGTTTTTGTTCCGGCTTGAAGCGCACCGCCAAAGATTTCATCGCTTCACCGACTGCCGGCAAACGCTCCGCGATAACAGGCGCAGCCGTTTTGCCCGTCAAGATGATTGCGCCGATCGACAACAGAATGATGGCGATCACCCAAGTACCGGCTGTGGCAAACAGGACATGGAGCAGCGCAT
>NZ_JAWJBP010000701.1:0-260 GCF_046535935.1 Tritonibacter sp. SIMBA_163
TATCATCAGTTGGGTTAAACAGGTAGGAGAGTTGCTTCCCCAAGCTTACGAACCGGATGTGACTCCACAAGTGGGAGAACTAGATGAGTTGGAAACTTATGTGAGAAAAAAAAAATAAAATTTGGTTGTGGACAGCTGTTGACCATTTTCAGCCCGGTCTTTTAGGTTGGGTTTTAGTTCATTATCTTAAATGGGAAGATATCCCTATCCCTATCCCATATCGTTTCATATCTTAATTCAGCAACGCCCGCTTTTGATAC
>NZ_JAWJBP010000702.1:0-260 GCF_046535935.1 Tritonibacter sp. SIMBA_163
CGTCTTTGCAAGTTGTTCTACCATCGGGGGAAAGCGATTTAACACCGTTTCTAGGGGAACCATTCGCGCTTGCAGAAGTTCATCTTGTGCGGTACTGAGGAGTTGTTTTTCTTGACGAATCTTAATCCGAGATTGTCCAAGAAAGTTGTCTAAGTCGTCGAGATTGTCTTCTAAGTTGTTGATTTGTTCCCCTAACGATTGCAGCATCAGATGGAGACTGCTATAGCTATCCATCTCTAATTCATCAAAGCTGGATTGGG
>NZ_JAWJBP010000703.1:0-260 GCF_046535935.1 Tritonibacter sp. SIMBA_163
CTGCAGCGACGCCCGGACGTCGCCGCGGCGGAACGCCGGGTGGCCGAGGCCAACGCAAAAATTGGCGTTGCGCGAGCGGCCTACTTTCCGGACATCATGCTCAGCTTGCAGGGAGGCGTGCAAAGCGCCGCCTACGCCGGCCTCGTCAGCGCACCCAATCTTTTCTGGGCGGTCGGGCCACAGCTCGTGCAGTATGTGTTCGACGGCGGGTATCGTTGCGCGCAACTGGATGCGGCCAAGGCCGCGACCGCAGAAGCGGG
>NZ_JAWJBP010000704.1:0-260 GCF_046535935.1 Tritonibacter sp. SIMBA_163
GGTTGAGTTGCCGTTACCCGCCGATCTCCGGGGTTTCGCGGACGTTCACGCTCGACCGCTCCTCCCAGTCGCGTGCGCGGCTGAGCGCTTCGCGCCACCGTTCGCGTTGATGGGCGACCTGGTCCCGGGACATCGCCGGCTCGAAGGTGCGGTCGACGGCCCAGTTCTTCTCGATGTCCCCGGTGCTCTTCCACACGCCCGTGGCGAGGCCGGCGAGGTAGGCGGCGCCGAGCGCCGTGGTCTCGGTGACCTTCGGCCGC
>NZ_JAWJBP010000705.1:0-260 GCF_046535935.1 Tritonibacter sp. SIMBA_163
ATCTGGGCGTTATATTATTCGTGTGCGTGCCTTTGGTAAAACAGGAGGTGGACGATTTACCTTAAAACTAACCCGTTTACAGGCTGTGGAAGAAAATTAAATTCAGAAACGCGATATGACAAAATTGTTGATTAGCAACGATGATGGCATCTTTGCACTAGGAATCCGAACCTTAGCCAATACTCTCGCCGAAAAAGGATATGAAGTTACTGTGGTCTGTCCAGATCGAGAACGATCAGCAACGGGACATGGTTTAACTT
>NZ_JAWJBP010000706.1:0-260 GCF_046535935.1 Tritonibacter sp. SIMBA_163
GCGACAAGGAGGTCGCGCCGTTCAAGACCGAGTTCGACGTGACCGCGACGCTGCGGACCGAGCTGGGCCACGAGGTCGAGGTGCTGGGCGTGGCCGAGGACCTCGGCGTGATCCAGCGGGCGGCCGAGCGGTTCCAGCCGCACATCGCCTTCAACCTGCTCGAGGAGTTCGCCGGCGTGGGGGTCTACGACGCCCACGTCGTGAGCTACCTCGAATCGCTCGGCCTGCCCTACACCGGGTCGAACCCCCGCGGGCTCATG
>NZ_JAWJBP010000707.1:0-260 GCF_046535935.1 Tritonibacter sp. SIMBA_163
TCCTTCGTTGCCGATACGGTGCTGGCCAAGCATGATGAGAACTATATGCCCAAGGAAGTGGCCGACCGCCTGAAGGAACAGGGGGTCTGGAAGGAAGAGGGCGAGGCGGCGACCCAATGATCATCGAGATTGGCCATTACGCACTGGTGCTGTCGCTTGCGACCGCGCTGATCGTCTCCACGCTGCCGGTGATCGGTGCATGGCGCCGCGATTCGGCGATGATGGCGCTGGCCCCTGTCGCCTCCGTGACGATGTTCGTG
>NZ_JAWJBP010000708.1:0-260 GCF_046535935.1 Tritonibacter sp. SIMBA_163
GACTTGATTCTCTTCAAAAAGATAACGCGCATCTGGATGAGAAGCGTCAGCAATAAAAGAAAAAGAAGAACCCAAGTTGAGTTCTTCTTTATATTTTGCATCCCAAAAATTACATGAGTCCTGTCCGTCACTGGACAGAACAGCCAAAAGTTCGTCTTCTGGCGATAAAATGAATATTTCAGCCATGACGGACCCCCTATCTATAGATATGCTTCATTGAATTTGATACTGCTTTTGTGACTGAATTTTAGTTTGACCGG
>NZ_JAWJBP010000709.1:0-260 GCF_046535935.1 Tritonibacter sp. SIMBA_163
CTTGTGAATGCTGCCGCGAATGTGGAGAGGCGAACTGCAAGTGTTGTAGAGACTGCGACAGCTACCCTTGCGAATGTTGCCGTGAATGTGGAGAGGCGAACTGCAGGTGCTGTAGAGACTGCGACAGCTATCCTTGCGAATGTTGCCGTGAATGTGGAGAGGCGAACTGCAGGTGTTGCTATAGATGTGGCAGATATCGTTGTGAGTGCGATTAATCTACATGTTCACTGAAACGGGACATGTGCTACTAGAAAGAGACT
>NZ_JAWJBP010000710.1:0-260 GCF_046535935.1 Tritonibacter sp. SIMBA_163
GCACAAATCGGGATTGGCGGAGTCCCTAACGAAACGCACGTTCTCAAGGCCGCCGGAATGCATTGGGCCCTCGGAAAGAAAAGCGTTTCGCAGCTGTTGAGGGTTGGCGATGTCGTCATTGTCGAGCGTAAGGCCAACGGGTCGTTCGAATTGCGGCAGGTACCCAAGGTTCAGGGTGCGCTGGTGGCGATGAATCCGAAGACCGGACGCATCATGGCGATGGTCGGCGGCTTCTCGCACTCGGTTTCGCAGTTCAACAG
>NZ_JAWJBP010000711.1:0-260 GCF_046535935.1 Tritonibacter sp. SIMBA_163
GCCCTATTCGGCCGGCTGTGGGGCCGGACGGCCGTCGAATCGCGGCACCAAGGTCTCATTGCCGGCGTGCGGATCGCGCGGTACCAGGAGCGCCAGCGCGAGCGAGACCGCCGCCATCCCCGATCCGATCAGGAAGACGAGATCGGGCATGCCCAGCCAGATGAAGCCGAAGGCCGCGGGAATCCCGACGGCGGCGATGTGGTTGATGGTGAAGGCGACGCCCGCCGTCCCGGCGATGTCCTTCGGATCGGCGATCTTCT
>NZ_JAWJBP010000712.1:0-260 GCF_046535935.1 Tritonibacter sp. SIMBA_163
GTGATACAAATTAGATCAAAAGTTGCAGGAAATTGAGTTTTTTTCTGGAAGAAGTTATAAGATTTCCAGTTGGAGTAAATCTTGACATTTTTAGGTCATGATAATATGTATTTAAAAATACAAAATTAATATCTTAAACACTTGTTTTAGTTGAAAACCATAAAAATGCACTCAGTCGGTGAGATTATTTTGAGTTTGTATAATAAGAGAAGAATTCTTTTGATCTCAGCTAAGTACCAATGCCTACGCGCGATCGTTAC
>NZ_JAWJBP010000713.1:0-260 GCF_046535935.1 Tritonibacter sp. SIMBA_163
GGATCCAGAATGGAGTTATGTCTATTGGGATGTCCCCAATGAGCATAAAGAAGAATTGCGCCGTCAAGGAGGTCAACAACTGGTGTTACGTCTATATGATGTAACCAACCTAGATCTGGATCTACAATCGCCTTACAGCGTCCAAGAATATCCAGTGGATGAATTAGCCCGTGAATGGTATGTTCCGATTCCGACCAGCGATCGCGATTATTTATGTGAAATTGGCTATCGCTGTCCAGACGGGACATGGTTGATGTTAG
>NZ_JAWJBP010000714.1:0-260 GCF_046535935.1 Tritonibacter sp. SIMBA_163
GGTGGAGAGGCTTTTCCTCTCTACAGGCATGAAGAAGGAGATGGCGCTCGACGTTAGCGATTGTCTTTTGGTCGCTGATATGATGGGCCATTCGACCCATGGCCTCGTGATCGCCCCCTGGTACCTGGATGAGATCCGAACCGGGGGCATGAACCTGGAGGGGTCCTTCGATACACTTTCGGATCGCGGAGCGTGTCTCGCGTTGAATGGGCGCCGTCTGCCGGGCGCATGGCTGGTAAATCGAGCAATCGACTTCGCCT
>NZ_JAWJBP010000715.1:0-260 GCF_046535935.1 Tritonibacter sp. SIMBA_163
GCAGCGACAATGCATAGAGCGCGGCGACCACACCGCCCAATATCGTGCTGACCAGCAGGAGCCTGCGCGGTCCCCGCACTACATCGATGGCGATGCGTGGATCGGTCAAGGGTTTCCATTCGGCGTCCGGTGCCGGGCGGTCGATGACAGGATGCTCGCGCATGACGGGCTCGCGGGCCGGCTCCGGAGTTGGAGCGTCAGCCTCGATTGCGATTTTGCGACGTTCACGTTCCTGAACCTTGCGCTCCAGTTCCGCTTCG
>NZ_JAWJBP010000716.1:0-259 GCF_046535935.1 Tritonibacter sp. SIMBA_163
TGAATTGTTGTAACGAAAAATAAATTTTCATAACAAATACTTGACTTTTGAGGGAGAGTAATTTGGCTTATCTCTGTAACTTGAGGTGAGTGAGGGCGCGTAGGAGACAGCAGAAGACTCAGAATTATTGTCGCGATTCGTAAAAAGCCTGAGTTTTTGATTAATGAATCTCCATTTGCTGTCTGTCCAGTTCAATCATTAGCTCATCCCCTTCCTTTAATCCATCAATGGGAAAGGTCATAATCTCAAGAATATCGGG
>NZ_JAWJBP010000717.1:0-259 GCF_046535935.1 Tritonibacter sp. SIMBA_163
GTCTGCTGTCCGGTATTCTGGGGCAGGGGGCAAGCGGCCTGTTGGGCGGCGGTGGCATCCTCGGCGGGCTGGGTTCTGGTCTTGGCGGGGTGCTCTCCGGTGGTGGGCTGGGATCGAGCTTTGCCAACCTTGGTGGTTTGCGCTCCGGCGCGTCTGGCGGGCTGGGCGCCATCGGCGCGGCCCTCCCGGCGCTTGGCATTGTGCTTGGTGGTGCCGCACTTCTGAAGAAGGCCTTCAGCCGCAAGTTCGCCTTCTCCGG
>NZ_JAWJBP010000718.1:0-259 GCF_046535935.1 Tritonibacter sp. SIMBA_163
CTGGTCGCTCGCGGGGCCGGGCGCGATCACCACGCCGCCGTATTTCGGCAGATAGCGCGCATCGGGGGCCAGATCCGCGACGATCAGGCGAAGCGCGGCATCAATCTCCGCGAGCACCTCCGGGGGCAGCTTGCTCATGTGCCGTCTCCTTGCTGCCATGACGTTGCCATGCCCGTGTCCCTCATCACATCTGTCGCGTCTTGCGGCATGTCCCGCCCCCCCGCGCGAACAGGCAGCAAAGGCGTGCGGGTCCGACAGC
>NZ_JAWJBP010000719.1:0-259 GCF_046535935.1 Tritonibacter sp. SIMBA_163
CATAATTGCACTCCCACTCTCTTAAATGTTATTATAAAGAAAACCAATAGTCTTACTAGGTTTTATTTATAACATATGCAGTTGGCCAGTTCAACTGACAGGAATTAAAATGGTGATCCATTTCAATAAAAAAAAGACCCGGCCTGCGCCGGATCTTCGATTCTTACATTTTTAAAATAGGCGGCAATTCCGCTTGATGCTTCAAAATTAGCTGTTTCAGTAAAGTCTCGCTTTGTACGAGCGACACTTGGACCACCCG
>NZ_JAWJBP010000720.1:0-259 GCF_046535935.1 Tritonibacter sp. SIMBA_163
ATATTGTTTATATTTATAAAAGTACGAATTTATTTTGAGAAGTAGGATAATATGAGAATTAATTTAGAATATCTTTTCAGTATTGGGTTAAGAATTAAAGAGTTTTTTGTCAAACCTGTTAAAAGTTTCGATTCGGATAGTCGTTTGACATATAGGTTCTTTGCTCTAAGGCCAAGACTTATTGAGAAGAACCTAATATTCTTAGAACATTTCTATGCCTATTGTGATTATAAACAGACTAGCCTCCCATTTTTTCATT
>NZ_JAWJBP010000721.1:0-259 GCF_046535935.1 Tritonibacter sp. SIMBA_163
GGATTTCTTCCGGCGACACGCTGAACCAGGTGCGCATCCGCTTCGATTCCAAGGACGAGGCGATCGCCTTCGCCGACCGCAAGGGCCTGGACTATACCGTGGAGGAGGCGCACAAGCGCCGCGTCACCCCGCGCAACTATGCCGACAATTTCCGGCCCCGCCCGCGCTGACACGGCGCGCCGGGCGCCGCACGCGCCCTTAGCTCAGGGGATAGAGCACCGGCCTTCTAAGCCGACGGTCGCAGGTTCGAATCCTGCAG
>NZ_JAWJBP010000722.1:0-259 GCF_046535935.1 Tritonibacter sp. SIMBA_163
TCCTGTGAAAAACCGGCAACCGCGATGGTGATGCGCAGGCGCTCCGGCACATCGTCACTGCCCGGCAGGCGCTCGATATTGTAGGGAGGATAGCCGTCATTGGCCTTCGCCATGCGCTCCAGCGTTTTTTCCATGGCATCAAAACCCAGCAAAAGCGGGTGGGTGAATGGCGTCATGCGGCTCATGTCTCTTTTGTCCTTGCAACCAAGCGACGTTTCGTGGTCCCGCTTCCGGCAACCTCGCCGGTCAATCGCACCGG
>NZ_JAWJBP010000723.1:0-259 GCF_046535935.1 Tritonibacter sp. SIMBA_163
GGGACTGGCGCTGGAGCTCGCCAAGCACGACGCGGTCGACGCGCTGTGGTGGTTTGGCGATCAGGCCACCGCAGAGGCGCTGGAACGCGCCTCCACCGGTAATTTGAAGCGCATGTGGACCGACTGGCACGAGCGGGACTGGTTCGATGCCAAGCAGGCCGAGGGCGCGGAGGTGCTGCGCCACGCCTGTCAGGTCAAGAACATCTGGATCCCGTACGGCGAGTAGTTCGGCGGTCCGGCTACCTCTTGCCGCCGCCGT
>NZ_JAWJBP010000724.1:0-259 GCF_046535935.1 Tritonibacter sp. SIMBA_163
CTATTAGAGGATGACATGGGTACATGTGCTTATTGCGGAAATGCAGCAAACACACTAGACCATCTAATTCCTAAATCGCATGGTGGATTGGATACTCAAGAAAATTGCGTAGCGTGTTGCAAACGATGTAATGAAATGAAAACAAATCGTCCTTTGGAAGTCTTCCTTAATGAATGTTTACTGTTAGGAACTCCAGTGTTGGATCTGAAGTCAGTTTTAAATAACAAGAACATCATGAGTTTAGTTGATTATCAAGGCG
>NZ_JAWJBP010000725.1:0-259 GCF_046535935.1 Tritonibacter sp. SIMBA_163
ATGACTAGGATTACTAGTGTAATGATAGCTTCAATATTCATAATTCCCTCCTCTTAGTTCTACTGCAGATTTAAATCCGTACAGAAAATTAAAAACAACATTCAAATTTCCTCACAAAATAGAATACGCTTACATTTTGAGTTGATTTAATTTACTGACTTGTTTTTATTTTATACCAGCAACTGCTTGAATTGTGATGAGAATAGTTCTATAGTTGATATAGACTTTTGGCTATATTATACGGGTGGGATCATGATGT
>NZ_JAWJBP010000726.1:0-259 GCF_046535935.1 Tritonibacter sp. SIMBA_163
CGAAGGGGTGAGCCTGCTGCCGTTTGGAAATGGTCGTTCCTATGGTGACAGCTGCCATAACGATGCAGGCTTTCTCGCGCCCATGCAGGCCCGAAGGAGGATACTGCAATTCGATCCCGATACGGGATTGCTGTCGGCTGAAAGCGGTACGCTTCTGAGCGATATCATCGCGCATGTCGCGCCGCATGGCTATTTCCTGCCCGTCACGCCCGGCACCCAGTTCGTCACATTGGGCGGCGCCATCGCCAATGACGTGCAT
>NZ_JAWJBP010000727.1:0-259 GCF_046535935.1 Tritonibacter sp. SIMBA_163
GAAAGTAATTAAAGTGGGCATAATTAAACGGCATAAACCACACCAAGGGGCCCAAAAATGAACCAAAGTGGGTTGTGGTGAACAGAGAACTTCTTGAGAAAAATTATTTTCGTTAACGGTAGCAACCATAACGGGTATAAAGTTTTATTAAAATGAATGATTTCGCTTTTGGATCATGCTACATCGATTCGGGATCAAACTGCCAGGGGAGATCCCCGATTTCTATCGATTTATAGAATATACTGTTTCTTGAATCGGT
>NZ_JAWJBP010000728.1:0-259 GCF_046535935.1 Tritonibacter sp. SIMBA_163
CATTAAATTCGACAAAACATCAGTAACGGTAACAACCGCGTTAGGTATAATATTGTTCATATCTGTGGCATTTGGGGTCATTACACCAAAAGAAGCGTCCGAAAGTGCTCGAGATTACATACAATAATCGAGAATACGAACAACACAGTAAAATCTAAAATACTAAATCCAGAAACATATTTGTCAAATGAAGATTATACTCCCCCTCTGCATAAAACCTAGGGGGAGCCATGAACCATTCCTACTTAAGCTTATCTAT
>NZ_JAWJBP010000729.1:0-259 GCF_046535935.1 Tritonibacter sp. SIMBA_163
GCTGCCCTATCAGTCGATCGAAGAGGCCGCCGACTTCCTCGGCCTCGCCCCCTCGGTCGTGCTCGACACCGCCACGTTCTACGAGGAGTTCTGGCTCCAGCCCAAGGGCAGGTATGTGGTGTGGATCTGCCAGTCGATCTCCTGCGAGCTGCTCGGCTCGCCCTCGCTGCTCGACGCGGTCAAGGACAAGCTCGGCGTCGACGTCGGCGAGACCACCGAGGACGGTAAGTTCACCCTCATGTCCGTCGAGTGCCTCGGC
>NZ_JAWJBP010000730.1:0-259 GCF_046535935.1 Tritonibacter sp. SIMBA_163
ATGGATGATGAACAGTTCGATATTTTTTTAAGAGATACATTCCTGAATTATTCTAGGATCATGAATGAAAAAGCGGCCATTTACGTATTTCACTCACCTACCTATCAATTGAATTTTGAAACAGAAATGTTGAACGCTGGTATAGAAGTAAGGTCGCAATGTATTTGGGTGAAAAATTCAGCTACATTTGGGTGGGGCCAATATCGATATATGCACGAGCCTGTTTTCTATGCATTCAAAAAGAAATGTTCACCTCATT
>NZ_JAWJBP010000731.1:0-259 GCF_046535935.1 Tritonibacter sp. SIMBA_163
CAGCTAATGTTATTTCTCTTATATGGCTCGCTTTATCGAGTGTTTTGGGCAGGCCCGATATATGAGAGGCAATCATACGAAAAGTGAGAGGAACTGGTTCAGACACATGACTTTTTAATAAAGATAGTAAAGGTTCGTAAGTATGAATGGGTTCATCGAGTTGAATCAACCCTTCATCTCGCAGTTTCATCATGACCATTGCAGTAAAAGGTTTCGTCACAGAACCAATTCGAAAGGTTGTGTCTTTTGTGACTGGAGT
>NZ_JAWJBP010000732.1:0-259 GCF_046535935.1 Tritonibacter sp. SIMBA_163
GGGATACGCCGCCTTAATCGAAGCCTATGACCTTGCTGTGCCGGTACCGCGTACGCTGGCGGCGATAGGTCCGCGCCACAGGGTTTATGAAGCCGATGGCTGGCACATCTTCACGCCCCGGCACCAACCCGCCAATACGCTGGACGCGCAGCTCACCTTTGCTTTGCGCTATGAAGGGCTCGATCTTGCGGTACTAAAAGCCTTGTTCCGGACGACCGGACCTGATCCCGTTGCGGAGATCGTGCGCGCCGCCCCGACG
>NZ_JAWJBP010000733.1:0-259 GCF_046535935.1 Tritonibacter sp. SIMBA_163
GGTGCCACGTCGAGGCTACCGTTTTGCAACGGCTCAAATTGGGGCTGAGCCGGGCGGCACCTGTGCAACGAAAGATGAACTTCCTTCGGATGCAAAGAAGTCTCTCGCTCGCTTGGAGGTTGCGATCAACCTGTTGCTTGAAATTTTCGACAGACCGGTTCCGGAATCGCGTAATGCGTTGCCATGGTCGAGGCCGGAAATGAACGGCCTGCAGGATAATCAGGTCTCGCAACTACGGTCCGCGACCATGCGTAATGGT
>NZ_JAWJBP010000734.1:0-259 GCF_046535935.1 Tritonibacter sp. SIMBA_163
TTGAATGGCGAAAGGATCCAGACAAAAGAGTGTTTTTAACTGAGGGTGTTTTAAAACCTGATTCAGAATCATTCTTTCTTTGATCAGTTGCATAGGATGATACCAAGATGGATCAAATGCGGGAAACGCTTCATAATGAAATGTGGGTCGGAAATAGATACCAGAAAAAGGACACGGCGATCGCGCACCGAGGGCTAACGGTAACTGACAACGATCAAAATAAAGAAATAGAGCGTGAGTGGCTGCTAATTCTGTGGCA
>NZ_JAWJBP010000735.1:0-259 GCF_046535935.1 Tritonibacter sp. SIMBA_163
ATTGCCCACCTAATAAACTCAAACGCTTAGAGGGATTAAACGGTTAGATATTGATTCACTAAAGAATCAGTTAATTCTGCTGTTTGTCCTCTTGCCACGATCGCGCCTTTATCCATAATAAAAAACTTTTGGGCAAGCTGACGGGCAAAGTCAATTTTTTGTTCTACAACCAACACCGTAATTCCTTTTTCTTTATTAATTCGCTTTAAAGTATCCTCAATTTCTTGCACAATTGAAGGTTGAATTCCCTCGGTTGGTT
>NZ_JAWJBP010000736.1:0-259 GCF_046535935.1 Tritonibacter sp. SIMBA_163
GTTGCCGGTGCGACGCATGAGAATAATGTGGGATTCGACGATAAACTGACCGCAGGCGGCATCTTTCATATTCTGGAGAAAACCCTAGACGTTGCACCAGGGCTTGCCGCCGCTGAATTCAAGGGGGCGGCGACCGGGTTCCGCCCATCGACGCTAAGCGCTTTGCCGTTCATCGGCCAAGTTCCGGGGCAAGGCAAGCTATTCGCCGCCAATGCACTCGGCGCATCAGGCCTCACCGCAGGCCCTTATCTCGGCATGC
>NZ_JAWJBP010000737.1:0-259 GCF_046535935.1 Tritonibacter sp. SIMBA_163
GGGATCAGAGCGATAAAAACGATCGCTGCCTCCTAAAGATAAGGTGCTACCGGGAATCAGGGTATAATCTCCCTGCGTTTTCAGATATTGGCGTAACTGAACACGAGGACGCACTAAGGCACATAACAGGCGATCATAACAACACAAGGGAGCAGTTGTATATTCTACATTTCGGCTGTCTGGCTCACGCACAAACCCCTGTAAATCTTTTACAATCCGATCCGAAAGACCGATGATCGTGCCATCAGGTTTTCCGGTG
>NZ_JAWJBP010000738.1:0-259 GCF_046535935.1 Tritonibacter sp. SIMBA_163
GTGGGAGGCCAGGCGGCAGTTCTCGATGAAGGCCTGCCCCGCGGTCCGCGCGTCGCCGGTCGCCTCGCCGCCTTTCACCCCGAAGGCGACGATCGAGCCGGCGCCCTTCGGCAGCTGCCGCTGCGCCAGCGCGTGGTCGGGGTGGTCCTCCAGGTCCGGGTGCTGCACCCAGGCGACCTGCGGGTGCTCCTGCAGGAAGGCCAGCACCTTGTGGGTGGTCTCCATGTGCCGCGCCATCCGCAGGCCCAGCGTCTCGATC
>NZ_JAWJBP010000739.1:0-259 GCF_046535935.1 Tritonibacter sp. SIMBA_163
GGACCAAGGATCGATGGCACAACTGACCCTGCCGAAGAATTCCAAGATCACCAAGGGCAAGACCCATGCCCCGCCGCAATCGGCGAAGGCGGCGCGGGAATTCCGCATCTATCGCTGGGACCCGGATCAGGGCGGCAACCCGCGGATGGACAGCTACACCATCGATCTGGACGATTGCGGCCCGATGGTGTTGGACGCGCTGATCCATATCAAGAACAACATCGACACCACGCTGACCTTCCGCCGCTCCTGCAGGGAG
>NZ_JAWJBP010000740.1:0-259 GCF_046535935.1 Tritonibacter sp. SIMBA_163
CTTGTGACAGGGGGAGAGGCCCCTGGTTTGAGACCAGTCGAAATCATAGCTTAAACCCTTGCGTAACAAGGGTTTTTTATTTAGTTATATTTGTTAGCTTTGTGTCTACATAGGGACGAATTGAGGACGAAAATTTTTTTGCTGATTAAGAAGTGAATTCAAAATCAGCCCTATTTTTATGCTAGGTTTAATGGATTATAAGGTTTCAATATTCTTTTCTATTATTTGAATAACTTGTTCGAGCCATACTAATGGAGAT
>NZ_JAWJBP010000741.1:0-259 GCF_046535935.1 Tritonibacter sp. SIMBA_163
AGCTCTTCCATGTCGTTGACGGCGCGTTGCAGGTTGCGGATATCCTGTCCCACATCGCGCAGATAACCTTGCAGCACGAAGAACATTGCCAGCACGAAGGTAATGTCGCCCGGCGTCGCCAGCCCCTGTCGCCACATGATGAGACCTGTACCCAGAATACCGGACTGCATGGAGACCATCATGAAGCTCTGGATCGTGCCGTTCAGCGTGCCGCGCTTCCATGTCCGGCGTGTGCGGTGGTCCCACTTCACCAGCACAT
>NZ_JAWJBP010000742.1:0-258 GCF_046535935.1 Tritonibacter sp. SIMBA_163
CTTCTCCATCCGGGGACCATTCAATGTCCGCCAGATCGCCTGCGATGACATTCTCTGCCATGGCTCGTCCTTTCATACTGTTTGGGAAGTGCCGGTTGCCCGGCCAGATCAGGCGCGGTAACGCACCTGCACATCCAGCATTTGCAGCCGGATCACATCGCCGCCGGTCTCCTGTGTGGAGTCCCGCCGGGAGAGTTCTTTGATGCGGATCACAGATCCGCCGCGATAGTCGGTGAGTGTGGTGGAGATCTCACGACC
>NZ_JAWJBP010000743.1:0-258 GCF_046535935.1 Tritonibacter sp. SIMBA_163
GTAAAACGTGCCATCGCTGATGCCGTGCTTCCGGCAGAGCTCTTTGGCGCCCATCCCGGCTTGGTGCTCCTTCAGGATCCCAATGATCTGCTCTTCGCTGAAACGGCTTTTCCGCATCGTCTGTCTCCTCGTTTGGAGAACAGGCGAACTTCAAACCGCGGACTTTTCAGGGCAGCAGGTCAAAAGAGCCGCCCTTCGCCGCAGGTGCCGCCAAAAATCATCATCGAACGGCAGCCAGCTCAATCACAAAGGTCATGT
>NZ_JAWJBP010000744.1:0-258 GCF_046535935.1 Tritonibacter sp. SIMBA_163
ATACGGGTCTAATACATTGAAGTTGAAGTTGTACATGGTGCGGTTGAACCCTTCTAACGGGTCAGAACGCCCTTGCTGATCTGTACCGGAACTCGCACACCCCACCAGAAGCGTAGTTCCCAGAGCAAGCGCCGACAGGCGAAGCTTCATAAATGTCTCCCTGTTTTTTTATGGCTTATGCAGTTTGCCATCCATGACGGAACGATACCGTATCCGCCTGTTTAGGTGTGGGCGATTGTAACAGGACGTCAACTGATG
>NZ_JAWJBP010000745.1:0-258 GCF_046535935.1 Tritonibacter sp. SIMBA_163
GGCCAAGAAGAGCGGTGGCACCTGCTGACCAAGCGCTGGCTGGTTCCGGTGAATTCCGCAACCAGCCCTCTTGAAGGAGAGCAAAATGCGATACGTTCAAGCGCTACTGAGACAGCCTATTGCCCTACCGATCATTCTCATCGGTACAATCGCCGTCGCTGCTTCGTCGGAGCAGGTCACCCTGAATGACGGGACAACCTGCACCGTCATCAATGGGATAGAGAGTGAGACAGCAACGGGAAGCGGCCTATCTTCTTC
>NZ_JAWJBP010000746.1:0-258 GCF_046535935.1 Tritonibacter sp. SIMBA_163
GTTTCGACGACGTGCTCGTTACCTATGGCGACGCTCCGCTGGTGACGGTCGGACCGTTCGCCGCCGCTCGTGCGCAGCTTGCCGCCGGCGCCGACGTCGCGGTGATCGGCTTCCACACGGACCGGCCGACCGGCTACGGGCGGCTGCTCGTCGAGAACGGCGAGCTTGTCGCGATCCGCGAGGAGAAAGACGCAACGGACGAAGAGCGCAAGGTCACTTGGTGCAACAGCGGCATCATGGCGATCAACGGCCGCAAGG
>NZ_JAWJBP010000747.1:0-258 GCF_046535935.1 Tritonibacter sp. SIMBA_163
CGATGACATTCAAAAAGCTACGGATTTAGCTGAGCGAGCGATTACCCTTTACGGAATGAGTAAAGAACTTGGACCAGTTGCCTATGAAAGAATAAAAGGACAATTTTTAGACGATTATATGAACCCTCGTCGCCCAGTGAGTCCTAAAGTTGCAGAACTGATTGATAATCAACTGCAAGAGCTAATTAATGGCGCACTTCACGTGGCAAAAGGCATTTTAGAGTACAATCGAGAATTACTAGAAGAAACGGCTCAGAT
>NZ_JAWJBP010000748.1:0-258 GCF_046535935.1 Tritonibacter sp. SIMBA_163
CTACTCAGCAAAATGGGTGCATGTCCTTCAATTTGTAATTCGAGGCGATTAAGGAAGCGGGTATCTTGACAGAAGAACCCTAAACTAGAATCAACTTGCTCATTGTGACAGGTGATATTGCCAATGGTATCGGTAATAAGAAATATGTCGTCTTCTTTTAATGTCAGTGTTGGCTGCAGGCGTTCAGTGTGACTACAATGCCACTCCGGAATCGGAATTTGTTCTGCTTCGGCAAAACTTCTGCCATCAAATTCAATG
>NZ_JAWJBP010000749.1:0-258 GCF_046535935.1 Tritonibacter sp. SIMBA_163
TGATTGTCGTCATCGGTTTTCTGGCCGTTAAAAGTTTCCTGACACCTATGGGGCCAATCGGTGCGCCTGTCGGGAATTATGGCACGGAAGCGTTTTTTGAAAGCTTCCTGCAGGGATATTTGACGATGGACGCAATCGCGGCGCTGGTTTTCGGGATCGTCATTATCCAGTCTATCCGCGCGAAAGGCGTCGAAGATAAAAACACCATTTTAAAGACGACCGCTTATGCCGGCTTTATCGCGGCAGCCGGCCTATCAC
>NZ_JAWJBP010000750.1:0-258 GCF_046535935.1 Tritonibacter sp. SIMBA_163
CTTGGCGGCGTCGACCTGCTGGTCAACAACGCCGGCATCACCCACCGCTCGTTGGCCGCCGACACCGACCCGGCGGTGCTGGCCCGGGTGATGACCGTGGATTGGGAGGCCCCGGCGGCGCTGACCCTGGCCCTGCTTCCCGACCTGCGGGCTCGCGGCGGCGGCCTGATCAACATCGGGTCCATGGCCGGCTGGATGCCGGTGCTCGGCCGGGCCGGCTATTGCAGCGCCAAGGCCGCCTTCGGGCAGTTCTTCGAG
>NZ_JAWJBP010000751.1:0-258 GCF_046535935.1 Tritonibacter sp. SIMBA_163
CGATTTGACGAGCAATCCAACGCGTTTGACGCCGCGAGCCTTGAGCTCCGACATCACATTCATCACGACTTCATACTTCACGGTCTTGTCGGCGGCGATCACGACAGGCTGATCGGGATGCGACTGCGCGCGGTCGGCGATGAAGCCGTTAAGCCCGGCTTTCGTCATGTCCTCCTGCTGCTGCGCGCCCGCGTCGTCCTTGTACTTGACGCTCATGTTGCCGTCCGCGCGAATGTTGACGATCACGGGCGGCGTTTG
>NZ_JAWJBP010000752.1:0-258 GCF_046535935.1 Tritonibacter sp. SIMBA_163
GTCACCACCGTCGCCGGCCGCATCGACGATGCGTCCCATCATGTACGGCGCGATGAAACCACCGAACGCCATGAGCGACAGGAACACCCCGAGTACCCCGGAAATTTGCTTCGGCGGGCACAATTCGCTCACACAGGCATTGAGAAGCGGCAGCACCGGAGTGCATATCGCATAGCCCAAGGACACCATGAACACAGCCATGACGGGCGCACTGACGAACGGCAGGAAGACCAACATCGTGCCGCCGATCAGCATGCC
>NZ_JAWJBP010000753.1:0-258 GCF_046535935.1 Tritonibacter sp. SIMBA_163
GTATGAATAAACCCCAAAGCAGGAGAATAGCCCACTGCTGTGAGCGCTGCTTGACAGACGGCATAGAGATAACTGTTAGCGGAAGATAATGCCCGATTAATGGGATCGGCAGTAAACCAACTATCTGGCTTGTAGGAGCGACCGTTCCACTCTACGCCCGTTTTTTGACTCCACTGGGCATAGGTGGTTCTGACTCGTACCCCCTCCAAACCTCTGATTTGTTGTAGGGTTAAATCATCTGCTAAGGGTTCATCAAAG
>NZ_JAWJBP010000754.1:0-258 GCF_046535935.1 Tritonibacter sp. SIMBA_163
GCTGGACTTCTCGCACCCGGACCTGTCGAAGCGGATGAATCGCCTCATCCGGCGCTGCGGCCGGGCCGTGTTCCGTCAGAAGCTGCAGGATCTGGAAGAGCGGTTCGGCGTGGAGACGGTCGAGGTGAACGCGGCGTACAGCTCGCAGCAGTGCAGCAGCTGCGGCTACACCTGCCGCGATAATCGGCCGGACCGCGCAACCTTCCGCTGCGGCCGGTGCGGCCATACGAGTCATGCCGACGTGGATGCGGCGCGGTC
>NZ_JAWJBP010000755.1:0-258 GCF_046535935.1 Tritonibacter sp. SIMBA_163
CTGTTGGTTCTGCATGCGCAGCTTGTCTGCCAGATGCAGTCGCAGTTGCTGAACTTCCTCGTCAAGATTCGCCATCTGCTCGAGGAACGGGTTGTCGGCAGCCGTCGGCTGGGGCGCGACAGGACTAGAAACAACTCCAGCTATGCCTTTGTCGCCGCCGATGCTCTTCGGCCGGCCTGGCCCTCTCGTTCTGCGCGCCTGTGGAAGCGTTGCGTTCGACTCGACAGACGGCTCTTGTTCAACCTCGGCAACTGCCAT
>NZ_JAWJBP010000756.1:0-258 GCF_046535935.1 Tritonibacter sp. SIMBA_163
CCACGAACAGCCAGTAACTGATCTACGCCGACACCGAACAGCACGTCCCAAAACCCAAACGGCACGATAACCAGCTCAATGGCCTCACTTAAAAACGAGAGCCGCCCACTCAACAATGCTCCCCAAAAGCCTCCGTGTAGCTTGTAGAGAAAGAGCATACGGTCTAACAGCCCTGCGGCTTGTATAAACTGGTAACCAAACACAACAACAGCGGCACCTCCTACCAAAGCCAACAGATATACCGTAGGAATGCGCCTT
>NZ_JAWJBP010000757.1:0-258 GCF_046535935.1 Tritonibacter sp. SIMBA_163
GTTACGCTCTCTCAGCCTGAGTTTGTCTGCATTAGCAGTTGCATTCGGGAGTCTTAATGTTCCTGTTAAGGCACAACCTTTATCCTCATTTCTGCTTGATCTCAACTTACCGGAAAATCAAGCCTCTTTTTCTCCCCTTCTCAGTCAAGCACCCGAAACGATCCCAGAAGTGATTGTAGATACCATTCCCATTGATAGCCCCTCCTCTTCTTCCTCAGGAGAAGATGTGGTTGTCGAAAGCCCCTCAACTCCCACATC
>NZ_JAWJBP010000758.1:0-258 GCF_046535935.1 Tritonibacter sp. SIMBA_163
GCAGTTGACCAATCAGTAAACTCAGGCTGCGCATTCCAACACGCCAGTTTCCATAGCCCAAGCGAGATTGTTGGGCAGTGAGGATTTCCATTACGGTATCGGTTAAAACAAAAATAAAACGATACATCAACACAAGGAGTTCGGTAATTAAAGGGGGACAACGGAAGTCTCTTAAGACGCGGATAATTTCCACAAATGGAACCGTAAAGAGAATAAAATACAGACAAGAAGTCAGCGCGATCGCGCGCAAAAAAATGG
>NZ_JAWJBP010000759.1:0-258 GCF_046535935.1 Tritonibacter sp. SIMBA_163
GGCACCTCCCCGGGGAGTCGCCGTTCGGGCCCCGTCGGGGCCTTCGCCGCCATGGCCGGGTCCGTCCCGACGAACCGGGGCGGCACCGCGAATGGCGACCTCGATATCCCGAGCCTAGCGCTTTCGACGTAAGAGAATCTACCCCCATACGCGCGTAGAGGGAAATTTGAACGTTTCTTGTCAATCGCAATCTAGGAAATGTCGTATCCCGAAGGCGCATGCGACGAGGCGTCTCGCCGACACCCGAATGGTCAAGAT
>NZ_JAWJBP010000760.1:0-258 GCF_046535935.1 Tritonibacter sp. SIMBA_163
GGGCGAGCAGCAGTTAGTGGAGTTACTGGCGCAGTGGCGCTGGCCAGAGCCGACGCGGGCGGTACATTCAGACTTTTTGCGCACCACCCAAACCGCCGCCAGGGTAGCAACGGCGTTTGCTCTGGACATGCAAAAAGAGGAGCGCTTAAGGGAGCGCCACTTTGGCGAACTGGATGGACAGGCGGATAATCACTACCCGCAGGTGTGGGCCTTCGATGCCAAGAGCGCTGAACACACCCAGTGGCAGGTAGAGCCGGT
>NZ_JAWJBP010000761.1:0-258 GCF_046535935.1 Tritonibacter sp. SIMBA_163
TTTCGTATAAGTACAAATTTATTTTTATTCATAATTATAAAGTTGCTGGAACATCCATTAAAAGAGCACTAAAAGATTATGGTCTTATAGATCCATTCTTTTCAGATTCAAGAATTAACTCTTTGATCGAGAGGGTGGGATTTCTGCGGTATTTGAATAATCATCAGTATGTAAAAAAAGTTCTGAATCTATCCGGTTTTAATAAATTTATTACTTTTAAACCACATCTTGACAGCAATGAAACAAAAAAATTACTAC
>NZ_JAWJBP010000762.1:0-258 GCF_046535935.1 Tritonibacter sp. SIMBA_163
CGGTGCTGCCTGCTGCTCGAACCCGACCCGGTCAATGCTGGATCCGGGCCACCGTGCGCGGCTTTGGAAGTGTTACGGAATTGCACCCCGCCTGTCACCCCGCAGCCGCCGTACTCCAGGCGTGGGCGTTGACGGTGACGCGCGCCGCCTCGGCCATGCCGCATATGCGTTGGAACCCCGTGATCCCCTCGGCCCGGCCTGGATCGACGCCTAGCACATCAACCAGTTTCGACTCGATCAGTCGGCGATAGCCGGTCG
>NZ_JAWJBP010000763.1:0-258 GCF_046535935.1 Tritonibacter sp. SIMBA_163
GATAGCTCACGGCCGTCTGGGTCAGCCCCAGTTCCGCGCCGGCCCTCGTGAAGGTCATGTGGCGGGCTGCAGCCTCGAAGACGCGCAGGGCGTTCAGCGGGAATTGGCGGGACATCTTCATGCATGAGCTCTCTTGATCCATGCAGGCGATCATTCGATTGGATACCGCCCGCAGCGAGGCGCATCTTAAGCCCACGATCATCAAATGGAAGTGGGTCAGGTTATGTCTTTATCGTTTGTTTCACAGGAGAAAAGGCG
>NZ_JAWJBP010000764.1:0-258 GCF_046535935.1 Tritonibacter sp. SIMBA_163
GCCCAGCGCCTCAAGACGCGCCGCAAAGAAGACACGCTCGATGAAGCTCAGATTGGCGCGGGCGGAGTTTTCCTGGCCCTGGCTCAGAATATGTTCCAGATCGGCGAGGGGCTTGATGACCGCCTTGACCTTGATACCAAGTTCCCGGGCAACCCGCGCACGGCGGTGGCCGAAGACGATCATATAGCGGCCGCTGGTCTCTGGATGCGGACGCACGAGGATAGGACTGTCCTGCCCACGCTCGCGAATGGCTTCCAG
>NZ_JAWJBP010000765.1:0-258 GCF_046535935.1 Tritonibacter sp. SIMBA_163
GGAGTTGCCAGATTGAGCCAAGCTACAAGCAGAGGGAAGAACAGCAGCCCCTGTTGCTAAACCGAGCAAACGTAAGATTTGACGGCGTTTGTAGTTGAAATAGGACATGGTTAATATTTTTGCGTTTCAGGATAGGGAGATTCTTCTTGAAAAACTGCCTCTAATTTCTTTGGATCGCTGGGTGGGGATTCAGAATTGAATAGATCGTGCAGTAGGGTATAAAAGCAGGGAATAATAAATAGCGTGAGAAAGGTTGCT
>NZ_JAWJBP010000766.1:0-258 GCF_046535935.1 Tritonibacter sp. SIMBA_163
CTGCTGGTCGATCTCGGCCAGCGCGGGGTCGAGCCGACCCTCGGCGAGCTCGCGGGTGGCGCGGAGCAGCGGGGCGTCGGGGTTCGCGCGGGCGAGTCGAATCAGCGGCGGCGTGTCGGTGGGCAGGTCGTGTTCGGCCGCGAGGCCCACCACCTCGCTCAGCGCGGCCCGCAGGTCGGCCGGGAGGCGATCGAGGTCGGCGCCGGCGAGGTCCTGCCCGTCGCCGCTGAGCCGGTCGGCGATGCGATCGACGACGCG
>NZ_JAWJBP010000767.1:0-258 GCF_046535935.1 Tritonibacter sp. SIMBA_163
GCCGACCCCGCCGCGGGCGCCGACCACCGCGATGCAGCGTCCGCGCCGGGCCTGCACCGGCTGGCTTGCTGCGCGCGCCGTCTCGGCACGTTGCACGGCGGCGGCGAGCTGCTTGGTGTCGACTGGCTTGACCAGGTAGTCGGCTGCGCCGGCGTCCATCACCCGGCGGAACATCTCGACATCGTTCTGCGTGCCAAGCGCGATCACTTTGCTGCCGGCCGCCAGCTCGCTCAGGCCCCCGGCAATCTCCTCCGCGTC
>NZ_JAWJBP010000768.1:0-258 GCF_046535935.1 Tritonibacter sp. SIMBA_163
TGCACAGCCACCGTATCGAAATGGCTGAGCAGCACCACGGTGCGTGTCGCTTTTTCATGCTTATACAAAGCCGTCACATAACGCCGCTCCCAATTGACTTCCCCCAATGACACGAGTTCCGGATGTTTTTGGAAGTATTGCGTTTCCATTAATTTGGCATGCAATTTTTCTGGGAAGTCCACTTCCCCTTGCGTCAGCCCTTGTGATTCCCAGCCGACCAATTGTTCCGTCAACTGGCGCAATTGTTCTGGTGTTGAC
>NZ_JAWJBP010000769.1:0-258 GCF_046535935.1 Tritonibacter sp. SIMBA_163
ATACCCGGCATTGGTGCTGTTGGGGAGGCCACGCTCGGCGAGCAGGAGACGTGCCTTGCCCGAAATGCCGACCGGCACCTCAACGCTGTTGCCTTCTGGTCCGACGGCGAAGTCGATCCCGGCTTCAGCAAGGGCAATGCTGACCTGGTTGAGGTCCGTGGTTTCCAGCCCCACGTAAAGGGTCTCGTAGGCGGGTTTGTTGACGTAGAGTGCTGCGGCGAGAACGATCGCCATGGACACAAGCCCGGCGCCTCCAAG
>NZ_JAWJBP010000770.1:0-258 GCF_046535935.1 Tritonibacter sp. SIMBA_163
GGTATTTGGAAATATAGATAAAGTTAATTGGATGAACGGGGTGAATCCGCCACTTAGTAAAGAAGAGATTCAAGTATTTGAAGATGGGATGGAAACTGGATTTCCGGAGCCATATAAATATCTACTATCTCTTATGAACGGAAGCTTTTTAGCGAATTTAGTTCGTATAGCAGGGCAGCCGAAAATAGGTGGTCTTCCTGATGAGGAAGAATATTTTCAACCGTTTGATTTGTATAACTTTCCACAACTATATGCGTC
>NZ_JAWJBP010000771.1:0-257 GCF_046535935.1 Tritonibacter sp. SIMBA_163
GCGGACCGAGGAGGATTCGAACCCCCGACCCCTTGATTCGTAGTCAAGTACTCTATCCAGCTGAGCTATCGGTCCACAGAGCGTGCTAGTAATGATACTCGTTTACAGGCGCAAGAGAAAATAGGCCGCCACCCAAAACTATTGTGATTGCTCTCTTTCGTCATCGGACCTTCCGGCTGGGCTAGGTCATGTTGACAAAAGGCGCACCCAAAGGCGGATGGACGTGATGTCTATGAAGCCAAGGAAGCTCTCAGCGG
>NZ_JAWJBP010000772.1:0-257 GCF_046535935.1 Tritonibacter sp. SIMBA_163
TCAGCACCACGAGATCTTCGGTGGTCGAAACAGCTTTTCGAAAACAGACCCGGATGCGACCTTTATGCGAATGAAAGATGATCACATGAAAAATGGTCAATTGAAAGCAGCTTATAACGTACAAATGGCCACAGAAAATCAGTTCATTCTTTATTATTCGATGCATCAGCGACCAACGGACACGCGCTGTTTCCTTCCGCATCTGGAGAAACTAGCGGCTTCCAGCCTCCCTATGCCGAAGATGATCATCGCCGATG
>NZ_JAWJBP010000773.1:0-257 GCF_046535935.1 Tritonibacter sp. SIMBA_163
GTATTTTTGCAGATAGGGCGGCCAAACAGTCGCGCCCGCAATCATACTGAGCCCGGCAGCGAGGAAAGGCAGCCCGAGCATCGACAAAAGCCCCTTGTCCATAGATACCATGATCGTGATCATGAACCAGGCGCTGCCTGAGAAGATCAAGCCAAAGACGAACATCGTGGTGGTGCGCGCGGTCAGTGTGAAACCGGGCACCGGCTTTCCCTGCCAAAGAACGGTTTCGCCCGGCTCAAGAATGCCGTCCCATCCAT
>NZ_JAWJBP010000774.1:0-257 GCF_046535935.1 Tritonibacter sp. SIMBA_163
CTTCGCTTCTTCATAATGCGCGCCGCTGCGATTCAGGATTTTCACCCATCCATCAAACCGGAATTCGCGGCCTTTGATTTCCATTGTGTAATGGGCATGCCATTCCAAGCTTTTCGTTAAATACGAAACCTGAACTTCCTGGTCAAGGTAACTTGGCGCTATTTTCCAGACGAGTGCCGGCTTGAGCAATAAACCTTCAGGCAGCGCAGGAAGAATCAGCTCACCTATTGGGTCGATGACGATCTCTTTTGTATCGG
>NZ_JAWJBP010000775.1:0-257 GCF_046535935.1 Tritonibacter sp. SIMBA_163
TTCCTAATTGGGTTTCTATAGCGGAACGAGAGAGACTTTTTTCGAGGGAGAAGCCACTGCTTTCGGTGCGTCTTACACCGGAAAGGGTACCGCCAACCTTTAAGAGATCTCCCAGATCTCGCGCGATAGAACGAATATAAGTGCCACTTTTGCAAGCAATGTGCAGGGTCAATTCTGGAAAGTTTCCGTCTTGCCAAGCTAAGACTTGGATCTGAGTAATTTCCACTTCTCGCGGTGGCACTTCTACGGTTTTCCCT
>NZ_JAWJBP010000776.1:0-257 GCF_046535935.1 Tritonibacter sp. SIMBA_163
CGGGCTCTTTCTTGCCGGGGCGGTGGCCTATCATTATTCCAAGCTGCCGGAGTATCAGGCGCTACTGGATGGTCGGAACCAGGGCTCAGTCACATTGCTGGATCGCGCGGGCAAGACCTTTGCCTGGCGCGGGGGTCAGTTTGGCGGTGTGGTGACCGCGGATACGGTGTCGCCGCATTTGAAGAACGCCATTGTCGCCACCGCGGACAAACGCTTCTATCGCCACTTCGGCGTGCCGCCGCGCGGTATCGCCGGCG
>NZ_JAWJBP010000777.1:0-257 GCF_046535935.1 Tritonibacter sp. SIMBA_163
CGATATAAAATTATTCCAAGAACATAAAAGTATTTTCTCAGTCGAGCAAACATTTAGTGGAGATAAAGCCTATGTTGGAGATAATCAAATCACAACTCCTGAGAAAAAACCTAAAAATG
The DNA here is from genome assembly GCF_046535935.1 of Tritonibacter sp. SIMBA_163. Lineage (NCBI taxonomy): Bacteria > Pseudomonadati > Pseudomonadota > Alphaproteobacteria > Rhodobacterales > Paracoccaceae > Tritonibacter > Tritonibacter sp. SIMBA_163. The sequence goes on from NZ_JAWJBP010000777.1 coordinate 120, forward strand.
GAGAACTAAACTCTTCTCAAAAAGAAGAAAATAAAAAGCTATCTTCTCAACGGATATTTGTTGAACATATGATTCGTTTAGTTAAAGTTTTTCAAGTAGGAAGAGATCATTTTCGTCTCCAAATTTCGAGATATAAGT
>NZ_JAWJBP010000778.1:0-257 GCF_046535935.1 Tritonibacter sp. SIMBA_163
CTTCATCAATAATCGAATCGACTCCAACCACACCTCTATATCCTTCTTCATAGAGAAGCTCTATAATTCGATGCATGCTTTCTTCGTATTCACGTTTTTTGTCCATTTCATAAACAGGAGCAAAATCGGTCCCTAAATAGATGCCGTCTTCATTGATTTTCTGCTCTGTAATTGAAAGTAAGTGTGACTCTTTATCTTGAATAAGCAGTTGGGCATTTAATGATCTTTTAATCGGATGCCATCCCTCTAATATCAGG
>NZ_JAWJBP010000779.1:0-257 GCF_046535935.1 Tritonibacter sp. SIMBA_163
TGACGAACGCTTGGACGCCCCATAAGCATCCGCCTGCCAGGTAAATCGTTTCCATAGTCATTCCCTCTTTTCCAATTGTCATTTTCTTCTACAGCCCGCTGTTTTCCAGCAGCTTTTACCGAGCTTGTTGTTTGACCATTTCGATGAATACTGATAAAGCCTTCGTCTGGAAATGGGAGTTGGTCACTAGCGAAAACTTTCTGGGATAGGGCATGCCTTCTACGTCCAAGATGGCGAGTTCGCCGTGGCGTATTTCT
>NZ_JAWJBP010000780.1:0-257 GCF_046535935.1 Tritonibacter sp. SIMBA_163
CCCTGGTCGCGGAAGTCCTGGAGACGCTCGGTCTCGCCGCGGAGCACACGCTCTTCCTCGACGACGACCCGCTCAACTGCGCCCGGGTCGCCGCGCGCTTTCCCGCCATGGACGTTCGCTGGACAGAGGGCGACAGCGACGCCGCGGCCCGGACACTGCGCGCCGATCCGGCCCTGGCGCTGGAGGCGGCGGCGGGCGCGGCGGAGGGGCCATCGCGGGCCGAGCGCTACCGCCTGCGCGCCGAGGTCGATCGCCTG
>NZ_JAWJBP010000781.1:0-257 GCF_046535935.1 Tritonibacter sp. SIMBA_163
CTTGGATTTATTGATAGCTGCGGCAGCTTTTAAAGGACTATTCTTATAATGTTCACCAGACAACAGCTTATCGACAGCGAATAAAAAAACATCGTGATCGTTCACGTATATAGATGTATTCCACATCGCTGTAAGCAATGAAAGCTCAAGATGTCCTCTGTCTTCTCGTATATTGCGACTTGCACGTAATGGAGACATTTCTTCAAAACATTTTTTAAGATTGTTGAGTGAAGAAACTGCCATTTTTGCGTTATCAG
>NZ_JAWJBP010000782.1:0-257 GCF_046535935.1 Tritonibacter sp. SIMBA_163
GCCATATCGGGAGACAAGAAGAAGAGGAAGGGGGATTATTAAGCTCCCTCCTTGGTATTGGTGGAATGCTTGTGGGATCTTTCCTCCCCAAATTGGGTGACACCATCATGAGTTCAAATGCGGAGGGGGGTATCCTCAGTGCAGTGTATCCCGGAGAAAAATTCTACTCTTCGGATTATCTAAAGAAAGTTGCCCGTAGAAACGGACTCCCCCCTAAATCGGGGCTTGCGATCGCGGAGATGCTTCGGCAAAAAGTT
>NZ_JAWJBP010000783.1:0-257 GCF_046535935.1 Tritonibacter sp. SIMBA_163
GGCAAGAGCCAGGCCGCCACCGCGAAAGAGGCGGCAAAAACGGCGAGCCCGCCGAAGATGTCGCTGAGGTGATGGCCGCCATGGGCCAGCGTCGCCGGGATCATCGGCGCGTTCAGGATCACCGCCAGCGGAAAGACACGCGTGCCCATGGTGAAGACGACGACCATGCAGGCCATCACCGTGTGCAGCGACGGAAACGCGATGACCCCCGAGATCTCGGTCACCTGGATGGTGGCGCTGCCCTCGCGGGCAAGCCG
>NZ_JAWJBP010000784.1:0-257 GCF_046535935.1 Tritonibacter sp. SIMBA_163
GTACAAGTACAGCGAAATTTAGTGGACTTTTTGCGGGACTTCCACCAGGTACTGATCTTAGCATCGTTGGTGATTCAGGTTTCTTTTATGGCCCAGGAAATTTTGTCACTTTTAATCAATTGGCGGGCATTGTATTTTTTAATGACCCAGGATTAGGAGGTACGGGACCTACTTTAATAGATGTGAACAAAATTGAAAGTGTGACGTTCCCTAGTTAAATATTTTCACATTCTTTGGTATGTGAATGAACCTATAGC
>NZ_JAWJBP010000785.1:0-257 GCF_046535935.1 Tritonibacter sp. SIMBA_163
ATCCAGCCGGCGATCATCTCCAACGGCCGCGAGGACGGCTGGATCATGCCGACACATCTGGCGACGATGGGCTTCTATATCCTGCGGGTGCGCTCCAACCTCGTGGAGGTGCGGTCTGTTCTCGACCGCTGAGGGACGCGGCGGCTTTTGCTCTTTGCTTTCCGCCCCGCTGACGCAAAACCGGTTCCCGCTTTCGCCTGAATTGCTCTAGTTGATCAGGCCGAGGCGGATCGCCTTGGCCACCAGCTGGGTGCGGT
>NZ_JAWJBP010000786.1:0-257 GCF_046535935.1 Tritonibacter sp. SIMBA_163
AGTATTGATAATAGCAGTTGCGCTAACAATTATCGGTATTATTACAGCTTTAATTAGCAAAAAAAGATCGCTTAAAATAGTCGGGCTATTTGGAAATACCCTTGTGCTATTTTGGGCAGTTGTTATTCCATTCGTTTCCACCTTATTTTGGCACACACCATAAAAAAGTGTCGCTGTAAAACTAAACGTCATATTAAAACCATTTAACGAAAAAATTACAGAAAATCAGGAGGGCAATATGGGGTATATTGAAAATT
>NZ_JAWJBP010000787.1:0-257 GCF_046535935.1 Tritonibacter sp. SIMBA_163
GTTTTCGGCGGAACAAGTGCAGGAAATTGCTTATAGTGCAGGAAGTGCTGCTTATGAAGCCACGCTGGTGGAACGACAAACTAAACGGTATTGGGCGTTAGAATATTTGCGTCGCAATGGAGAACAACGGTGGAGCGCGATCGTGCTGCGGTGGTTACGGGAAGAGGATAATTTAGGGATTATCTTGTTGGAAGATTTAGGGTTAGAGTTACCCCATCGCTTCCAGACGAACGTTGAACTCGGCGATCGCGTGGAAG
>NZ_JAWJBP010000788.1:0-257 GCF_046535935.1 Tritonibacter sp. SIMBA_163
CTTGCCCTTCAAAACTGAAAACATTTTGCAATTCATTCATATCGATGCCCCTCTTTCTTGTTTAAATTTTCCTCAGGAGTTTTGTCTTGCCTGATGAGCAAGACTTGGATGACCACTCCTCTCTTAGACTGCTACTCGCTTTTTAGACGAATCGTCTAATTTGTCACTAAAAAAAAGTTCATCTACATTGGTACCGAAGAATTTTGCGAACTCACCTGCTAATTCGAACTTGGGGCTGCGAAGGCCACTTTCGATTT
>NZ_JAWJBP010000789.1:0-257 GCF_046535935.1 Tritonibacter sp. SIMBA_163
GGAGACGTTCTCCGCCACCAGCGAGATCGTGCCCGTCGGCGCGATCGAGGTGACGAGCCCGTTGCGCAGGCCGTGCCGGGCGACGGCCTCGCGCACATCCGCGTCCAGGGCGGCTACCGTCTCGCCGGCGAGGTAGGAGTCTGCGTCGAACAGCGGGAAGGAACCCTGCTCCGCCGCGAGTTCGGCGGAGGCGAGATAGGCTGCGCGCTGCACGCGGGCCAGCCAGCGTTCGGCCAGGGCGATCGAGTCCGCGCTGC
>NZ_JAWJBP010000790.1:0-257 GCF_046535935.1 Tritonibacter sp. SIMBA_163
AGGATGAAATCCGCCTCGCGCGGCATGGCGATGCCCTGCAGCACCCGGTCCATGCAGGCGAACGGATCGTCCAGCGGGTCCATGAACAGCCGGCACATGACGTTGGTCACCAGCACCTGGTGGCCGTTCGGGCCGGTCAGCATCGCCGTGCCCCGCCCCGGTGTGCCGTCCGGGAAATTCGCCGGACGGATCAGGCGCGGCTCGCCCTCGATATAGCCAAGGATCTCGCGCTGATCCCAGACATGGTTGCCGGTGGT
>NZ_JAWJBP010000791.1:0-257 GCF_046535935.1 Tritonibacter sp. SIMBA_163
GTCACGCTGCTCTAAGCCTGACTGGAATGCATTCAGCAGGTGATCCAAGCTCTCTACCAGATGACCCAATTCATCATCGTGATGCCCTTTAAGAGTGGGCTTAGGCCACTGGCCAGGCCGCGTGGGGTCTGTTTGGGTAATGGCGGCGTGCACTTTTAACAGTGGGCGAGTAATAAAAATATGAAACAGCGCAATGACTAGGCCGCTGAGTAAAAAGGCTTCCAAAACGCTTCTGGCTACGATGGCGTAACCTAGGG
>NZ_JAWJBP010000792.1:0-257 GCF_046535935.1 Tritonibacter sp. SIMBA_163
GGAAGAAGCGCTAACTTTACGCACCGGTAACGCTGGTGGCGTTGTTGTGGAATACAATCAACAATCACCAACAGTCTTGGGCAATATAGGTGAAGTCAAAGAAGTTACCTATTTTCCTGAAGACTAGACAAAACAGGGAGAGGAGAACCATCGGCAGATTCTAAGGTAAATCCTGCATCTTCAATCATTTGCCAGTCATCTTTTGCTGCTTGACCGGGAGTGGTGAGGTAGTCAGCAACAAAAATTGAGTTTGCTGG
>NZ_JAWJBP010000793.1:0-257 GCF_046535935.1 Tritonibacter sp. SIMBA_163
TGGATCATCGGCACCTTCGAGAGCCTGCAACTCCATCTGTCGGTGGCCAGCGTCGTGGCTCTGCTGCTTGCACTGATCCTTCGGCGCGGGATTTTCCCGGCCGCTCTGCTCGCCCTAGCCCTTGTCTTCCTCCTCCATTCGATCTGGATGCCGCGTGACTTTGCCCAGTCACCGATCGCCGTCGCGGCAACCGAAGAACCGATGCTCCGGCTGATGTCTTTCAACATCCTGATGAACAACACCGAAAACGGCGAGGC
>NZ_JAWJBP010000794.1:0-257 GCF_046535935.1 Tritonibacter sp. SIMBA_163
GGCTAAATCTTTGCGAATCGTGCGCTCACTGACTTCTAGGGCTGCTGCTAGCGTATCACTGGTTTGACGTTGCTTAGAACGGAGAAAGCCATCGATCTGTAGTAACCTCTCTAACTGTCGAGACATCACTTAAAAGTAGTAATTTTTAGGATTGGCTTCATTGTAGGATAGTAACCCGGAAAAAATGCTTCCGCCTTCTAAAAAAATTATGAACTTTTTTTGGCTGTGAAAGGATAGAGTTTTTTACTTGATAAACT
>NZ_JAWJBP010000795.1:0-257 GCF_046535935.1 Tritonibacter sp. SIMBA_163
CCACAGGTCAGGCGTTACCGCAAGCGCGAGTGGAAGCGTTATTTGCCCAAGGCTGGCATTGGGGAGAAGTTCTTGCGAAGACAGTACAAGATAGTTATTTAATTATTGGAGAATGTGTAGTCGGTGGGACAACAACTGCTTTGGGATTACTCACAGGTTTGAGAATTGCTGCTGCGAATAAGGTCAATAGTAGCCACCCGCAATGTAATCATCGGCAAAAATGGGAAATTGTGCAAGCTGGGTTAGGGCGAACCGAT
>NZ_JAWJBP010000796.1:0-257 GCF_046535935.1 Tritonibacter sp. SIMBA_163
CCATTGTTCGTTCCCCTTGGGTCGAAGAAGCAATTACCGCTGTCGTCGTCATTAGCATCCTTGGCATTATTATCATCATTATTCTTGCCAATCACCGCTTGAAAAAAGAACTGATTAAACGTCGCCTTGTAGAAGAAAACCTAAAACAAAGTGATGCTCAATTCAAACAACTCATTCAAAATGTTCCGGCTGCTTTATTTCGTTATATTCTCCATCCTGATGGTTCAGACCAAATTGTTTACATGAGTCCAGTTTGT
>NZ_JAWJBP010000797.1:0-257 GCF_046535935.1 Tritonibacter sp. SIMBA_163
GGCTGTAGGTTGCCTGCCGTTCTTCGCCGAGCGTCGGCAGCATCACCTTCATGATGTCGTCATAGCGCTCGACGGCCTTGAGAAGCACCGCGTCGAACTTGCCGGATTTGTAATATTCGGTCGCGCTGGCGAACTCGTAATCGAAGCCGAAAGTGTCGAGGAAGCGGCACAGCATGGCGTTGTTGTGATCCGCAAAGCTCTTGTAGTCGCCGCCGAACGGGTTCGGAACGGCCGAAAGCGGCATTTGCAGATAGGGC
>NZ_JAWJBP010000798.1:0-257 GCF_046535935.1 Tritonibacter sp. SIMBA_163
CCTTGGCGAGAAGTGGGAGCCGCGGGGATGGGAGCTATGGGTACTGTTTGGTCGTGCGGCAGCTCAGAAGCTGGGTGCCGCGTTTTGTGGGGTGATGATGTTGCGGAGCGGGGAGGTCTCGGCAGTCGCTGCGCTGCGCTACACCGGGCTGGTCTGGGCGCTTGTGTTGGGCTGGGTGGTCGTTGGCGAGTGTCCCTCCGGCTTGAGGTTGCTGGGGGCGGGATTTGTGGTTGCGGCGGGGCTGTTCACCCTGGTGC
>NZ_JAWJBP010000799.1:0-257 GCF_046535935.1 Tritonibacter sp. SIMBA_163
AGATATTCTAAGGTATCTTTAATTCCTTTGCGGGTAATGGGAGATAAGTAGGAATGAAATTTGTCATTCACGGCTGGGATTAAGATCCAGTAGGCATCAGGTTTTTTTCCATACACACCTTGAACAAAAGATAATAAGGAATGAGGGGGGTTTGGGTAAGAGAGACCACTCTCTGTTCTCTCATAGTTCGGAAGAAAATGTTTAATCATTATTTCTGGCTTCCTATTATCGGAAACACTATAGGAACTCACAAAAAT
>NZ_JAWJBP010000800.1:0-256 GCF_046535935.1 Tritonibacter sp. SIMBA_163
GGGTTTTGCCTTTATCGGAATTACAGCCGGTCGCGCCCTGGCGCGTCACCACGAATATTTGTTGAGCGTTCTGTCCCAATCAATGGATCTTTGTTTTCTGTGGAGCGGCCCATATCGTTGCGATCGGCTTGCTCCGCGCCATCCTCTTCCACCAGGACCAGGATGTCCCCTTCCTTGAAGCGATCTTCGTAGCTTTTCGCTTCATCTTCCGGTACGCCGAGTCCGATTAAAGCACCCGCTATCCCGCCAACGCCCG
>NZ_JAWJBP010000801.1:0-256 GCF_046535935.1 Tritonibacter sp. SIMBA_163
GGGTTTCGACTCCGGAGCTTTCAAATGACCGAATCGAGGAACTGGCGGCACTGCGGGCGCTGATCGAAGCCGAATTGGCCTCTCGCGCCCTGCCCCGCGCTCATATGGCGCTGCTCGACAGGCTGCAGACCATCAACGGCACGGTGGCTGAGACCATCTCCAAACGCGCTGCGGTGGGCTACATTAGAACCAATCTCGAATTCCACCGGACACTCTCTTTGCGCGCACAAGCACCCGCCATGCTGGCCATGGCGGA
>NZ_JAWJBP010000802.1:0-256 GCF_046535935.1 Tritonibacter sp. SIMBA_163
TAAGGAATCACTCGACGTGGAACCGGACATAGCGGATGGCACCGAAGACAGTTCTGAAACTGAACACGTACCAATCTCGCAGAAACAACCGGAGCAGCGCATCATTCATTTCCAGCCATCACGACGCAATCTGCTAAAAGCATCAATGACCTCGTTCAGTTTTTTGCTGCTTATCCCGTTGCTTGCTTCGCTTCATTATAATGTGTCCGAATTTCTCTCTCTTGAAGAGAGCTTGGACAGTATCGGTACCAGCCTG
>NZ_JAWJBP010000803.1:0-256 GCF_046535935.1 Tritonibacter sp. SIMBA_163
CTGCACATCCTGGAGGCCGAAGAGGTCGAGCCGCTGCGTGCCGGCACCATGGTTTCGCTGGCCGCCGTCGTCGGTGGCTTGGCGGCGGTGGTCGCCGGCGGCGAGCTTCTGGTCGAGGGCGCGGTCAATCTGGCCGCGGCGCTGGGCGTTTCCGACGAGGTGATCGGCCTGACCCTGGTCGCCTTCGGCACCTCGGTGCCCGAACTGGCGACGACCGTGGTGGCTGCGTTGCGCCGCCATGTCGATGTGGCGCTGG
>NZ_JAWJBP010000804.1:0-256 GCF_046535935.1 Tritonibacter sp. SIMBA_163
GAAGGCGTTCTCCTGGATCGCGTCCGGCTTACCGGCGAACCAGCTGCGCGCGTCGGCCTGGGAGAACAGCTCGGGCAACTTCTCGTGGAATTCCAGGTCGTGGGCGATGATCGCGCAGACGGGCGCAGCCATCGTCTTATCGACGTTGCCGTCCATCAGCGCGGGGCGCAGCTTCTGCTTTGCGTCCGACGACTTGACGAAGACCACGCGCATCGGCTGGCAGTTGGCGCTGGTCGGCGCCCATTTGGCGAGGTCG
>NZ_JAWJBP010000805.1:0-256 GCF_046535935.1 Tritonibacter sp. SIMBA_163
TGGATTCATCGGCTATTCGTTGATCTCCCTTCTTGTTCGATCATTTGAGAAAAGGTGGAACATTCCTAGAAAGCATGTTGGATCAGCAACGGCATCTTTTTAGTGCTCCCTGTTCCGTTTGCTTATTGGCTGGCGTACCCTGGCGCACAATAAATTTGGAGGGATAAGATGAACGAAAAAGCAGTTTGGATTATAGCATTGGTTTTTGCACTTGCGACTCTTATCTTGAACAATGCCCTGAACACAGCTGTTGGCG
>NZ_JAWJBP010000806.1:0-256 GCF_046535935.1 Tritonibacter sp. SIMBA_163
TGGAAGCCACATATTGATGTAATAGAAAAGTATGGAACACTTACATAGAATGAATGTTTCGGGTTTGTTCCTTTTCATGGGTTAGATATTTGTTTAATAAATGAAGAAATAACAATAATAGTTTATTAGGATGTTGCGATTTAAATAGAAAAATGAAGACGGCAATCCGTTATAAAACTATTAATATGATGTTCTAAGTACATCGTATTAATAAAGGTTAAGAAGGGTTGTATTATGGTTGAAAGTAAGAACACCC
>NZ_JAWJBP010000807.1:0-256 GCF_046535935.1 Tritonibacter sp. SIMBA_163
GTCATAGACCACGTCACTGAGGGGAACCACATCATGACAGACGTCCACTGGCTGCTACCGGGAACATTGCTGGCACTTCTTGCAGGCGGGGTTCGCGGCTATACCGGCTTTGGCTTTGCCATGACGTTGGCACTGGGGCTGCTCTGGTTCCTTCCCCCGCTACAAGTCATTGTAGTGGTACTGATGCTGGATATTTTGGGCGCTTTAGGGCTGGCCCGGCGCGCCTGGAAAGCGGCAGACAGCACACTGCTGGCTC
>NZ_JAWJBP010000808.1:0-256 GCF_046535935.1 Tritonibacter sp. SIMBA_163
CTGGATAACTTTTTCCCTCTTCAATTTCATACGGACAAATATCAGCAAATCCTGTAAATTCTATTCCATTAATCTCAATGGTTGTTTCCTCCTCAATCTGAGGATCGAGTCTTTTAACAAAACAGTCGTATACCATAATAAACCCTCACTCTCTAATCTGATGGATTGATGACTGGAATATTTTCACCATTAATTGTTTTCCATATCTTTTTACCACTCTGAGTATGGTAAGTTGTAATTTCATTTTTATTATTTG
>NZ_JAWJBP010000809.1:0-256 GCF_046535935.1 Tritonibacter sp. SIMBA_163
GGTAACAAGCTCGGCGCTGTATGCGCGTGGGAACGTTTTCTGAGGCACGGAACGAACTCGAAACAGGTGGCTGAAGCGAAGGACAAAGCTTCGAGATTACTGGGTGCATACGCTTCCAAGCTTGGATTGCGGGTCGGAGACGCTTGATGAACAGAAACGTCTCTAGCGCTACGTCATCCGAAAAAACTAGAGCGCTCAACCCTGCTCTGGAGATCAGCGACGAAATACGTTTGCGGATCACGACTACTCCGGTGCC
>NZ_JAWJBP010000810.1:0-256 GCF_046535935.1 Tritonibacter sp. SIMBA_163
CTCGTGCGGATCGGGCGCGGATGGCGGTGATGCCCGTCACAGGACCCGTCTGTCCAAAAGGATCAGGCGTTCGCCGGTTGGGGGTCAGACGTCTCGACGCCGGTTGCATCGGCGCCCGGCAGGCGCGCCTCGCCGGCTTCGCGGATCAGCCGGCCGATCTCCGGGTCGGCCTTCTCCAGCCGCTTGAACTCCTTGCGGCCCAGTGTCAGCAGGCGGTTGAAGCCGACCGAGACGACGTCGGCGGTGCGCCTTGGTG
>NZ_JAWJBP010000811.1:0-256 GCF_046535935.1 Tritonibacter sp. SIMBA_163
CCAGCGTAGCGATCTTCTCCAGAAGGCAACAATGGCCCACTGGCGTAGGTGAAGATCTCATCCCGGAGTGCGCCTCCCAACAGCTGCGCGATCGATTGTTCGTTTGATCGGCCGAAGGCGTCCCAGACGGCAATGTCCAGTGCACTTAATGCCATATGGGCCTGGCCCCGCCGATCAGGGACTGTTGCCGAAAGCATGGCCTGATGCAGGGCACGGGGGTTTTGAACGCTCTTGCCCAGGACATGCTGCGCAAGAT
>NZ_JAWJBP010000812.1:0-256 GCF_046535935.1 Tritonibacter sp. SIMBA_163
ACCGAAAGGACCGACCCTGGCATGAGCCGACAAGACGTCTACGGCCGGCGATACTGGTCGGTGTCGATCTATCAGGCGCGACTGTTGTTCTTCCTGCCGGCGGACTACGTCACGCTGCGCGAACTGAAGGACCGGGCTGAAAAGGACGGCGGCCTGTCGCTCAAGAAGGTCAACTGGGAGAAGCTGCACGTCCTCGGTCTGCTCGAAGTCGACCGCAAGACCTGGTCCTGGGTGATGGTTCGACAGGGTCCGCTTT
>NZ_JAWJBP010000813.1:0-256 GCF_046535935.1 Tritonibacter sp. SIMBA_163
CTTACTGTCCGGCCCCATTAGCCATAGGTAAGTGGGCATAATCTCTTCGGGTGTACGCAGCGTGAAGGGGTCTTCTCCAGGGTATGCGGTACGCCGCATTTGTGTGCGCGTTGCGCCTGGGTTTAGCGTGTTTACGCGAACATTGGGCTGGTTGTCCAGCTCATCCGCCAACACTTCCACAAACCCTTCTGTCGCAAATTTGGAGACAGAATAAGCACCCCAGTAGGCTCTGCCTTTGCGGCCAACGCTTGAAGAG
>NZ_JAWJBP010000814.1:0-256 GCF_046535935.1 Tritonibacter sp. SIMBA_163
GACGCGCTCGTATTGGCCTATATGGAAGAGCACGAGATTACGGCCGATGCGATGTTCGGCACGCACGCCAATTTGGAATAGCATGGAGATAAGCTTGAGGCGGGAAGCGATTCCCCCTCAGGCTTATTTTTATTGCCAAGCGTCCTTATTGGACAATGCGCCCGGAGAGGTTCAAAATTAGTGGAATAGATTTGCCGTGACTGGGCAGATTGGCTGGCAAGGAAGACGAAGCCGTGACCCTAACGAAGGGCATATG
>NZ_JAWJBP010000815.1:0-256 GCF_046535935.1 Tritonibacter sp. SIMBA_163
GAAAGAGCGATTGTTCAGGGGTTGAAAGATAGCCGCGTAGGCTTTGAAAAAACCCCCGTTTTTTTCAATTTCATGCCGGAAACAGTCAACTTCGCCATCATGGTTGACACCCCCATTCCTGGCTTTGAGATCGACCCTGAGCTTCCTGGTTATTACAACGACATCATTGAAATTGTCGTCCGGCATAGCGACCCAGAAGCGGGTTTCGCGTTGTGCCAGAAGGCAATGAAGGTTTTGAATGTGACGAATCAGCGGT
>NZ_JAWJBP010000816.1:0-256 GCF_046535935.1 Tritonibacter sp. SIMBA_163
CCGGCGAATATGACGACGGGCGGCTCGGCGAAATCTTCCTCGACATGAACAAGGAAGGCTCGTCGCTCAGGGCGCTGATCAACAACTTCGCCATCTCGGTGTCGCTCGGCCTGCAATACGGCGTGCCGCTGGAGGAATATGTGGAGGCCTTCACCTTCACCAAGTTCGAGCCGGCCGGCATGGTCCAGGGCAATGACGCGATCAAGAACGCCACGTCGATCCTCGACTACGTGTTCCGCGAACTTGCCGTTTCCTA
>NZ_JAWJBP010000817.1:0-255 GCF_046535935.1 Tritonibacter sp. SIMBA_163
GGGCGCGTGCGGATGCTCTACCGCGCCGCCGGCCACGACGAGAAGCACCTGGTCTACTTCGGCATGGCCGGCAGCGACGACGGATACCGCTTCGAGCGAACCTCGACCGAGCCGATCTTCGGCCCCAGCGTCGACGGCTTCGACGCGGGCTGCGTGGAGGATCCCCGTGTCGTGAAGGTCGGCGAGTTCTACTACATCAGCTACGCCGTCCGCGCCCAGCCGCCCGGGCAGTACTGGCTCGGCGACGCCGCCCCC
>NZ_JAWJBP010000818.1:0-255 GCF_046535935.1 Tritonibacter sp. SIMBA_163
CTGGTAATAAAGGTGTTGGTGAAAAAATCTTCGATGATATGGGTTATGAAGATTCAGAGCGCTCTCTTGAAAAAATCGCACGGGAATTAAGAGAAACGCTTATTAAAGAATTGCCTTATGACTTAGCAAAGATGCAAATAGCTATTGGCGGAGTTGAGAATGATCGAATAATAATATACTCTTTCGATAATAACGAAAATAAAGATTTGAAGATTTTGGAGCCAGTGGGTATAGATCCAGTATATACTTGTATGG
>NZ_JAWJBP010000819.1:0-255 GCF_046535935.1 Tritonibacter sp. SIMBA_163
GGTTTTAGTGAACCGCCGTTTGAAGCGGTATAAGGCATCGTTTGTGGCACCGCCTAAATGGAGTTGTGAAAAACCATGTGCTTTACCATAACGGCACGCTTCTGCCATGATCAGTGAATTCCCGGCACAACGAAAATGTGCAGGATCATTGGCGACCAAATGGTAATGCATATAATCGCCGTGATGGACGATCAACGCGGAAGAAATGGTCTGGCCCTCGAATTTTGCATTGAGCAGGAATTGTTTGCCTTCGAG
>NZ_JAWJBP010000820.1:0-255 GCF_046535935.1 Tritonibacter sp. SIMBA_163
AGCGATTTCACATAGCGGAGTGGTACGGGCACCCATATGTGGACATTGCCCCGGTTGAGCGGGTCCGGCTTACGCAAACCCGCATCGGGGCTCACACCATGAATAAGGCCGACATTAAAAGACTGGAGGCGCTGCAAGAGAAGGTGATCGCGAAGGAGTCGAGGCCTCGCGAACAGGATCGATTGGATGTCCTGACCGCCCGCTTTCACCAGCAGGAGCAGGGCGAGCAGCCGTGCCCGTTCCGGACAGATCTAC
>NZ_JAWJBP010000821.1:0-255 GCF_046535935.1 Tritonibacter sp. SIMBA_163
CCTGCGCGATCGCGGGGATGCCGTTGGCGATGAACTCCATCATGCGGCGGACCTTGAGGTTGGGGTCTTGCCGGGCCATGGAGAAGGGCACGATCTTGAGCTGGTAGTCCATCCAGTCGCCCTGCCGCATCTCGGGCGAGTAGACCACCTGCCGGTCCCGCCCCTCCTCCCGCTTCACCAGCGGCAGCTCGATCAGCGGGTCGGTGTGGAGGAAGAAGGCGAGGTCGCGGCAGACCTTGGCGGTGAAGTGATAGA
>NZ_JAWJBP010000822.1:0-255 GCF_046535935.1 Tritonibacter sp. SIMBA_163
ATGTTTACAAGTGGATCGGATTTTAGTAGAACAAGAATTAGTCATTAAAACTTTACCTTCGGGTCCCCCGCTTCCCGATTATGTACAAGGTTACACTGTCTTAGCTGATGGAAGTCTATCGCTGGTGGTCGATCCCGAAGCGATTATGACAGAGACAGTAGAAGCGCAAACCGTTACTCACGCACCCATTAAACAACTTTCTCCCGTCACCGCAGAAACAACAGAGACACCGCCAGCCAAGGAGACAAAACATAT
>NZ_JAWJBP010000823.1:0-255 GCF_046535935.1 Tritonibacter sp. SIMBA_163
GCCGAGACCGATAAAACCGATGTCCATCTGTGGCTCCGTCTTCTAAAGATGTGGAAGTAAAGCACAGCCACGCGACAGATGCAGGAAAAGCACGCAACGGCGCGCAGTGCGATACTTCGACGATGGTCACCGCGACTTTCCGCTTCTACGAGGAGCTGAACGATTTTCTCGCCCGGCCGCTGCGCCGGCGCGCGTTCGCCTACGCATGCGCGCGCGACGCGACCACGAAGCACGCGATCGAATCGCTCGGCGTGC
>NZ_JAWJBP010000824.1:0-255 GCF_046535935.1 Tritonibacter sp. SIMBA_163
CAGCGAAGGCGCGGTACATGTCACGGTGAGCATCGGTGCCTGCCAAGTGAGTCCGAGAGGTAGCGCGGAGCACTGGGAGGAAGATCTACGCCATGCCGATATGGCGCTGTATCGGGCCAAAAAAGACGGGCGTGATCGAGTGAGGTGGCACATGCCGAGCATGGTCACAAGTTTTACATAGGTGGGCTGGCGGCGCAGTCGTGAGTTGCCTAGGCTAATGATTGACACCTGATTGTTGAGTCTCTATAACGCTAT
>NZ_JAWJBP010000825.1:0-255 GCF_046535935.1 Tritonibacter sp. SIMBA_163
GAGAACTACAAAATTACGTATTCTGCTGAGACAGAAGACGGGCCAGTCGTGGAAATCGTTGTGATCAGAAGTAAATAAAGCGGTTCTGCACACTGCCATGAAGCGGCAGTGCCGATACCGGCGCATAAAAAATTCATGCGCACACCAAATGGTTTTAGCGGAAGCTAAAACCATTTTCTGAGTGTTGGAGAAGTCTATAATCGTCTATAAATGAAAGAACATAACCTATTCAACAACTAACAATCAACGAATTAT
>NZ_JAWJBP010000826.1:0-255 GCF_046535935.1 Tritonibacter sp. SIMBA_163
ATGACTGCGTTATCTACATCCGCTTCGTTGGCATCAGCAGTAGACGCAATTTCTTGCCCGGTGGCCGGATCAAAGATCGCCAACCGTTTTTCACTTTGTGCGGGGCCAGGACGACCATCAATATAAAGACCGTGTTGACGATCGAGAAACTGTTGGACCTGGCTTAATACTGCTACATGCGGCTCTGTCATCACTTTTCCTTATTATTTACCCAGTGTGATTTCAGTGTACGCAGCGACAAGAAAAGTCACTTTT
>NZ_JAWJBP010000827.1:0-255 GCF_046535935.1 Tritonibacter sp. SIMBA_163
GTGAACCCCGTCTCCCGCACTCGTCCACACATTGCCCTCCGCATCGACCCGGAAGCCGTCGGGCACGCCATTGTCGACCGTGCAGAACACCCGGCCGTTGACGAGCCGGTGGCCGTCGGCCACGTCGAAGACCCGGATATGCCGCGGCGCGTCGATGTCGTGGCTCGCGGCGGAATCGGCCACGTAGAGCCTGCGCTCGTCGGGCGGGAAAGCCAGGCCATTCGGCTGGCCGAAATCGGTCGCCACCGGCTCCAG
>NZ_JAWJBP010000828.1:0-255 GCF_046535935.1 Tritonibacter sp. SIMBA_163
CCGTGTAAGGTATGAACAACAGGGGTTGTAATTAAATTTGCATATGGAAAAGCACTATAGCCCACATGAGAATGAATGAGATCAAAGTGTGGGGCTTGATTAAAGACTTTGCTCAATTCCATTTGCTCATAAACATGATACTCAGGGAGAGAAAAACCCAGCGGTCGTAACGGTTGTTGACAACAAGCCTCTAATGTGGCGAGAGTGTCAGAATCTCCTGTTGCAAATAGGGTTACTTCATAACCCCGTCGCACT
>NZ_JAWJBP010000829.1:0-255 GCF_046535935.1 Tritonibacter sp. SIMBA_163
CTTGTGGACCGTTGCGGGCAACGCACCGGCGCGTGGATGATGCGTTTCTCGACCCACTGACATTCAGGCCGGATTCGACGCTTGGCGTTGCCGGTATCATGGATGTCTACCGGGCCGGGAATATCACGATTGCCAACGCACCGGGAACCGGCATCGCCGACGACAAGGCGATCTATTCCTATATGCCGGAAATCGTGGAGTTCTATACGGGCCGCAAGGCCATTCTCGAAAACGTTCCGACATGGCGCTGTTCCG
>NZ_JAWJBP010000830.1:0-255 GCF_046535935.1 Tritonibacter sp. SIMBA_163
TTAATCTCCTCCTTGAGGTTAGCGATCGTCTTCTCATGAACAGCGATGATTGCCTGCAGTCGGACTATCTCCTGTTGCGCGACATTCCTTTCTTTAATGACCTCCTCATGTATAGGCCTGGGTACGGTGTCCTTTTCGCTATATTGCTGGGCGAAGTAAGCCAGCAAAAGGATGATGATAAAGAGGAAGCCGACAGTCATGTCCGTCATGGACACAAATGCGCTCTCCTCCTCTTCCTCTTTGTAACGCGTCCGG
>NZ_JAWJBP010000831.1:0-255 GCF_046535935.1 Tritonibacter sp. SIMBA_163
ATCATGAAAATTAGTGAAAAAAAGTAAAAATCCTTGACTATGTTTTTTCAATTTGAAGCTGACTTTGTTAATAATTTACGCTGTATTCCCATGCAAGTGCGCTATAAGTTAGATACTTGTGGCGTTAAACTGAAATTACATCATTGGCATCAATTTAGCCAAAGTGAAAGAGAAGAATTAGTTCATCAAGCCTGTGAAACTTCAAACCAAATTGAAGCCTATAAACAGCATTTACAACAATTAGTGATTCAATAT
>NZ_JAWJBP010000832.1:0-255 GCF_046535935.1 Tritonibacter sp. SIMBA_163
GTAATCATCCAAAGCGCGCGGTAGACGCCATGTATGCGCACTTGGCGTCCCCACGCGGTCATTGCACGGTCGATACTGCGGCTCCGGCATGGGCCGTCAGCGCGCAGTATCGTCGTACTGGCCAGTCTCGCCCTGGCCTTGGTGAGCTTTCCAGGTCCGGCCACCGCTCAGGCTGACCAGCCATGGCAGGGCTTCGTGCATGGCCAATTGGGCGCGGCCAGCAATCCCACCGCCGTCGGCGCCATGGCCATCGGT
>NZ_JAWJBP010000833.1:0-255 GCF_046535935.1 Tritonibacter sp. SIMBA_163
TTCCATCTGGGCGATGACGCTATCGCCTTCGGTGTCGATCACCTCCACCGACGTCGCGCCGGGGAGAAATGCACGCACCACATTGGTGTTGCCGACGGGATGACGGCCGAGGATCGTGAAGGGGTCGCCGTGGCGCCCCTCTACGAGTGCCTGCAGGGCAGCGTGGTCGATATTGGCGAGCAGATCGGCGCGCTCAAGGTTCATTCCGCATTCTCCATGAGGCGTTTTGCGATTTCCGAAAAGCCGGCCAACGGG
>NZ_JAWJBP010000834.1:0-255 GCF_046535935.1 Tritonibacter sp. SIMBA_163
TCGCTGAGATGCCGAACCTTATCGAGGTTCAAAAGGCATCTTACGACCAGTTCCTTATGGTTGAAGAACCATCCGGTGGGCGTCCTGACGAGGGTTTGCAGGCGGTTTTCAAGTCTGTTTTCCCAATTCAGGATTTCTCCGGCGCTTCAATGCTCGAATTCGTTCGCTACGAGTTCGACGCACCAAAATTCGACGTTGACGAATGCCGTCAGCGCGATCTGACGTATTCGGCGCCACTCAAGGTGACGCTGCGTC
>NZ_JAWJBP010000835.1:0-255 GCF_046535935.1 Tritonibacter sp. SIMBA_163
GGGGTTTCGCCGCCGCTGCCGATGGAGCGCATGCTGTAGTCGAAACGCGCGCGCGGCTGGTCGACCTGGCGCATCATCTTCAGCGCCGTGGGCGGCATGAAGGCGTTGCGCACGTCGAAGTCCGCGAGCACGCGGAAAGCCTCCTCCGGGTCGAACTTCCCCATGCGGTAGGCGAGGACCGGTACCCCGTGATGCAGGCTCGGCAACAGCACATCGATGAGCCCGCCGATCCAGGCCCAGTCCGCCGGCGTCCAG
>NZ_JAWJBP010000836.1:0-255 GCF_046535935.1 Tritonibacter sp. SIMBA_163
GCTCAAGCGGCGTCACGTTGACGATAATGCCGCAACGCGCGTAGGTCGATTTACCCAGACAAATGGTCAGCACATTACGCGGAATACGGAAGTACTCCACAGTCCGCGCCAGCGCAAATGAGTTTGGTGGAATAACGCAGACATCGCCCTTCACGTCGACAAAGCTTTTTGCGTCGAAGGCCTTAGGATCCACAATCGCCGAGTGAATGTTAGTAAACACCTTAAACTCATCGGCACAGCGCACGTCGTAACCAT
>NZ_JAWJBP010000837.1:0-255 GCF_046535935.1 Tritonibacter sp. SIMBA_163
GGATTGAGCCGGTTGTAGCGCAACGAAGACATGAACGAGAGACCGATCAGGGCCGCACCGATAAGGCCGGTGATGACTTCCGGAATATGCACCAGTGTCTGGACATACATGATGACCGCCAGAACCAGGATTGCATAGAAAGCGCCATGCTCGAGATAGCGGTACTGGCCAAGCGTCTTGCGCTCGACAAGCATGATGGTGAGCGAACGCACATAGAAGGCGCCGATGCCGAGGCCGATGGCGATAATGAACAGG
>NZ_JAWJBP010000838.1:0-255 GCF_046535935.1 Tritonibacter sp. SIMBA_163
GGTCGCGCGCCTCGCGGTCCATCTTGTTGACGAAGGTGACGATGGGAATGTCGCGCATGCGGCAGACTTCAAAAAGCTTGAGTGTGCGCGGTTCGATACCCTTGGCGGCGTCGATGACCATGACGGCGGAATCGACCGCGGTCAGCGTGCGATAGGTGTCATCGGCAAAATCTTCGTGGCCCGGCGTGTCGAGCAGGTTGAAGATGCAATCCTTGTACTCGAAGGTCATCACGGAGGTGACAACGGAAATGCCGC
>NZ_JAWJBP010000839.1:0-255 GCF_046535935.1 Tritonibacter sp. SIMBA_163
GGCTTAATGAATCGAGTTAGCTCTTTACGTCGTTTTTCTTCCCCTTTGAAGTTGATGTATTTATCAGCATCTTGGTCAATCCAGTTCCAAATTCCAGGGGCAGCGATGGCAAGATAACCTTGGCTGCACAAAGATGCTGCTTTCTTGAATCCTTCTGTAACTTGCAGCGCGATCGCGTTGGTCTTAGCGAATTCCCAGATGGCAAATTCTGGACTCCCTTCGTAGGAATCTCGGAATTTTTCCCAAGCCATAAAG
>NZ_JAWJBP010000840.1:0-255 GCF_046535935.1 Tritonibacter sp. SIMBA_163
CCGCAGATTGTTCAAAACTTATGTTTATTCATTGGTTATTCAATTATTCAATGTCGTTTGCTGTGCCAGGCCATTGTTCACCTGTCATTTCAATGAGGCCAAGAAGTTTTCTTCTTCGCCATTCAAGCGATTCCATCGTTTTCTCGTAGTTTTCGGCATCAATCGTGGGGATCGCCCCGTTGAGGTTTGCCAGCACTTGATGGGGAGGCACCACCGCGGATGCATCGATGGATGAGTTATGCAAGGTATCCAAAT
>NZ_JAWJBP010000841.1:0-255 GCF_046535935.1 Tritonibacter sp. SIMBA_163
GTGGTCCGACGTCCGGACTTCACTTGTCGGCACAGTCAGCTTGCAGGGCTTGCTATTTCAGCGATGGTTCGCTCGACGGTGTGGGCGATTTCGCCGGCTGGAGGGAGATGCTCGGCATCTGTCTGGATTCCGATCCAGAAGTTGTCGTTGCAACACGCCGCCGTGAAGCCGACGCGGGCATTGCCCGCCAACGGGCCAAGCGGCCAGCGTTAGACGAGCGCGGCCTCGAGCGTGAGCGGAAAGGTTGTTCCTGCC
>NZ_JAWJBP010000842.1:0-255 GCF_046535935.1 Tritonibacter sp. SIMBA_163
GTTGCTTATGCGATGCGGCTTGCGCCGGGGCGTCTCTCGCTCTGGTCCTACCGCCTCTCCACGGTTGGATATGCGGCCCCCGGCACGGTCATCGCCATCGGCGTTCTGATCGCGCTTGGCGGTTTCGACCGTTTTGTAGATCAGACCATGCGTGACTGGTTCGGCATTTCTACCGGCCTTATCTTCATCGGCAGTGGTGCGGCCCTCATCTATGCCTATTGCGCCCGTTTCCTCACCATTGCCGCTGGTGGTGTT
>NZ_JAWJBP010000843.1:0-255 GCF_046535935.1 Tritonibacter sp. SIMBA_163
CCGCCGGATAGTCGGGGGCCGCGCTGTTCCTTATTCGCCGGTCAGTAATCGGGCGATTTCTGCGGCGTCTGGGAACTGTTCAGATTCAGCATCGGAATCGCTCCGTTGGGCAGCATTGTGGTCGGCAGTTGACCATCCCATTTCTCGGCCTGCGTCAATGCAACGAGACCCGGATTGTCGCGAAGTGCATCGCCACGTGCCTTGATGGCCGTTGCTTCCGCCTCGCCCTTCAGCCTGATCGCGTCAGCCTCGGCT
>NZ_JAWJBP010000844.1:0-255 GCF_046535935.1 Tritonibacter sp. SIMBA_163
CCATCAACACCTCCCGCTCCTCGAAGCCCCAGAGCGGCGGCGTGATCGCCCCGACGTCGAGCGCGAAGGTCGTCAGGTTGAGCAGGTGGTTGAGAATGCGGGTGATCTCGCTGAACAGCACCCGGATGTACTGCCCGCGCTCGGGCACCTGCAGGCCGAGCAGCTTCTCCACCGCCAGCGCATAGCCGTGCTCCTGGTTCATCGGCGAGACATAGTCCAGCCGGTCGAAATAGGGCACCGCCTGCAGATAGGTCT
>NZ_JAWJBP010000845.1:0-255 GCF_046535935.1 Tritonibacter sp. SIMBA_163
GTCTGTCCATTTTTGATGCCTTCCACAACTGAGATGTAATAATGAATACTCAGTGTATGATTCCGGTTTATAAAACCGCTCAAAATTATCAAGCCTACCGTATTAGCCCTGAGGATAATAATCGCTTAGCTATTATTTTTGATCCCACCACGGCGAATACTTCTTTAACCTTTTGTGTCGAAATTTTTGAACCAGGAGGGAAAACGCCTCTTCATCATCATCAAATTGGTGTCGAGATGTTTTTTATTTTGAAGG
>NZ_JAWJBP010000846.1:0-255 GCF_046535935.1 Tritonibacter sp. SIMBA_163
TGCAGTACCACCTGCGCGAGCAGCCCGCGCAACGCATGGCGCTGCTGCAGGCGTTGTTCGACAACGGCTGGAAGAGCGCCGGCACCGAACCCACCGGGCTGTGGCTGGAGTTGGCCACGCTGCAGGCCGACAACGGGCGCGGCGATGCCATCCCGACCACGCTGGCACGCATCGACACCCCGGCCGAACTGATCCGCTTGCGCAGCGACAAGCGCTTCGACCGCTACGTGGACCGCCACGACGCACGCTTTGATC
>NZ_JAWJBP010000847.1:0-255 GCF_046535935.1 Tritonibacter sp. SIMBA_163
TGAGCATCGAGGCGGCGCGCGCCGCCGGCGCGGAAACCGGTTATGCCTGCCGACACCAGGACTACGACCTGGAAAGCTGGTACCTCGGCCCCGTCTCCACCGCCGGCGTGGTGTGCGAGGCGGCGCCCGGCACATGAGCGGCGCGCGGATCGTTGCCGGCGTCGCCGGCGCTGGAGTCGCATTGGCTGGCTTAACGCCGGCGCTTGCTCAGCCACTGATCCGGCGCGAGGCCCCGCCGGCGGAAGGCGGCGGCAG
>NZ_JAWJBP010000848.1:0-255 GCF_046535935.1 Tritonibacter sp. SIMBA_163
GAACAGGAGAAACTTCAAAATGATGACAAAAGCTCTCCTGAAGAAAATGCTGCTAAACAAGACTCCCTGAACAAAGAGTTTGATGATTTCAAGAAGAAGCTAGATGAAACTGAAAAGAAAGCTCAAGAACTCGATATGGATGAGCTTTCTACAGGTGATAAAAAAGAGGGAATCGATAAAGAGATGAAGAATGCCTCTCAACAAATGAAGCAGGGCAATAAGAAGCAGGGAAAAAAGAGCCAGTCTAAATCTGCT
>NZ_JAWJBP010000849.1:0-254 GCF_046535935.1 Tritonibacter sp. SIMBA_163
AATGTCATCGCAGGCGATCTGGCGGACATTGAATGGTCCCCGGATGGAGAAGAGGCGACGTTTGTCGTCATCAAGGGCTGCAAGACGGTGGGGATCCCCGAGGAGAACCCGGAATACCGGGATCGCACCTCGCTCGACAGCCCCGGTCGGTCGCGCGAATGGGGCGTGGGCCTCACCGATACCAGCGAGCTGACGCTCAGCTGCTTTTATTCCGCCGCGCTTTACGAGTTGGCCGCCGGCTACAAGGCCTCCGG
>NZ_JAWJBP010000850.1:0-254 GCF_046535935.1 Tritonibacter sp. SIMBA_163
TCGTAATGTCGCGGACAGTATCCTTAAGCGCCATCGCCGCGAGTATGCCATGCTCGTCCCTGACAAAAGTGACGGTCTTTCCTTGGTTCGCCAAATTCGCAAGAATCCCGCCTTCAAAAGCATAGGCTTCTTCCTCGCCGACAAAACCGGGCTTGCCGATCAAGATTTCATCGCCATTGACTTGCGTTTTCAATCCGTTTCCGGGAACATCGGCGACTTGAAGATTGCGCAGCGGTTCAAATCCTTGCTGAATG
>NZ_JAWJBP010000851.1:0-254 GCF_046535935.1 Tritonibacter sp. SIMBA_163
CTGACCTTCCATTCAGAAAATCAGGGCTGATTTGCAGGTTCAGTCGGCGCAGCCGCCTGTTCCTGCCAATATGCCACGTGGCGAACGCGGGAGGGGGCGAGGCAATGCTATTCGACCGGGTTGGTGCGGCCCGCAGGCGGAGCCGAGGACACGGCCCGGTCTAATCGGAGTGCCCGAGGGGGAGGGCAGCGCCCTCTCCCTGACGGCCAGGGGCGTTTGGCCCGTCCAAATCCCGCTGGCCCACAAAACAGAAG
>NZ_JAWJBP010000852.1:0-254 GCF_046535935.1 Tritonibacter sp. SIMBA_163
GTTGAAAGCTCAACAGGTGAAGTGGGTGGTGATGGCAGGATGGATGCGTGTGGTCACGCCAGTATTAATTAACGCCTTTCCGGATCGATTAATTAATATTCACCCTAGCTTGTTACCGAGCTTTAAAGGGATTAATGGGGTGGAACAAGCCTTAGCTGCTGGTGTGAAAATTGCCGGTTGTACGGTGCATTTGGTGCGACCAGAAGTGGATAGTGGTCCGATTTTAATGCAAGCTGCTGTTCCGGTCTTAGAAG
>NZ_JAWJBP010000853.1:0-254 GCF_046535935.1 Tritonibacter sp. SIMBA_163
GGTTAAATCGGGCGCGATCGTCATTGATGTGGGAATTAATCGCATTCAAGATGAAACAGGGAAGAATCGTCTCATTGGCGATGTTGATCATAATGCTGTTGCTAATGTCGCCAGTTACTTGACTCCTGTTCCTGGTGGTATTGGTCCGATGACAGTGACAATGCTTTTAGCAAATACAGTCAAGAGTTTTGAAGAACGTTTTCTGTAAATTGTTCCCCTTTGACCCGTAAAATAGACAATCGAATTGCAATCTG
>NZ_JAWJBP010000854.1:0-254 GCF_046535935.1 Tritonibacter sp. SIMBA_163
CCGATGTCCGCCTCCTGCCCGGCCCCTTCGAGCGGGCGCAGCGGGTCAACCTCGACCACCTGCTGCGATACGACCCCGACCGCCTGCTCGCCCCCTTCCGGATCGAGGCGGGGCTCGAGCCCCGGGCGGCGAAGTACCCCAACTGGGAGAGCGGGGGCCTCGACGGCCACACCGCCGGGCACTACCTCAGCGCCCTGGCGTTGACCTATGCCGCCACGGGCGACGAGCGGTTGAAGCGACGCCTCGACGACATG
>NZ_JAWJBP010000855.1:0-254 GCF_046535935.1 Tritonibacter sp. SIMBA_163
GTAACAGTTAGTTTACGTCAGTGAAGTGCCATGAAAGAACGAAGCATTGAAGCTATGCCCCCATGCTTCGAGAAATGGTGTGCTCGATTTGATGATCTGTTCCGTACCAAAGCAGAAAAAAGAGAATTTAGACATTATTTAGCCGGATTATTGGGTGAAAGTAAGCGCAAAAATCTGTCAGAAATTGCGCGAAACTCTGTGGGAGTTACTTATAATCGCTTACACCACTTTGCAACTGATGCCAAATGGTCACC
>NZ_JAWJBP010000856.1:0-254 GCF_046535935.1 Tritonibacter sp. SIMBA_163
CTGCAACCTTTACCGATTTACTGAATGTTTAATTACAGAAAATTTTAACCAGTAACAAAGAACGAAGAACAAAGAAAAAAGAACGAATACAAATGAGTAAAGAAAATCAACCAAGTGGGATTAAAATTATTGCTGAAAATCGTAAAGCACGGTTTCTCTATGAGATTTTAGAAACCTATGAAGCTGGGATTCAACTCATCGGCACAGAAGTGAAGTCAATTCGTGCAGGGCGTGTTAATTTACAAGATGGCTAT
>NZ_JAWJBP010000857.1:0-254 GCF_046535935.1 Tritonibacter sp. SIMBA_163
GTTCGTCGCCAACCGTTTGGCGCGCCGTCTGCAGCGCAGCGATCGAAGATCGCGACAGCGTGAAGACAGAAGAAACAGACGTGTTCACAAAAAAAAACCAGCTTCTCGAAACACACCGACGCGGCAAACGTCGGTGGATTGCCCTTAGCCGACCTGGTGGTCATGGCGGGGCGGCCGCACCCGTTCCCATTCCGAACACGGCCGTGAAACGCCCCAGCGCCAATGGTACTTCGTCTTAAGACGCGGGAGAGTAG
>NZ_JAWJBP010000858.1:0-254 GCF_046535935.1 Tritonibacter sp. SIMBA_163
TGGCTTAAAGAAGGGTTGGATATGTTTTCCTTCCTCTTGAATTTTATCTTCATCAGAATAAATAAAATCAGCATTTGGATATTCATTGAGTAGCAGCGCAATTTCAAATAGAGCATGAGGGGCTAGCAAATCATCTGGTTCTATGAAAATCAGGAATTCTCCTTGGGCTTGATTGATGCATTGGTTTAAACTATCCTCTTTACGAGCAGCATGAATGACTTGCAGAGAATCAGTCGTTTGAGGGATAAACTGAC
>NZ_JAWJBP010000859.1:0-254 GCF_046535935.1 Tritonibacter sp. SIMBA_163
GGCCATGAAGACGATGAACCAGATCCCTGCGCCCAAGGCCGGCAAGGTCGTCGAGATCCTCGTCACCGACGCACAACCCGTCGAATACGGCGAGCCGCTCGTCATCATTGAGTAGGACGGTCCATGATCTCGAAAATCCTCATAGCCAACCGCGGTGAAATCGCGCTGCGCGTGTTGCGTGCCTGCAAGGAGCTCGGCATTGCCACCGTTGCCGTGCATTCGACCGCCGATGCGGACGCGATGCATGTCCGGCT
>NZ_JAWJBP010000860.1:0-254 GCF_046535935.1 Tritonibacter sp. SIMBA_163
ATGCACTGTATGTCTGAGAATAGTTACTAATTTTTTTATATTAAGAACTAAAAGTTTAATGATGAACCTTACCAAGTATGTTAATCTATATAACGGCATACAGTTCACTTGTGAGTCGTTTTTTAATTTCATAATGATTAATGAAATCGTTTTCTGAAGGAGCATATGCTATTTTACTAGGAAGGGAGAGAAATTTAACACGAAATATTATATATAATACGTGTTAGACCAATAATATGAAAAAATCAATCTAT
>NZ_JAWJBP010000861.1:0-254 GCF_046535935.1 Tritonibacter sp. SIMBA_163
CTGCCAGGCCCACAGAAACAACCCATGGTGTCGCCTCGCCAAGTACCGGCTTCAGCCAGCCAAGACCATAGTAGACGGCGATAGAGAGTCCCATGAGCAGCAATAAGCCCGTCATAAAACCAATCACTTTGTTCAACAGCGGACGTGCCGGATTGCTAGAAGGTAGACCCTTCATATTGGCCTTCAGCGCTTCCAGGTGAACAATGTAGATTAGGGCGATATAGGAGATGAGAGCCGGTAAGAAGGCGTGCTTG
>NZ_JAWJBP010000862.1:0-254 GCF_046535935.1 Tritonibacter sp. SIMBA_163
CTATAATATCTACCTGAGAATACTTCATTGATAAACATTTTCGCAACGCGTCGCGCGGTATCTTGAGTATTGTAATCGTTGTCAGTGTCAATAACTAAACTATTTAGGACATCTTGAAATTTTTTCTCAACTTCTTTTTGAAGCTCTTCTAGTTCGCCCTCTAGTAAGTATTCAGATATATTGTCATTGCAATTAAATGTTCCATTTTGTTTTCTTATTCTTTCTCTAATGAGATCTGAAATGTCACCTTCAAT
>NZ_JAWJBP010000863.1:0-254 GCF_046535935.1 Tritonibacter sp. SIMBA_163
CGCAGGCTGATGGCCCCGATCAGAAGACCCACCAGGCCGGCGGCAACCATGGCCACCAGCCAGATCACCGGCATCTGGTTCGTGCCCGAAAACCCGAAAAAGAGCGGATCGCCGGAGAAGCCGTGCGTGGCAAGGATGCCGGCCGCATAGCCGCCGATCCCGAAGAAGGCGGCATGCCCGAAGGAGACGAGCCCGCCCAGCCCGAGCGCCAGATTGAGCCCCGTGGCCGCAAGTGCGAGAATGGCGACACGGGT
>NZ_JAWJBP010000864.1:0-254 GCF_046535935.1 Tritonibacter sp. SIMBA_163
CGGCACTCATGATCGCGTTTGTGGCCACCGCCCCCGTCCGGGCGGAGGAGCCGCCGCTCAAGGGCGCGTTCGGCGAGGTCTTCGCGCTGGCCGACGAGCCCTATCCGGCGCCGCAGACAGCATTCCAGACGCGCGACGGCGAGACGGTGACATTAGCCGACTTCAAGGGCCGCGTGGTGCTGCTGAACTTCTGGGCCACCTGGTGCGCGCCCTGCGTCGAGGAGATGCCGACGCTGGATGCGTTGCAGGCGGAT
>NZ_JAWJBP010000865.1:0-254 GCF_046535935.1 Tritonibacter sp. SIMBA_163
GAGGTTAAGCGTCAGCGGGGAAACGATCGCGCCCTTCAGTCTCTTGCCACTTGCCACATCAGGTCGCCCAGCAGAGCAAGACTGGGAACGGGACCAGACTCTCGTTATGATTTGCCGTCATTTTAATAGGTTAGGAGTGTGGCATGGATAAGCGAACTCCCTGGATAATCACGCTCTTGTTAGCAGCACTACTTACCTCTTCCCAAGCGTTGGCCGCCTCGTCACTGAAGGTCATCGCTTCTTTTTCAGTGATT
>NZ_JAWJBP010000866.1:0-254 GCF_046535935.1 Tritonibacter sp. SIMBA_163
GTGCATTTTGGCACGGCGGCCCGCAGGCCGAAACGCTTAGCCGGCAAGGCCGGGGGCTCATCAGGCGTTTTTCAGCGGTCGGCGCAGCCAACGTCGAGCGCGTCAGGCAGTACGGCCGACCCCACGCCGCAATCCGAGGCGATCACGACAGAACGGCCCGAACTGCCGCAGATAACCGCCTGCCGCCCCGGCCACCGCGCCGCAGGCCAGCCGCCCTGCGCCCCGCAGCCCGCGGTGGACCTGCAGTCGCAGCC
>NZ_JAWJBP010000867.1:0-254 GCF_046535935.1 Tritonibacter sp. SIMBA_163
GTGTCAGGCGGGGTTGTCTCTACGAGCGCCATGACAGGTTTACACTACCCGGTCTCGACGCCGCTTTCCAGCAATTGCGTCACCCTGTCTCGACGATGCCGCGACGATGCCGCGATGCCGTCCCGATCAGGCCGCCCGGCGGTCGTAGGCGGTAAGGATCGCGTCGGCGACGGCGCGTGGGTCTTCCTCGTGCGCCAGATGGCCGAGGCCGGGCAGGTCGACGAGTGTGGCGCCCTTGACCCGCGCCCGGATCG
>NZ_JAWJBP010000868.1:0-254 GCF_046535935.1 Tritonibacter sp. SIMBA_163
AGCTGCTCGAGCGTTATGGCATTCCGCGCGACTCGCTGATGGCCTACGCGCTGACGCCCGTCGATTTCACCACGTTGGCGCGCGAGTACGGCCGGGTCGGCGGTCTGGACAGGATCGCCACGCTGGTGAAGGCGGTGCGCGCCGAGCGGCCGAACAACACGCTGTTTCTCGACGGCGGCGATTTCTGGCAGGGCTCCTATCCCGCACTGGCGTCGCGCGGCGGCGATATGGTCCAGGCCATGAATGCCGTCGGT
>NZ_JAWJBP010000869.1:0-254 GCF_046535935.1 Tritonibacter sp. SIMBA_163
GATCAGCTTGCGTGACGTTGTGGTGAGCGCCGACCGGTTGATCGGCGGTGCAACAGGTTTGGGGATGATTCACGCGATGCGCGGAATCAACCAGGCTCGCACCCACGTTGCCGCGACCGCAGTCGGTCAGGCGACTCGGATGCTCGCGGAGGCAATGAAATACGCGGGTTCTCGTGAGCAGTTCGACCAACCTTTGGCCGAGTTCGGTGCCGTGCAGGCGATGCTCGGACGCAGCTATGCGGAACTCGAGGCAG
>NZ_JAWJBP010000870.1:0-254 GCF_046535935.1 Tritonibacter sp. SIMBA_163
GGCGCCTCGAAGTCGATCGCCGGGCCCTTCGGCACCACCTGCGTCGGGTTCACCATCGTGTGGCTGACGTAATAGTGCTTCTTGATGTGCTCGAAGTTCACCGTCTGCTTGACGCCGGGCATCTGGTAGAGCTCCCGCGTCAGGCCCCAGAGGTTCGGGTAGTCGACAAGGCGGTGTTTGTTGCACTTGAAGTGGCCAACATAGACGGGGTCGAAGCGCACCAGCGTGGTAAAGAGGCGAATGTCCGCCTCGGT
>NZ_JAWJBP010000871.1:0-254 GCF_046535935.1 Tritonibacter sp. SIMBA_163
CTATTTTTTATAGTTAATCGTTCAATCTCCTCCGTGCTCCATCCTATTTCTTTTAAATAAAGATTTTTCCATTCTCTTGCTGTGTCAGTAATTCTTTGTATAGCTTGGTCTTTTTCCTTGATAAGCTTATCAATTTTCTGATCTTCTCGTCGATCATTGTATAATTTCAAAATAAAGAAAAATGCAGGAACCGAACCTATAATTAATAGAGTTCCTGTAGATCCAAATGATTCATTTAATACCTTAATCAATTG
>NZ_JAWJBP010000872.1:0-254 GCF_046535935.1 Tritonibacter sp. SIMBA_163
CGCATCTGTTTGGCGGGCGATCTGATCTCCGAGGCTGACCTCACGCAGGTGCTGGACGAGCGCTCCGGCGCCAATGGCGCCGAGACGGTCAACTATCACTACATGACCGCCGTGGCGGGGCTGATGGCGTTTTCGCGGAGCTCTGCGGAGCACGCCCTGGTGGAGGGGCGCCTTGGGGGGCCGCTCGGCGCCGCTAATGTCATCCCGCCCGAAGTCTCGGTGATTACGCCGATTGCCATCGACCATGAACAATT
>NZ_JAWJBP010000873.1:0-254 GCF_046535935.1 Tritonibacter sp. SIMBA_163
CAGTCGGAACGAGAGTATTTCTACCGCTACGGCCTGGCTGCCGACAAGCTGGCAAAGGCCAACCCCGCCGCTATCGTCACGCCCCCCGGACAGATGACTCGAGGTGTCGAGATCGACGGCACCCTCGCCGACGACATCAAACGCTCCGTTCTTCAATAGCAGGTGAAAATGGGCGTCGCCGTACGCATGGCCGCGCTGCACCTGCTGGCCCGCAACCTCCGCAGTGCCCGGCCGGCGGCGGCCTCCTGAGCGGT
>NZ_JAWJBP010000874.1:0-254 GCF_046535935.1 Tritonibacter sp. SIMBA_163
CCAATAGACGCCGCTTACAGCTTCAGCCAAGCGCCGTTCTGCTTGGGAGATGCGACGCAGGCCTCGCCGACGGCGACGCCCTGCACGCCGTCGTCGATGGTCGGGTAGATCACCGCCTCGTCGAGCGATACGCCCTTCTTCCTGGCGTTGATGGCGTGTGCGGCTGCCGTGTAGAGCGTCGCGAAGGCTTCCAGATAGCCCTCCGGGTGACCCTACGGAATGCGGTGGACGCGGCCCGCCGCAGCGCCGGCGCC
>NZ_JAWJBP010000875.1:0-254 GCF_046535935.1 Tritonibacter sp. SIMBA_163
CCGGCAACTTGGAGTTGTTGTTGTTGCTGGCTAAGGATTTTCCCCTCTAAGGTTAATTGTTTCTTCGTGAATTTCAGAGGGTCAATTGGGGCAGACCCCGGTTTACCCGCAGAAACCTCGAAATTTAATCCTTCTCTACCCGCAGCTATGCCTTTGAGGACAGACTCAAACCTACTTAATCTTGTGTACTCGAGACGACTATCCTCACTATTCTTACCCTCTTGCCGTTTTTATCTGGCTACCTTTTCTTGGAG
>NZ_JAWJBP010000876.1:0-254 GCF_046535935.1 Tritonibacter sp. SIMBA_163
CGATGAATACGCCCATGCCGTCCATACCGCGTGCAGCGCCCGTCGCCACAGATCTCGAGTTCCGGCATGGCTACCCCGACGGCTTGCCGGTCGCGGGATGCAGCTATGTGGCCTGGAGCAATGTCCGCTCGCAGCGGGGCATGCTTGACGCCGACGGCTACCTGCGCCTGAGTGGCGTGCCCGATGGCACCGATGCGAAGGTCAGGTATCTGGACGACCCGAATCACCATGGCACCATTCAAAGCGTCGCCGCA
>NZ_JAWJBP010000877.1:0-254 GCF_046535935.1 Tritonibacter sp. SIMBA_163
AACTGCGCAAGCCGTTGCCCATAGTCCGCTCCAAAACTGGCGTACTGCGCCCGAAACATGGTCTGCCTGTCCGCATACCCGAAGACTCCGCCCCCCTGACCGGAGCGGATATAAACTGCCCGCGCCACACCAGACGCCCACGCCACGTCAGAGACCGTCGCCACAGCCCTGAGATGCACGTGATGCCGCGCACAGACCGCACATTGCCCTCCCCGCGTTGGCAATCTGCCCATGACATGCTCCAGCCGCGCCAT
>NZ_JAWJBP010000878.1:0-253 GCF_046535935.1 Tritonibacter sp. SIMBA_163
CCCTTCAAAATAATACAATGTCGACACTTTCACTATTTGCCTGCGCTCATCCCAATTCATTGTCACTGCACCTTCTCTTTTTCATAAACTTGAATATACATGAATCCGGAAAGTTAACCGCTTTCATTTGTTCTCATTTATTAACCTTAAAAGCTCGTTATCCTTCTTATGAATAACTATACTACATGTGTTTGCCGATTGTCGTTCGATTTATGGATAATCTCCATTTTTTTCTAACTGCAACACCATTAAT
>NZ_JAWJBP010000879.1:0-253 GCF_046535935.1 Tritonibacter sp. SIMBA_163
GGTCCGTGATCATGTTTTTCAGGCGCTGCGTTGTCAGCGCTCCCATGCTGCTTTGGGCGGTGCTCTGACGAGGCGTGGTCTGATGATCGGTGCGCTGCGGGCCGAGGGGCTGGATCCCGCGGACCTCTTCCACGGAGAAGGGCATGCGCCAAAGCCGCTTGATGAGGCGGAGCAGGCGAGTCCGCGTGCGTTTGAAAGCGTCGCCGAGGAAAATGACCTGCCGGAATGGCTATGGCCGTTGTTTGAGCGCAGT
>NZ_JAWJBP010000880.1:0-253 GCF_046535935.1 Tritonibacter sp. SIMBA_163
CTCTTTCAGCAGCACATCCTTGTCGTGCATTGCGTCAAAGAGCTGGGCCTCGTCGTGCAGTAATTTCTCCGCTACCTGAGTGAACTGGTTTTCGATCACTTCCAATGCATGTGGCATGTAGGTGCCGTCTGGTTTTTCCGGCAAGACGCGGGCGCGTGCGAACTGGCGCATCTGCAGGCCAAGCAGCCGCAGATACCGGACGACCTGACGGTCCAGTGCGATATAAATCAGGAATAGGCTGACCAGCCACAGC
>NZ_JAWJBP010000881.1:0-253 GCF_046535935.1 Tritonibacter sp. SIMBA_163
CAATCAACCGGTTTCGTGTTTGATGCCCAAAGTCTTCAGCAAGCGGGATCCATTGGTGACTGGGCTATGCAAGCTGGTATTCGGGGTGAAAGTGTTGTTCCCCCTACTCCTGGTGAAGGTGGGACTGCTTTTGCTTATGCAGAATCGACTTCTGCCCTTGACTTAAACCCGAGTGGTGAAGATAACGACGACGTTATGCTTTAAATCCTCTGCAACGTCCGATACAGCAGTGCTCACTCCTTTCATCTTCCAT
>NZ_JAWJBP010000882.1:0-253 GCF_046535935.1 Tritonibacter sp. SIMBA_163
GGCCTCTGCCCGGCGCACCTTTAACGTACCGGATTGCCGGGTATGGAAGGCGACGCTGTCCAGATCGGGCGAGAGATATTCAAGCACGACCGCACCGCTGGCCAGGGTGGCGTGGCCGCACAGGGGAACCTCCGCTGTCGGCGTGAACCAGCGCAGTTCGTAAGCCCCGTTTCCGGCCGGCACGAGGAAAGCCGTTTCCGACAGATTGTTTTCCGAGGCGATCGCCTGGAGCACCCGGTCCTCCAACCAATCG
>NZ_JAWJBP010000883.1:0-253 GCF_046535935.1 Tritonibacter sp. SIMBA_163
TGGCAGAAGCGGCGGGCGAGGTCGAGGTACGCCCGGTCCCCGGTGATCGCGGCGACGTCGGCGAGCACCTCGTTCATCCCGCCGTGCTCCGACCGCAGCATGTCCTGCACCTGGGCGTCGGACAAGTCGGCGACGAGCCGGCCGCACCAGTCGGCGAGGGCCGCGAGCACCTTTCGTGCCTGATCGCTCCCGGCGTGCTGATACGCGTCGCGTAAGCCGGCGAAGGTCTTGTGCAGGTTGTACCACGGCACCC
>NZ_JAWJBP010000884.1:0-253 GCF_046535935.1 Tritonibacter sp. SIMBA_163
CTCTATGTATGTAACAAAGGAAAGTCCGCATTTTGACACGCATGAAGAGGGTATACATCAGGAGATACCTAACAACTTAACGGAAGAACAGGTTGAGCATTACGCTAAAAATCTTATGGTGTACTTCAATAGCACGTTAAGAGTTGGAGAGTCGCCAAGGGAATTGGTGAGTTGGAGAATTGAAAAGTGAGGGATTGATAATTTTCTACAGAAAGGATGATTTGCATTGGATAAAGTAATTGAGTTTTTAAGG
>NZ_JAWJBP010000885.1:0-253 GCF_046535935.1 Tritonibacter sp. SIMBA_163
TTCAATCCGTAGAAGAACGCGCCGCTGTAATCGTCGCCGGTCGTGGTCGACGCGCCGCCGACCGCACCGCTCGTATTCGACGTCGTATCCGGATGATTGAGCACTATGTAGCCGCCGCCGATCGACAACGGTCCATTGACGTAGTTCGCCGAGATGCCCCATGCGCGGTTGTTGCCGAAGCCGGTTCCGCTGCCGCCGCTGGCCTGATTGCTGAACGCATACAGGCCGTCCACCGTGAATCCGGCAATCGTGT
>NZ_JAWJBP010000886.1:0-253 GCF_046535935.1 Tritonibacter sp. SIMBA_163
GTAATCGCAATGACGCCGCTGCCTGTACCGATATCCGCCGCTTGAATTTCTTCGGAGCCGAATAACTCACGCTTTAATTTCAAGCTTTCTTCAATCAGTTCTTCAGTTTCCGGGCGCGGAATGAGGACGGCTGGTGAAACTTGGAAAGTTCTGCCGTAGAATTGTTCGATGCCAGTCAAATGCTGGACTGGCACTCCTTCAGCCAATCCTCCCACATCGGCCCAGTAAGCCTCAAATTGGCGATCTTCGATTT
>NZ_JAWJBP010000887.1:0-253 GCF_046535935.1 Tritonibacter sp. SIMBA_163
TCTGAAAGCCGACGATTGAACTGCAATTCATATTGTCGTGACATAACAATGGTTTGCTACAGAGGCCGCAACACTATTCATTGAACCCCCGGCGATAAGTTCCAATCAGAACTTGTCGCATCTCGCGCGGTCGGCCACCTCATCAAGGTAGTCGACCGCGGTTCTATGGCTTCAGGCCGGCAGCTTCACGCAATGTCTGGATCAGAATCTGCATCGCGGCGGTCTGCGCCATATCGGTCCGCATCGTGAGCCC
>NZ_JAWJBP010000888.1:0-253 GCF_046535935.1 Tritonibacter sp. SIMBA_163
TAATGACCAAGCGTACTACCGAAGCGGTGAGGTTCAGTCCGTTGCAGTTTCGGGTTCGCCATCCCTGCAACATCAATAAAACCGCCCATCCCCAAAATGGTGTTCAGGAAAAAGCGGGTAAAGTGGACCATCCCCTGATAAGGGTCGCCCTGCAAGAAGTAGTTAACCATCACCGCAGGTTCTTCAAGGTTGCCAGTAAAGTTGCTCAAACCGTTACGCGCCGGTTGCGGAACATAATCACGCCAGGCGACAG
>NZ_JAWJBP010000889.1:0-253 GCF_046535935.1 Tritonibacter sp. SIMBA_163
CATCGAAGCGCAGGAAGAAGAGCGCAAGCGGCTGTCGCGAGAAATACATGATGGCCCGGCACAGATGATGGCAAACGTTTTGCTGCGCTCGGATTTGATCGAGAAGACATACCGCGAAAAAGGCGCAGATAAGGCTTTCAAGGAAATCTCTTCACTGAAGGATATGGTGAGGCAAGCGCTCACGGAAGTCCGGCGAATCATCTATGACTTGCGCCCGATGGCATTGGACGATCTTGGGCTGGTCCCGACTTTG
>NZ_JAWJBP010000890.1:0-253 GCF_046535935.1 Tritonibacter sp. SIMBA_163
GGGAGTATTGGGAATTAAATCTTTATTCAGGATATCAATTAACTTCTGTGCAGTTTCAGTCCCTTCTTTCCACTCCACTCCCAAATAAATATCCTCTGTATTTTCCCGATAAACAATTACATCGAGGCGTTCGGGATAGCGGTGTGGGGAAGGTGTGCCTGGATAGTATCGACAAGGGCGCACACAAGCATATAAATCATTGATCTGACGGGGAGCAACATTCAGCGACCGAATGCCACCGCCGACAGGGGTT
>NZ_JAWJBP010000891.1:0-253 GCF_046535935.1 Tritonibacter sp. SIMBA_163
GGCGTTGATGTTGGTGGGAGTGATGAAATTAGCTAAAAATAACCCAACTTTAGAAACAAGTGCGATTGAGGAAAATAACCAACGATGACGCAAGTTACGATCGCGTGGATTGCTTTATCTTTTTTTGTGGGGTTTGTGATTTATCTTGTCCCCAACTTATCGCGCTGGCTAGCTTTAGCTGTTGCGTTCACGTCACTGGCTTATGCAGGATTCCTGTTTTTACAACCCTCAGCCATTAATATTCAGTTATTAG
>NZ_JAWJBP010000892.1:0-253 GCF_046535935.1 Tritonibacter sp. SIMBA_163
GCAGCGTTTTCCGTAACCCTACCAATCAAGCAGCGGGTTGGTTAATTGAACAAGCAGGCTTAAAAGGATATCAAGTGGGAGGCGCGCAAGTGGCTCATCGCCATGCTAATTTTATTCTCAATTGTGGGCAAGCTAAGGCTCAGGATATTTACCAAATCATTGAGCACATACAAGAAAAAGTAGAGCAGCAATGGTCAATTTTATTACAACCAGAAGTTAAACTATTGGGTGAGTTTTAGTTTAGATTATTGAG
>NZ_JAWJBP010000893.1:0-253 GCF_046535935.1 Tritonibacter sp. SIMBA_163
CTGTTAAACGACAAACCGATGGTCAATTCTTGTGTCCCTGTCATGGATCATTATTTGCAGCGGATGGTACGGTTCTCAGTGGTCCGGCTAAACAAGATTTACCCCGTTTGCAAGTGATTCAACAGCAAAATAGTGCGATGCAGTTAGTAGGAATGAACCCCGATGATCAAGGTGAACAGACCTTAGTTGCCGACTATTTTGTTTTCGCCACAGATGTTCCTGGGGTGAAACATTTATTCTCCCTTGCAGAAGG
>NZ_JAWJBP010000894.1:0-253 GCF_046535935.1 Tritonibacter sp. SIMBA_163
CTCGTCCGCGAAATTCTTTAAATACTGACATGGGATGCAGCGATCCACCTAAAGCTAAAACCGTATCACGGAATTGTTTCCCGACTTTGGCAAGTGCCATATCGTCATCTAAGCCCGCTTCTTCAAAGGCTGCAAAGGCATCGGCACTGAGGACTTCTGCCCATTTGTAGCTGTAATACCCGGCTGCATAGCCACCGGCAAAGATATGTCCAAAGCTGCATAAGAAAGCATCTTCGGGAAGGGGACGCATGAT
>NZ_JAWJBP010000895.1:0-253 GCF_046535935.1 Tritonibacter sp. SIMBA_163
CGCGCTTCGGAGAGTGGGTTACGCTCGAAGAGATCGAGCCACGACTGGTTTGCAGCAAATGCGGCAACAGAGCGGGCAACTTCATCAGCTATGGGCTGCCAGACAAATGATGCAGCTGAAATGGGAACGAACGGTCATCGGCGGACAAACGCGGCCCGGAGACTTCATCGCATATACGGACTGGGGCGATTTCTGCCGCATCCTGAGAAACGATTTCGGCCCCGACGCGGGAACTTGGAAATGGGCACTGGTT
>NZ_JAWJBP010000896.1:0-253 GCF_046535935.1 Tritonibacter sp. SIMBA_163
GGCGGGAATCGCGCGCGACAACCTGGCCGACATCAAGGCGGACCCCGCGTTCGACGCGGCCGCCGTGGACGCGCTCGCCGCGCGCACCGAGGCGGCGCTCGACCGTCTGGCGCCGGCGCTTGCCCGGCGCGGCGGACGCGGGCGCCACTGTCACGGCGACCTGCACCTGCGCCACATCTGCGAGGTCGAGGGGGCGCCGACGCTGTTCGACGCGATCGAGTTCAACGACGCCTTCGCACAGATCGACCCGCTC
>NZ_JAWJBP010000897.1:0-253 GCF_046535935.1 Tritonibacter sp. SIMBA_163
ATTGATTTGCGGAAAAGCCGCGAGGCGGCTCGAGCGGATGCTCGAAGGAAAACCGCCGAACAGCGCCGACATCTGCTGCTGCAGACGGTCGAACTGGCTGAACAGGTCGGTCGCGAAGTAAAGGTCGCTCATGATCGTTTCCTCCTCGGTAGTACCGGGGCGAGGAGAGGACGGCACTGCACACTGCACTCCGCCTGCCCGCAGCCCCTGACAGACAAATCGAACACGCAGCGCATTGCAGAAACGGCGCGTC
>NZ_JAWJBP010000898.1:0-252 GCF_046535935.1 Tritonibacter sp. SIMBA_163
TTTTCGTCTCGACAAGCGCGACGGCCCGACAGCGGTTTTGACGCAAGGCGCGAACCCTGGGCTCGCTTCGGCTTTCGTCAAACAGGCGCTGGTCGACATGGCGGAGAACAGCGGCATCCAGCCGACCGCGCTCGACAGCTATGAAGATTGGGCCGTGCTCGCGCAGCGCCTCCACATCAAGGCGATTCACGTCGCTGAACAGGACTGGCAGTTCTCCGAGCGCCGCAAGGCGCGCAACGAGTTCGTCAACAC
>NZ_JAWJBP010000899.1:0-252 GCF_046535935.1 Tritonibacter sp. SIMBA_163
CACAAGCGTGAGGCACGGTCCGGGCGGTCCGGTCATGAGCCCCCGCCTTTGGCCTATTTCCCAGAAGCGGGCGCGACCAAGACCCAAGGCACCGTCTTTGCCATGCACTATGGCTGGTCCGGCGGACATGTGATGTTGGCGGAAGAGCTGCCCGCCGGACGGCGTCAGATACAGTGGGGCCATGCGTCCGGTGCGCGCCCTGCCGGCACCAGGTTTCGCAGCGCGGCGCTATATCTGGCAGTGTCTCAACGC
>NZ_JAWJBP010000900.1:0-252 GCF_046535935.1 Tritonibacter sp. SIMBA_163
CTGCATCTCCATCCGCCGCCACATCGCCACCATCAAATTCAACAAACTCGGCGCCTTCTAGGCCACCTTCTGTGTTGAAGCTGAGGGTGTCTGTCGCTTCGGCGATACGGGCAACACGCACGAAGCTGCTGCCGCCACCGCCGCCGCCGGCACCACCACCGGCTGCAGTAGCGTCTAGAATATCAAGCAGGTCGCCTTCTTCATCATCGAGTGCGCCGAGGAGCGCTTCTAAATCGTCGTCTTGTGCGCTGG
>NZ_JAWJBP010000901.1:0-252 GCF_046535935.1 Tritonibacter sp. SIMBA_163
CGATGTAGAAGAAGACGCGGCCCGGTTCGCGTTGATGAGGTGGTTTTTCGAGGAAAACCTCGCTGATTTTGCCCCCTACAAGGATGAACAGGCCCGTGAAGGGTTCCAGATTGTCGGGACCTCAGGCACCGTCACCCCGGTCGCAGCCTCGCATCTTGGCCTCAAACGCTATGACCGGACGAAGGTTGACGGGCTGCGCATGACGTCGGAGCAGAGCGACAAGGTGATCCGCAGCTACCTGGGGCTTGGCCC
>NZ_JAWJBP010000902.1:0-252 GCF_046535935.1 Tritonibacter sp. SIMBA_163
GTTTAAATGATGTCTTCCCCAATGTCTTTCTAACCTCCTTTGAACCCGAAGCGCCGTCATTCGATAGAAAAAACTTCACAAATTCGAGCCGGCACGGCATTCAGACGCAAAGAAAGAGTCGTTTTACACGTTTGAAAGAAAGAAAAATACTTGTTGATCTTACAATAGACGCAGCAAACGCAGAACATTTTTATCTAGTAAGATCGGAAGTATATGAATATCTTGGCCGGCCCGATCCATACGAAATCATAT
>NZ_JAWJBP010000903.1:0-252 GCF_046535935.1 Tritonibacter sp. SIMBA_163
GGCGTGATGATCCGGCCGAACCGGTAGCCGGTGCCGTCGCGTCTGGGTACCTGTTAAGCGCCCAACGGCACACCCTTGCTATCGTCGGTCGCCGGGTCGATGCTCCCGACCGTGTTGCACGTGAAACCACGGTGAATCCGGGAGCCCGACATCGTCATGCCGAGCCCGTCCGCCCTGCCCCAGCCGCCCCTGCCGTTGCGTCCAGAAGTGGCCGGGCTGGAGCCGTCCAAGATCGTCGCGCTGTGGCAGCAG
>NZ_JAWJBP010000904.1:0-252 GCF_046535935.1 Tritonibacter sp. SIMBA_163
GGTCGGTTACGCATTCGATTCGGCAGACGGTCAACTCGCACGCCTGCGCGGGGGCGGCACGCCTGCTGGTGAGTGGCTCGATCATGTGGTCGACAGCATCAAGACCACCGCACTGCATCTCGCGGTGTTGATCGGTTGGTATCGCCACTACGACGTCACAGATGTCAGATTGTTGTTGATTCCCATCGGTTTCACACTGGTGGCATCCGTCTTTTTCTTTGTCCAGATCG
Organism: Tritonibacter sp. SIMBA_163; assembly: GCF_046535935.1. Taxonomy (NCBI): domain Bacteria; kingdom Pseudomonadati; phylum Pseudomonadota; class Alphaproteobacteria; order Rhodobacterales; family Paracoccaceae; genus Tritonibacter; species Tritonibacter sp. SIMBA_163. Next base: position 231 of record NZ_JAWJBP010000904.1, read on the forward strand.
TGACCGACCAGTTGCGACGCGC
>NZ_JAWJBP010000905.1:0-252 GCF_046535935.1 Tritonibacter sp. SIMBA_163
GCCGGCATCGGGCCAAAGCGGCTTGTCCGGACTGGAAATCATCACGCCCATCACCTCCGCCTTGGAGCCCTTGCGAAAGCGCTTTGGCGCTGGCTTTGATGTTTCAGGATCCGGCACATCGGTTTTGGCGGGAGACGACGGTCTCTCCGCCGCCACCTCGTCGGCCGGCTTGTCTTCGCGCAGCCCCTTGAAGGCTGCCTGACGGACCTGGCCATCTGTTGTCCAGCCGGCAAATTCGATTTCGGCGACAAG
>NZ_JAWJBP010000906.1:0-252 GCF_046535935.1 Tritonibacter sp. SIMBA_163
GCGGCGCGCTTGATCTCCATGGCTTGCCTCCGATCCCGCGCTTCAGGCCGCTTCCAGCACGGTGGCGATGCCCTGCCCGCCACCGATGCACTGGGTGGACAAGGCCAGTTCCTTGCCCTCGCGCTTGAGCAAGGATGCCGCCTTGCCGGTGATGCGCGCCCCGGTGGCGCCGAGCGGATGGCCCAGCGCGATGGCGCCGCCGTCCAGGTTCGTCTTCTCCCGCGGCAGGCCGAGCTCGCGCTCGACCGACAT
>NZ_JAWJBP010000907.1:0-252 GCF_046535935.1 Tritonibacter sp. SIMBA_163
TGCGCTCTTCGTCGGGATTTTTGTCGACCAGGTCCGCGATCAGCTCGTGCTCTCGGGTCTCGGCGAACAGTTGCGCGCCATCGCGGGGCCGCTGCGCAAATAAGCGGGCAATGAGCGGGCAAATAAGCGTGCGCGCCGCGCCGCCAATTCTCAACACTCCTCAAATGCGCATGAACCGTCAGATTTGTTGAGGATGTGCTTCACACGCTTCGATACATTGGGCATCGCCGGCTCACGTTGCACGTTGCATGA
>NZ_JAWJBP010000908.1:0-252 GCF_046535935.1 Tritonibacter sp. SIMBA_163
CGATGCACAGCCGCCTTGAGCAGACCACCGAGCCCGACGTGACCATGCTCTCGCAGGTGGGCGAATCCAAGGACGCGATGAAGGCGGGCGAACCCGTGGAGTTCGTGGACCTCGTGGACCTGTGGCTGCCCGACGAGCAGGCCATCGCCACGATCCCGTGGACGCCCGACGGGTCGCTGCCCGGCGGCGACTACCTGCGGATCATCGAGCACGACGGGCCGGAGCTGGGTCCGTACAAGCAGCTCGGGTTCG
>NZ_JAWJBP010000909.1:0-252 GCF_046535935.1 Tritonibacter sp. SIMBA_163
GGATGATGCCGACGATATTGTCGATATCGTCGCGCCAGAGCGGCATGCGCGTGTGCGGGCTGGCCAGAATATCGCGGACGATCTCTTCCGCCGCGGCATCGGCATTGACGGTGCCCATCGAGGTCCGGTGCACCATGACGTCGCTGACTTCCAGCTCCTTGAGGTCGAGCAGGCCGCCAAGCTGGTCGCGGTCTTCCTTGATGAGCGACTTGTCGCGATGCAGCACCTCGACCGCGCCGCGCAATTCCTCCT
>NZ_JAWJBP010000910.1:0-252 GCF_046535935.1 Tritonibacter sp. SIMBA_163
GGCGGAGGTTGTGCTGGGCCTGGAGGCCGGGCATGAGCATCTCGCCGGAGCGGACGCTGGCGGGGGTGGCGATGACGTCGAGGCCGGCGTCGAGCAGCCGCTGCACGCGGTCCTCGCTGACGTCGGGCTGGTACTGCCAGTCGCAGACGATCACGTCCTTGGGCACGGCGTCGATGATCCGCGGCTCCTTGGCGAGGTGGTCGCCCCACATCATCATCCGCTTGCCGGTGGCCGACACCATCTCGTGCATGC
>NZ_JAWJBP010000911.1:0-252 GCF_046535935.1 Tritonibacter sp. SIMBA_163
CGGGCAATATGGCATCGAGTCCCTTTATGCACAATCGGAAAAAATCCAAGCGGCCGGCATCATTGTGGCAGAGCTGTATGAGGGCCCCCTGCCGAAACAAGCCATCTCGCTAGCCCAATTCGCTGAAGCGCAAGGAGTTCCGTTAGTCAGCGGCATCGATACCCGTTCGGTCATCCAGCACGTCCGGGAAACGGGCACGATGCCGGCACAGCTGCTCCCTGGCAATACGCCGGAAGAGCCTTGGCAATTGCT
>NZ_JAWJBP010000912.1:0-252 GCF_046535935.1 Tritonibacter sp. SIMBA_163
TGCCGAGTATGAAGCGAAAGAAGAGCGTCGCCGAGAAAGTACCCAAGATGTTTTAGATTTATTTTAGGGGATTCAGGTAAACTAATGAGACAAAATTTAAATCATTAGCTGCGGAGACAAGCAAGTCATGCCGATTTCTGAAAGTAACCAAGACTTGAAAGTATTAGGGCTACCGGCAAATCAAGGGCGGTGGCTGCTAATTCCTTTAGGAATGACAATTCTCCTTTGTTTAGGAACAGTCTATTCTTGGAG
>NZ_JAWJBP010000913.1:0-252 GCF_046535935.1 Tritonibacter sp. SIMBA_163
GCAGATAAGCTCATACGTGACACCCGAAATTCCTTCGGCCATTTTCTTCTCATCTGTAAGTTCGCCTTGTGCTTCGACTTTATTTCTACGAAGAGATTGAAGTTCTGGAATCGGCTGTTGGATGATTTTGCCGTCTCGGAGCGACAATTCCCGGAGGATGGTCAAGCAATTCGCCCATCCGTTGATATCGGTCGGATACTCGATTTCCGGCAAGCCCATCCAAGCGACCATTAGCCTTCTGCCGCTCGGATC
>NZ_JAWJBP010000914.1:0-252 GCF_046535935.1 Tritonibacter sp. SIMBA_163
GCCGAGCGCCTCCCATTCGGCCGCATAAATGGCTGCTTTCAAATATCGCTCTATGGTGTGGATGACCTTGAACTTGCCGCGGTTGAGCTGACCAAACGAAGTGATGAGACTTCTCCATGCTGCGCAGAGGATTGCGCCGGCTACCGCCAATACAGCGATTCCGATCCCGCTGAGTGTTATGTCACCAGAACTCTCCACGATGATCCCGAAGGCTGCGATCAATGCACTATTCATCGTCAAGAAAAATGTGTT
>NZ_JAWJBP010000915.1:0-252 GCF_046535935.1 Tritonibacter sp. SIMBA_163
GCCGCGTGCAGGTTCAGCTCCAGCCCGGGCAGCTCACACTGCTGCAGCTGGCGGCAGGCCTGCTCGGCCGCGCTCGCCAGGTGCGTGTCCAGCGTGACGATGACCACGCGCAGCGGCGTGTTGTTATGAGCCGAAGTGCGCTTTGGCATCATACAAGGCCTCGACCGTTATCTGGCTGAGCCCGCGCTCGCGGGCGAACTTTTCCGTGTTCCGGCGAGCTTTGCCGCGCACGAAAAACGGGATTTTCTTCAG
>NZ_JAWJBP010000916.1:0-252 GCF_046535935.1 Tritonibacter sp. SIMBA_163
CGTGAAGGCGCGCCGCGAAGATGTTGGGCAGCATCTAGCAGGAGTTGGCCAGAATCTCAACAAGCGCCATGTTACAAGTCTCGTGGCGGATGAAAGCGGCGCAGTCTGCGCCGCTTTGCCGATGGTGCGCGGTGCTTTTAGCGGCTCTTGATGCCGAGGCCGAAGGCGATGAAGGACCAGCCCTGGAAGATCAGGTCTATCGCCAGAAAAAGGCCAAGGACGAACAGGCTGTTGACCGGCCATTTGATGGCG
>NZ_JAWJBP010000917.1:0-252 GCF_046535935.1 Tritonibacter sp. SIMBA_163
CATCGAGTTCTTCGACTACCGCTGCCCCTACTGCCGACAAGTCGCCGACCTCGTGCTCGAGACGGCGGAGGCCGACGGCAACGTCCGGGTCGTCTATAAGGAATACCCGATCCTTGGACCGGACAGCGAGTTCGCCTCGCGCGCGGCGATCGCCGCGGCGATGCAGGGGAAATACGCCGAGTTCCACAAGGCGCTGATGAACGACGTCCAGACGGTCGACCAGGACAGCGTGATGCGCCTGGCGGAAATGAT
>NZ_JAWJBP010000918.1:0-252 GCF_046535935.1 Tritonibacter sp. SIMBA_163
CCTATACGATGGCACTTGACCGCGTAGCAGAACAACAAGCAAAAGACGAAACAAAATAAAGCAGCCTTCACTGTAAACAATCCTTTTTCCGAAATGGATTTGTTTGCAGTTTTTTTATCGAAAGCGCTGTGAAACGACGAACAGGGACTGATGAAGTGGCCCCTGTTCTTTTACTTTAGCTCGCCCATAAACCACCTTTTTCTCACGCATACTCTTTCTCCCCTTTTCCATTCACTTCTCTAAGTTCTTTAT
>NZ_JAWJBP010000919.1:0-252 GCF_046535935.1 Tritonibacter sp. SIMBA_163
GTCTCTTCTTGATGTATCACTTGATTGAGGGGAAGAATGGGAAGTAGTTGCAGTTCTCCGCCTTCCTCCCACTGTAAAAGTTGATTCTCGATTTGTTCGGGTTTGGGAAGTAACATCCGATGCACTTTTTGCGCGAGGAGAGAATAAAAACGTCCTCCTGCTTCACAGATTAAAAGTCTGGCGGTGGCGATATTAAGAGGAAGTTGTAACGTAAAAGTAGTTCCGCGATCGCGCTGTGAAGTTAAACTCACG
>NZ_JAWJBP010000920.1:0-252 GCF_046535935.1 Tritonibacter sp. SIMBA_163
ACTTCCGCCGGCGGCACGACATGGCTGTCCTCGATATTGTCGGTGACGGACAGGAGCGTGGAGATGAAGACCTTGTAGGCATCGCGGCCGGCTTCGAACACCGCATTGCGATCGCCGCCGACCGGCAGACGCTTCGGATAGAAGCCGCCATTGGCGCCGACCGGCACGATAACCGCGTTCTTGACCTGCTGCGCCTTTACCACCCCCAGCACTTCGGTGCGATAATCCTGTGCGCGGTCCGACCAGCGCAGG
>NZ_JAWJBP010000921.1:0-252 GCF_046535935.1 Tritonibacter sp. SIMBA_163
CGTCATGAACCAATCGAGCACTTCTTGCGTCTGAGGTGCGCCTATTGGAAATTCTTTCAGAAACGTTTCGTGCTGTGCGGCATTCTTTAGGGTGTGAGCCCGCATGAACCCGTCGCTAGTGCGCTCCGAATTTTCGCCCTGCACATGATAGAGTAGCGCGTTGAGTTCGTGATTGCCCATGATCGCTATCGCGTGACCGTGCAGTTGCATTGCGCGCACGAGAGAGATCACCACGGAGTTTTGGTCCCCTCC
>NZ_JAWJBP010000922.1:0-252 GCF_046535935.1 Tritonibacter sp. SIMBA_163
AATCGCAGTCCGGTGTGTCGGCCCCGTTCGCCCGGTTCGCGAGCTCCCGCGCCAGCTCGATTCCCTGCACCCGCAGGCCGTTCATCTTCCAGTTTCCGGCAATCAGCTTGCGCGCCATTGGCCCCTTCCCTGCTCTCGCATGGTACTGTTCTCAAACCTCGCAGGGTACTAGCACGAGCGGTCGATGACGGACCAGCCGCCGGTGTCCGGATTGCGTGTTGCCCCGATCCAAGCGGATTTCTAAGATGCGCC
>NZ_JAWJBP010000923.1:0-252 GCF_046535935.1 Tritonibacter sp. SIMBA_163
TCGTCCTTCACCTCGACGAGCGCGAAGCCGTCGCCATCGGGACCCGCGAAATGCAGGCGATTCTCACCGAATGCGGTCTCGTTCTTCACCCCTCCGGCACCCGCCGCCGTCAGCCGATCCGACCAGTAGCCGAACGAGCCCTCCGGGACGGAAAAGACGGTCGTGCCCACTTCACCTGTGCCGGGACGACCGCGGGCGATATGCGGAAACGGGAAATAGGTCATCACCGAACCCGGCGTCCCGACTTCGTCG
>NZ_JAWJBP010000924.1:0-252 GCF_046535935.1 Tritonibacter sp. SIMBA_163
GCAGCATGCGCCGCACACGCGTCATGCCCACGTCGTGCTCATAGAGAAACCCCTCCTCGCGCGCATACGGAGCACTGCTTTCGAGACCACAGCGGTCTTGCTCCAGCACGGCCCAATGCAGACCTTCCAGCCGATTGCGATACATGAAGCGCCACGCGTCGCGCTGCCAGCCCTGCACCTTGCGGGTACGCCAGAAATAAACCTGGCAATTGTTTTCGTCGACGGGAACCGCGAAGCCGATGATCCCGAAGT
>NZ_JAWJBP010000925.1:0-251 GCF_046535935.1 Tritonibacter sp. SIMBA_163
GGCGATGCGGACCGGTCAGTGGAGCGAAGCGGTGTCGCACTTCGAGGCCGCGCTGGCGGACCTCGGCGACCAGCAGCGTGGCCTCCGCATCGAGCTGCAGGGTCAACTCGCCACCGCGCTGCACCAGTCCGGCCGCCACCGCGACGCCGCGGCGTGGTACGAGAAGGCGCTGAGCAACTCGACCGGCAGCCCGCAGCTGCTGAACAACTTCGCGTTCCTGCTGGCCAACGACCTCGACGATCCGCAGCGGG
>NZ_JAWJBP010000926.1:0-251 GCF_046535935.1 Tritonibacter sp. SIMBA_163
CTAATGTAGAAATAAGCACTAACTTTCAAGGAGAGTCTCAAGAAGGCGAACTAGGCGACTCTTTAAGTTTCACTGTTCCAGAATCTGCCTCCGATTCAGTTACAGTTGAAGCGACCTATACATTATCAGGACAAGTCGAGACTGAACTTGAACTGGCGCCAGAATTTTCTCTTTCAGCATCACTTCTGTCAGGAAATATTACGGCTAAAGTATTCAATTTCCTCAATTTTCAAGCAGGGTTTGGTCCAGTT
>NZ_JAWJBP010000927.1:0-251 GCF_046535935.1 Tritonibacter sp. SIMBA_163
CTCCTGGAAACATATCAGATCTCATTTTTCCTAACCCTTGTTCATTCTGGTAAGCTAAAAAGTTTAGACCTTCTTTGTCTAGAAAATTGACAGTATTATATTTTCTTCCAGAACTATCTAATAAATCAAATTTGGAGTAGAATAAGTTACCCGTTCTATTTGAAAGATTTTTCACCGTAAGATTTACACGAATAAATTTGCCAGATGTCCTAATATTATCAAAACTCGAATCTCTGACGAATAAGTGATTT
>NZ_JAWJBP010000928.1:0-251 GCF_046535935.1 Tritonibacter sp. SIMBA_163
GGACGCTGAGACCCGGTCGGCTCAGCCTTCTTTCTGGATTTCCACGCGATGCGGATAGGGGATGGAGATACCTTCGGCGTCGAACGCTTCTTTTACGCCCTGGATCATCGCCCATCTCAGCTCCCAGTAGTCACCGGCAGTGCACCACAGGCGGGTCGAAATATCGACCGAACTGTCGCCGAGGTTGGTCACACGCACCCAGGGTTCGGGGTTCGACAGCACGCGGCCATCGGCCTCGGCCAGCCGCAGGA
>NZ_JAWJBP010000929.1:0-251 GCF_046535935.1 Tritonibacter sp. SIMBA_163
CAGGGAGTCAAAGCTATACTAGTCAAGAGCTACCGCCCACTATTAATATTCAGTTTGCTCATATTAATGGAGGAAGCTTATTAGCTCCCGGAGGAAGCAGCGGCGTAGGGAATTTAAATCTTCGAGACAGTGTTATAAAAGATACCGCTCAGTATAATTATTCTTATATTTGGTATCCGACAGAGAATGTTCATATTGAAAGAAATATTTTCTTTAATTCTGGAAAATTAGACATAGGAATTAGTAATGAT
>NZ_JAWJBP010000930.1:0-251 GCF_046535935.1 Tritonibacter sp. SIMBA_163
AGCGCGACGCGAGATAGCCGTAGGCGCGGCGGATCTTGCGATTTATGCCGCGCCCGATCATCACATCGACAGTCTTGTTCCATGCGGTCCACTGCACACCAGCCTCATATTAGACCGACACCTGGGGGCCCATCTCCTTGCACAGGCGATAGGCCATGCCCGCGTGGGTTTCATGGCCTGGCTCCAACGTCGAAATGGTGCCGTCCAGGATGATCACATGACATTGCGGTCCGCGTGTGACGGTTTCCGAG
>NZ_JAWJBP010000931.1:0-251 GCF_046535935.1 Tritonibacter sp. SIMBA_163
GCCGGAACATTTCGCGCAGGGGTCCTGAATGGTCTCGCCCCGGCCGTTGCACTGCGGGCAGGTGCGCTCGATGGAAAAGAAACCCTGGGCGGCCCGCACGCGCCCGGCGCCATGGCACATGGAGCACTGCACAGGCGACGATCCGGGCTTGGCGCCGGTGCCGGCGCACTCGTCGCAGCCGACCGATGTCGGCACGTGGATCTGCGCCGTCTTGCCGGTAAAGGCTTCCTCGAGCGTGATCTCCATGTTGT
>NZ_JAWJBP010000932.1:0-251 GCF_046535935.1 Tritonibacter sp. SIMBA_163
TGGCTGGCACTGGACGGACATCGTCACCTGGGTCTGGCTCGTCGGCGGGCTGCTGATCATGTTCGGCCCGGCCGTCTGGCTTGGCTTTTCCTCGTTCAAGTCGCCAGCGGCGCTTGCCGAGTTTCCGCCCACCATCCTGCCCTATGTAACGCAGCAGGTGAATGTCGAGGGTTACGACCAGCCGCTGGCGCTCTACGAGGCCACCTTGCCGGACGGGAGCACGCAGGTGCTGGCCGAGGTGCGGCGCATCG
>NZ_JAWJBP010000933.1:0-251 GCF_046535935.1 Tritonibacter sp. SIMBA_163
GACATGCGCCAGGACGACCGCGTCATCGTGCGCATGACCGAGAAGGGGCAGATCAAGCTGCGCGGGCGCGTCGAGGGCGAAGAGACCTGATGGCGACCGGCCCCGCGCGGGGCCGATCGGACCGAACGACCGGACACGAGGGAAAGGAACGAGGACCGTGGCGACGGAACGCACCATCGCGGCGCTGGACATCGGCTCCAGCAAGATCTGCTGCTTCATCGCACAGGCGAGCGAGGGCGGACGGATTCGCG
>NZ_JAWJBP010000934.1:0-251 GCF_046535935.1 Tritonibacter sp. SIMBA_163
TGAGACTATTAGCAGAAGTTGCTCCCCCAAAATCACTTTTCTCTACTAAAGCAACCGCTAATCCTCTTAAACTGGCTTCCCAAGCAACACAAGCCCCATAAATGCCTCCCCCAATCACTAAGACATCAAAGGTTTGACAAGTGAGATTGCTCAAATCCCGCTTCATATTGCTAATCCTCGCGCTTGTTTGTGATGCTTTCTGAGTTCACTTTCCAGCCAAGATAAAGCCTGATCAAATTTTTCGACAAAAG
>NZ_JAWJBP010000935.1:0-251 GCF_046535935.1 Tritonibacter sp. SIMBA_163
GCTAAAACACATAAAGACAAATAACATACATATTGAGGTTTATGCAGACTCTGCATACGTTGTAAATGGTATGAACAGCTGGGTGAAGAATTGGATTAAAAACAATTGGCGTAAATCAAACAAGAAACCAGTTGAAAATAAGGAACTCTGGATGGAATTAAACGAGCTTGTTAAGAATCAAGCGTCAGTCACATTCTTAAAAGTAAAAGGACATAGTGGAGATGCAGGGAATGAAAAGGCAGATGAGTTGG
>NZ_JAWJBP010000936.1:0-251 GCF_046535935.1 Tritonibacter sp. SIMBA_163
CGCGCGTCATTAGTGGTGACATTGTTGATTTGCTCTTGCAGATCAATGAATTGGTTGACTCGGCTTAGCCACTCGCTGTAAGCCGGACCTGCCTGCTGCAGCATAATTGTTTGCGCGCGTTCGTAGTCGTCAGCATCTCGTGCATCAATCACCTGCTGGGAGAGATCAATGGTCACAGCAGATTGTTCGCTGATCCGGTCTAGCAGTGTTTGCTCTTGTGAGGTTGGCGGGTATTGCCGGTTGAGCGCCTG
>NZ_JAWJBP010000937.1:0-251 GCF_046535935.1 Tritonibacter sp. SIMBA_163
GTCAACTTCCAAGTCCACACGTCGAACTCGGCCAAGCGGGGTGTCTTCGTGGGCGAAGGGCCGGGCGGCGGCCAGCTCGTGCGGGATGTGACCGACCCGCCGGCCGCCGAGCCAGATCGCCCCCTCGGTGGCGAACTCCAGCCCCGCCGCTTCGCGCATGGCGCCTGGCACGAACTGCCGGACGGCCTGATCCTGGCCGACAGCTACCATTGCTCGCGCTACAACACGAACACCGGCCGGTTGACCCCGGC
>NZ_JAWJBP010000938.1:0-251 GCF_046535935.1 Tritonibacter sp. SIMBA_163
CTCCGCCAAGCGACGCCGTACGAAGCGCATCCATAATCGACTTGTCCGGGATAAAATACGGCGTCTGCAGGAAAATCGATTTCCGGGCGTGGTGGATCATCTTCAAATAACCGTTTTTAATGTCTTCGCGCATTTCCAACGGCCCGCTCGCCACGATTTGCATCGCATCTCCCGGTACATCGCCTATTTCAGGAAAATAGGTTTCCTGATATTTCATTGGGTATTTTTCCGCTGCCTGGTTCCAGTCGATG
>NZ_JAWJBP010000939.1:0-251 GCF_046535935.1 Tritonibacter sp. SIMBA_163
TCCTGAACATGGGCCTCGAGGAACCACAGCGCCTTGTCGAGGCTGCGGGACGCGGCGGTAAAGATGTCAGCCGTATCGTCGTCTCCCGCTTCATCTGCATCCTTGATCGACTTGCGCAGCAGGTTGGCGACATCGCCATAGCGCTCGATCAATGCCAGCAGATGGTCGTGAACGGCATAGATGTCGGTCGGATAAGGCTTGAGCTTGCTTTCCTTGGCAACCACCTGCGTCGTGCCGTAGGCCGTGCCGCC
>NZ_JAWJBP010000940.1:0-251 GCF_046535935.1 Tritonibacter sp. SIMBA_163
CCGCCAGTTGCTCCACCCGGGCGCGCAGCCCCGGCGCACCGATGTGCGCCTCGCCTGCCAGGATCGGCTGCCGGTGCGAATCGAGCAGCGCCTGGAAGGTATTGGAGCTATTGCTCATCCTGCCTCTCCTGCTCCGCAGGCACTTGCCGGAAGCGCCACAGGGCAGGCCAGGCCTCGAAGAAAGGCATTGCCCTCGCGGATGTTTCCGCACATCACACGCGGTTGGGACTGGTAGTAGCGCCCCCAATCGG
>NZ_JAWJBP010000941.1:0-251 GCF_046535935.1 Tritonibacter sp. SIMBA_163
TCCCTGTCAAAGAGTCATCAAGACATGGTGGGAGCAGGAGGGTAGGCCGGAGACAGGTTGGGTGTTTTACTCCCCCAGGCATCGAGAGGAGCGTCGCCGATTATCAGAGAGTGCGATGCGCAAACCCTGGGAGAAAATCAAGAAGTGGGGTGAGTTAGATGCGTCACTTGACCTTTACACGCTGCGACACAATTTTGCCTCGCTTTACATCATGGCAAAGGCTGACTTGCTGACGGTGCGGAATCTGATGG
>NZ_JAWJBP010000942.1:0-251 GCF_046535935.1 Tritonibacter sp. SIMBA_163
GGCTCATCTCATCGAGATGAACCATGGGCCGAAATTCTGGAAACTCTGCCATGAGCTTTGCCCCGATACGGAGCGCTGCAAGGCTTGGCTGAAGCGCAATGGCAGCGCATTGCAGGCAATCGACTTCACATGAAATCATCCGTACTGAACGCCGCCCGGGTGCTGTGGGATTATCACTGCATCTATGATCCGCTTGAAACCGCCGATGTCATCATCGGGCTTGGCAGCTACGATCCGCGCGTGGCCGAAAG
>NZ_JAWJBP010000943.1:0-251 GCF_046535935.1 Tritonibacter sp. SIMBA_163
GGCCGTTCGAGCATATCGGCTACACCGTCGTCTGGAACATGTCCCAGCAGCCGGCGATTTCCGTCAATGCGGGCTATACCGAAACGGGCCTGCCGATCGGGCTACAGATCGTCGGCAAACGTTTCGACGATCTGGGCGTGCTGCGCCTGGCCCGCGCCTTTGAGGAACTGCGCGGCAAGCAAAAGCCCTGGCCGGTGCCGCCCGGTTAGGCCTCAGACCGCCAACCGCGCGGCGTGCCAGGCCATATGGTC
>NZ_JAWJBP010000944.1:0-251 GCF_046535935.1 Tritonibacter sp. SIMBA_163
GTTGGCGTAGTCCAACACCTCGTTGAGGTTGGCCGCGGTGATGTTGGGGTAGACCAGCTCGGCCCCGTCGATCGCCCGCTGCTGCAGGCCGGAATAGACGTCGCCGAAGTTCATCGCCGTCGGCTCGGCGCCGAGCGCGCGGATCGACTCCTGCCAGATCGGCGCCGGCGGCGTGCGGATGCGCAGCCCGTCGAGGTCCGCCGGCTCGCGCACCGGCTGGTTGGTGAAGAAGTGGCGGAAGCCCTGCACCC
>NZ_JAWJBP010000945.1:0-251 GCF_046535935.1 Tritonibacter sp. SIMBA_163
GGAAATTACGGTTTCCGTTGAGTATGGCAACCGTTCTCAGCAAAACCTAGCCAGTCCTCTCATTACCCTAGAAAGTGAGAATGGGGAACTGGAATGGCAACTTCCTGGTTCGGAAGAATGGGTTACGGGGGACTCTATCAAAATCTTGGGTTCGAGTTCCAATAGCAATCGAGGGGTTTACTCCCAACCAAACAGAAACGGTTGATGTGGAAGTCCGTATTCCGTTTGAAGTCGGTGAGTTTAACTTCCAG
>NZ_JAWJBP010000946.1:0-251 GCF_046535935.1 Tritonibacter sp. SIMBA_163
GCTCATCGTCAAGGCCGACGTGCAAGGCTCGCAGGAAGCGCTGGTGCAGTCGCTGCTCAAGCTCTCCACCGACGAAGTGCGCGTACAGATCGTGCACGGCGCCGTGGGCGGCATCAGCGAGTCCGACGTCAACCTGGCAACGGCTTCGAAGGCGGTCATCATCGGCTTCAACACGCGGGCGGATGCGCAGGCTCGCAAGCTGGCCGAGTCGAACGGCGTGGACATTCGCTACTACAACATCATCTACGACG
>NZ_JAWJBP010000947.1:0-251 GCF_046535935.1 Tritonibacter sp. SIMBA_163
GGATGAGTTCGAGGCGGTGCAGTCGATGTTGAAGGTCCGCAATCCGAAGGTCACGCCGCCGCGCGTCGTGACGGGGCCGATCCTTCTGACCGGCCTTGCCACCTGCGCCACCTGCCAGGGCGGTATGACGCTTCGCACCGGCACCTCGAAGAACGGCACGGTTCATCGCTATTATACCTGCTCGAATGCCGCCCGCGCCGGAAAAAGCGTCTGCAAGGGCCGTTCGATCCGCATGGATACGCTCGATGAAC
>NZ_JAWJBP010000948.1:0-251 GCF_046535935.1 Tritonibacter sp. SIMBA_163
GCTCGTGCGGATGCGGGTTCGACAGATCGACGGGCTTGGGGCCGAAGAAGACCGTGAGGATGACGCGCAGCGCATAGGCGACGGCGAATGCGCCCGACAGCGTCGCGACATAGGGCAGCGCCCGATCCAGGAGCGAGTCGGCATGGGTTTCGACGGCTTCGGCAAAGAACATTTCCTTGGAAAGGAAGCCGTTGAACAGCGGTACGCCGGCCATGGCCGCGCTCGCCGCCATGGCGAGCGTCGCGGTCGCC
>NZ_JAWJBP010000949.1:0-251 GCF_046535935.1 Tritonibacter sp. SIMBA_163
ATTGAGAATTGCTCCATCGTAGCGCATCACTTTTGTTAATTGAGCTTGAGCCGTAATTTGAGAAAAGACAGGAGATTGGGTTTCATTAACAGGGGGAAGTTGTGCCGGATCTCCAAGAAATAAAAATTTAGCCGTAAATAAAGTAATTTGGTTGATCAGTAACTCCAGTACCTCCGAGACAATCATCGAGGCTTCATCCAGAATGACGACATCATAGTTTTCCAAGTTGGGAGGATTTGCCTCTGGATCCT
>NZ_JAWJBP010000950.1:0-251 GCF_046535935.1 Tritonibacter sp. SIMBA_163
CTGGTAGCGCATGCCGATGCCGCGCAGCTTGGCCAGGGGAACGCCGGGAATGTAGAAGTCCAGCGCGCGGCCAAGCATGTGCTGGCTCTTCTTGGCAACGCCGGTGTTGGCGGAACGGGAACGCAGCATGGCATTGGTTGCCGGGGAACGATAAGCGGAGACGACGGTGATATACTGGCTCGAACCGGTGGAGCGATAAACCTGCCAGATCAGGTCGAACAGGCGCGGGTCCATCTTGGTCGGCTCGTTAC
>NZ_JAWJBP010000951.1:0-251 GCF_046535935.1 Tritonibacter sp. SIMBA_163
CTGTAGAAGCCACCTTTTTTATACCTTCCCATAAACCTTTAAGGAAATTTGAAACGGCTCCCCATATTTTTAGAGTAAACGCTTTGACTTTATCCCAATTGGCTATGATTAAAGCAACTATTCCAATTACTGCGGCCGTTATCCAACCAATAGGACCCATCGCAACAACCCAAGCTGCCGCCATTCGTACAGCATTTGCCATCGCTTGAGCGGCCATAACTGCCATTCGAGCAATGAATAAAGCCATTTGT
>NZ_JAWJBP010000952.1:0-250 GCF_046535935.1 Tritonibacter sp. SIMBA_163
CGGTGGCGCTGGATCTGCAATCTGGCGCGACCCTGGGCGATGCGGCGGTGACGATTGCAAATGCGGCCAGCCTGTCGACCGCAGGCGGGGCGCTGACGGATGCGACGGCGCTTGACGTGGACGGGACCTTCACCCTTGCGGGCGACGAGACGATTGCGACGCTCGCGGGCGAAGGGACGGTTGCGCTTGCGGGCCATACGCTGGCTGTCGGCTCTGGCGTGGCGGGTGAGGGCTTTGCCTATTCCGGCGC
>NZ_JAWJBP010000953.1:0-250 GCF_046535935.1 Tritonibacter sp. SIMBA_163
GTGCGGCGGAAGGCGGCAGAGACCGCGTCCAGATCCTCCAGCGTGTCCACATCGATCCAGAACTGCGGCCCCGCCAGGATCAGGTCCGCTTCACCAAAGCCCATTGGCTCCAGCTCCTCGACCTGCTGTTCCCAGCGCGGCCGCTTCTCATGCACCAGGTCGGTGCCGGTCACCCCGAGACGGATGCGCCCGGCGGCCAGTTCGCGCGAGAGCTCGCCCACCCACAGCAGCACCACATCGACGCCGTCCT
>NZ_JAWJBP010000954.1:0-250 GCF_046535935.1 Tritonibacter sp. SIMBA_163
CGTTAGAAAATATTGAAGAGGGCGGTTTGTTTAAGCGTTTATTTGATCAAGTTCAGCGCTTTTTCAGCAATCTTATTAGCGGCTTTACCAGCTAGTTTTACGATTTTAGTGTGATTAGGCCCAGCTTTTGTCGATGCACCTTGCATTGCCAGGAGTTGGGCCTTATCTAATGGCAGGTGAACCATCGAACGATTTACCGTTTATTGAAAGTGAAAGGCAAACTATGAAAAAAGGCGCTAAACAAGGGTTG
>NZ_JAWJBP010000955.1:0-250 GCF_046535935.1 Tritonibacter sp. SIMBA_163
GAAGACGTCCAACACCCATTATTCGGGACCGTTCTTCAATGGCACAATCGGCATGCTGCCGATGGGCACGTGGTTCATTGGCACCCAGATCGCCAAGGTCGCCTCCGGCGAGTCGATGAGCAAGAACTGGGGGATCGTCAAGTTCCCGCATCCAGACGGCGTCGCAGCCGGCACGACTGCAGCGCAGATCGCCGGGCTTGCGGTCAATGAAAACTCCAATCACAAGGCCGAGGTTCTCGACTTCATCGAG
>NZ_JAWJBP010000956.1:0-250 GCF_046535935.1 Tritonibacter sp. SIMBA_163
GTTGAAGTCGGCATCATCCTTTCGCTGAACAGCACGCTAGCCAGAAGTTCTGGCAGCCAGGAAGGCGAAAACGCATCGTCACCGGCCTGCTGCATCTCAGCAAGCGGCCACCACTCATAGCAAGGGGTTGTACCACGACTGTCGGCCAGTAAAAGCTCTGTCTGCGCGCACGCCTGCGCCGCATGCTGAACATCAGGGCAGCGCACCAGAAAAAAGCGCTCTTCACCGGGTTGGCCTGCTGCGTCTATTG
>NZ_JAWJBP010000957.1:0-250 GCF_046535935.1 Tritonibacter sp. SIMBA_163
CCACAAAACAACAACAGCGGGGGCCTTATGAGTGCGCAACATGCGGCAGCTAACGATTCAGTCATTTTTGATGTCGTCATGATTGGCGGTGGGGCAGGCGGTATTTCCGTCGCGTCCAGCCTTTTAAAGCGGCAGCCTGATTTACGTATCGCGGTCGTTGAGCCCGCCGATCACCACTTTTAACAGCACGGCTGGACCATGGTTGGCGGCGGTATCTTTACGCCAGAGTTCACCCGCAAGCCGATGGCTG
>NZ_JAWJBP010000958.1:0-250 GCF_046535935.1 Tritonibacter sp. SIMBA_163
CTGATTTTACTTGATGTGATGATGCCGGGAATAGACGGGTTTGAAGTGACTGAACGCATCCGTCAAAAAGAAGATTTACCCTTTATCCCTATTCTCCTGATTACCGCATACGATCAGCCCAGTGTTGCCAAAGGTTTAGATAGTGGTGCTGACGATTTTATTCGTAAACCCTTTGAATTAGAAGAATTATTAGCGCGAGTCCGATCATTATTACGATTAAAACATAGTGTTGATGAACGAGATGAAATTG
>NZ_JAWJBP010000959.1:0-250 GCF_046535935.1 Tritonibacter sp. SIMBA_163
ATATATTAGCGTTCCCAACAGTGGGCCGCCAGGCAGCTATTTTGAGATTCCTCTGCAAGTTGATTATATCCAAGGAACAGCTGTAAATGGCGCCAAAATGGCTCTTTTAAATTGTTCTAGAGTTGCCATGGAGAGTAAAGTAGGTCTCGAAGATGTTTACGGTTACCGAGTGGAGTACATGCTTGAAAATGTTTCCTTTGAACAGCAGGAGGATATAGTTTTTTCGAAGCTACAAATACAAGTCCCTGGT
>NZ_JAWJBP010000960.1:0-250 GCF_046535935.1 Tritonibacter sp. SIMBA_163
CTGCTGGCCCATCGCATCAGTGCGGTGCCCGTGGTCGATGCCGACGGTCAAGTCGTCGGTATCGTGAGCGAAGGCGACCTCATGCGACGAGTCACCGATTCCGACTCGTCGTCTCATGGGGGCTCTTGGTGGCTTTCGTTATTTACTGGGGGTAAAGACGCGGGCGAGTATGTGAAGGCAAAGGGCAAAAAAGCCCATGAGGTGATGACCCCCGACCCGTTGACCATTGAGGAGAATATGCCGCTGCATG
>NZ_JAWJBP010000961.1:0-250 GCF_046535935.1 Tritonibacter sp. SIMBA_163
GATTATTTCTGAAGGCAGCTTTTTCCCCGCCTGTTCATAAAGGCGGTGTGGATTGGCGCCATGTTCAGGTAATTTCAAACAGGATCCCCCCTAATGCCATCAGTGCAAAAAAACTGATCGCGGCAATGTTCATTTGCTTCACTGCACTTTTAATATGTGCAGCTTCGAGCCGGAATAATGGCTCGCCCATTTTAGCGCGGATCGACTGAATGCCGCCGTACGAGTTCACGCCGCCAAGTTCAATGCCGAG
>NZ_JAWJBP010000962.1:0-250 GCF_046535935.1 Tritonibacter sp. SIMBA_163
GGGCGTCTCTGAGGTGCCGAACGACAGCGGCTGAAGGTGGATGAGCCGCGGTTGGGCGACGGCTTCGAAGGCGGAGCACCGGCCGATATAGATGAGGGTGGTATCTGTCATGCGCGACAGAACTTGCGCCAGCTCGTGCTGGGTCTCCTCTTCCAGCCCCTCCAGAATGTCGTCGAGCACAAGCCAATCCGGCCCGATCAGCAGGGCGTTGGCAATCCGCAACCGGATCTGGTCTTCCTCGGCGAGCTTT
>NZ_JAWJBP010000963.1:0-250 GCF_046535935.1 Tritonibacter sp. SIMBA_163
GATCGTCATCCTCCTCGATCGCTCGCCATGCGGCGCCGTCGAGGTCCTCGTACTGGCCGCTCTTCAGCGACCAGAGAAAGGCGAAAAGACCGAGCGCACCGAGAGAAAGCGCGATCGGGATGAGATAGACGAGCATGTTCATGCGGCATGTGCCTCCGCCGGTACGGGGCCGGAGTTCGCCACTTTCGAAGCGGACGATGCCGACCGCGAAGCGCGATTGAGCCGCAAGGCATTGGCGACAACGATGATC
>NZ_JAWJBP010000964.1:0-250 GCF_046535935.1 Tritonibacter sp. SIMBA_163
GCGCACGAACGGGAGGACGCCCGAAACGGCGCCGATCACGGCAATGCGATCAACCGGGAGTGGCGGAACTCTCGCGGCTCGGCTATCTTGACCGGAAGGCGGTGGCGCGCCCGATCGCGCGCCACCGGCCTCGCCCGCCGCCGCCCGATCGGAGTCCGCCGTGCCCGGCCCTCACGCCTCCTCCCGCCGCCGGCCGGCCCCGGGCCGGCTGTTCGCCGCCGCGCTGATCGCCCTGGCCCTGGCCGCGGCG
>NZ_JAWJBP010000965.1:0-250 GCF_046535935.1 Tritonibacter sp. SIMBA_163
CGAAGGAGAAAAGGCGGACCTTCTAAGCCATGCATGAAGCATTGTTCCATTCCTAAAACTTGCTCATACCAAGCAACAGATTTTTCAGGGTCAGTCACGGTTAAAGCAACATGGTCAATGTAATTAAGATTAATTCCAGACATTAAAATGTTCCTTCCTTATTGATAATGATGGCGTAATAAATTACGAAACGCGATCGTCATCGCATCTTCGCTAACATGAAATTCTGCTCTCGGCTCTAAGGGACTAT
>NZ_JAWJBP010000966.1:0-250 GCF_046535935.1 Tritonibacter sp. SIMBA_163
CATGGGTTACACCTGCCTCGACCCCTTGGGTGACCGCTTTATCGATATTGATGTTGTAAGTAGGATCAGCTCCTGCTTGATTGGGGCCATTGAGACAAATGTCACTTGGGCAGGCAGCCCGGCTGATTTTGTCGTTGAAGTCGTTATAGAACGCTGTCACGTTCGCACTGATACCGCTATCACCTTGGTAAAGCAAACCAACTTCATGGTTCACCGAGGTTTCAGGCTGAAGGTTTGGGTTGCCATAGAT
>NZ_JAWJBP010000967.1:0-250 GCF_046535935.1 Tritonibacter sp. SIMBA_163
CTTGGGTCTCATTTGTGTGAAAAACTACTCGCGCGCGGCGATGATGTTCTGTGCGTAGACAACCTTTATACAAGTAGCAAGGAGAATATACTTCGTCTGATTGGTAATCCACGCTTCGAGTTTATGCGGCACGATATAACCTTCCCGCTCTACGTCGAAGTAGACGAGATCTATAATCTGGCGTGCCCCGCTTCTCCGATTCACTATCAGCGTGATCCTGTTCAAACGACAAAGACGAGCGTTCATGGCG
>NZ_JAWJBP010000968.1:0-250 GCF_046535935.1 Tritonibacter sp. SIMBA_163
GTCGAAGAAGCGCCGGGTCAGCTGCAGCGCCTCGACGTCGTTGTCGAACGCGAGATCGGCGACGCCGGATTTGCTGGTGTGCGAGATCGCGCCGCCCAACTCCTCGGCCGTGACCTCCTCGTGGGTCACGGTCTTCACCACCTCGGGACCGGTGACGAACATGTAGGAGCTGTCCTTCACCATGAAGATGAAGTCGGTCATCGCGGGCGAATAGACCGCGCCGCCCGCGCAGGGGCCCATGATCATCGAG
>NZ_JAWJBP010000969.1:0-250 GCF_046535935.1 Tritonibacter sp. SIMBA_163
GTCTTTGCTGTCTGGCTAGTATCCGTCTTTATTTACGAACCGGAATATACGGCAACTAGCCAAGTATTTGTTGAACCGTCAACATCCGATACCATTCACGGCGAGGCTTTAGCCATAGCCGATTATCAAACATTGGAAGCATATCAAGTTTTAGCGAAAAGTCCGGCTGTCTTGTCCCAAGTTCTTGAAAAGACCGCCAGTGAATATTCCTTGCTTGAGCTTCGTGACCGGATAGCAATCGAGAGGCCGG
>NZ_JAWJBP010000970.1:0-250 GCF_046535935.1 Tritonibacter sp. SIMBA_163
GATCAAGCGCAGCGCCGCCGCGGTCGAGGCCTTGACCGGAACGCCGCAGACGCCGCGATCCGTCAGCTACTTCACCGACGCATCGATCCTGACCCCGGCGTACGGGCATATCCCGACCCTGGTCCTGGGACCCGGCGACGCCAGCATGGCCCACCAGACGAACGAATACTGCGACCTCGCGCAGATCAGTGCCGCGGTCGAGATCTACAGCCGACTGATCCAGGACTGGCAAAACGAGCCGCACTAAAAG
>NZ_JAWJBP010000971.1:0-250 GCF_046535935.1 Tritonibacter sp. SIMBA_163
GTCGCGTTCCTTGATACACACGTGGGCGCTTCCTTCCTGTGGGCCAGCCCGTGGGGAAAGGGCCTGTACTACTGTGATACCTACAACGACTCCCACCTTGGTGGCCTGACCTACAGCGTCACGGCCACCTTCGAACAGACGTTCCAGCCGTAAGGAGTGAACATGGCACTTCAGCCAATCGACATTGACACCGCGCAGCCGAACGGCAAGCGCGGCGACCCTGCCCGCGTCATGGCTCAGAAGATCAACG
>NZ_JAWJBP010000972.1:0-250 GCF_046535935.1 Tritonibacter sp. SIMBA_163
GATGCATTCGGGCTCGATCTCGCCGAGAATTGCGTGGCGGTCGTCAACTGCGATTCGCCAGGTTGCCGATGGGCGACCAGCTACCACCAGACCACATGCATGAGCGAGCTGCATGGCTTCGTCTCATCGGTCATCAGCGACGTCACGGGAAGCGCGCCGCGATTTATTCGTCCCAAGCGTGCAGGCGACGCCTCTTTCTTCAACATCGGCATCAGCAGCTATTTTTCGCTGAGCTCGACGATGCCGGAGG
>NZ_JAWJBP010000973.1:0-250 GCF_046535935.1 Tritonibacter sp. SIMBA_163
GTGGTCACGGCCAGCGGCCTGAAGGCGCGGATGCGCGACCGGATCCTTGCCGAAGCGCGCACCATATGACGCCGGAAGAACGCCTGCTCGATAACCTTATCGATATGGAGGAGGCGGCGCTGGAGGCGATCGGCTTCCTTGAGGAGATCAGCGTCGAGGCATTCGAGTCGGATCTCTTGCGTCAGCGTGCCGTAGCCATGACCTTCGTTTTAGTCGCGACCGCCGCTGCACGGATCCAGACTCTGTTTCC
>NZ_JAWJBP010000974.1:0-250 GCF_046535935.1 Tritonibacter sp. SIMBA_163
GGTTTTAAAACTGCAACATTAATTCCTTTTAATTGAAACTCATCCCAACTAATTTCTAACGGAACATCATCTTTAATGGTGGCAAGATAACGGGAATGTTCGGCATCCTCTTTACCAGTGATTAACCGCTTTTGCAGTGCCCCTTTAATTTCATCAATATGGTCATAAATTTGATCGAGAGTGCCATATTGTTGAAGGAGTTTAACGGCGGTTTTTTCTCCAATCCCACTAACGCCCGGAATATTATCAG
>NZ_JAWJBP010000975.1:0-250 GCF_046535935.1 Tritonibacter sp. SIMBA_163
CGTTGCCGCTCGAGGAGATCGTCCGCAACGACGGGCGCTTCGTGCGCTATGCGCCCGGCGACGTCATTGTCCGCGAGGGCGATTACGGCAATTCGATGTTCCTGATCCTGTCCGGCGGCGTTCTTGTCGTCACCGACGGGGTCAGCAACGCCGAACTGGGCCGGCGTACCCGCCAGCGCAAACGCGGCCTGTTCCAAGCGCTGCGGCAGCTCTGGGCCAACCCTGACCAACCAGAGGTGCGCGACGTTCA
>NZ_JAWJBP010000976.1:0-249 GCF_046535935.1 Tritonibacter sp. SIMBA_163
CCAACCGCAGGCGCTGTCAGGTAGAGCAGGGCGATGAATACCAGTGCCCAGCCCGCTGACCAGCGTGCATCGGCCACTTTCGGTACGGTGAAGAAGCGAATGATAACGTGGGGCAGGCCAGCAGTACCGACCATCAGCGACAGGGTGAATAGCACCATGTTGAGCTTGTTATCCACATCGGCGGTGTAGTCGCGGAAGCCAAGTGCGGATACCACATCATCCAGTTTTTGCAGCAGCGGAACGCCAGAT
>NZ_JAWJBP010000977.1:0-249 GCF_046535935.1 Tritonibacter sp. SIMBA_163
CTTTGGTAAAGCGGGTATGCACAGGTTCGCGGTTAGGCAGCACAAATATCTGCGCTGCTTGGCCGTTGGGCCACGTGCGTTGGCGCATGGCAAACATCGCCCGCGCCGTGTCCCGGTTAATCGCTTGTGCCCCCACTGAAGGGTGAGCAATCAAAACAATCGTATTAGCTAATTCGGTGGTCTGTGCTGATGCGGTGTTGAAAAGCAGGGCAAGCATCATGAGCGCTGTCCATAAAGCGCTCATGAGCG
>NZ_JAWJBP010000978.1:0-249 GCF_046535935.1 Tritonibacter sp. SIMBA_163
GGGCAGCATCGGCACGACGCGGTCCGGGAAGTAGACCGAGTTACCGCGTTTTTGGGCTTCGCGGTCGAGCGCAGAATCGGCACGGACATAGGCGGCGACGTCCGCTATAGCCACAATGACGATCTGGCCTCCCGGATTCTCGGGGTCCTGGTCAGGCTCGGCGTAAACAGCATCATCATGATCCTTGGCATCCGCCGGATCGATGGTGAGAAGTGGAATATCGCGCCAGTCTTCGCGGCCATCCATCGT
>NZ_JAWJBP010000979.1:0-249 GCF_046535935.1 Tritonibacter sp. SIMBA_163
GGGAGGGCATCCGCGACCTTCAGGCCATGCCGGAGCTGGGGACGCCGGAGCAGTTTGCTCGCTCGATGGACGAGGCGAGGCCGGACATCCCCATCGTCCGCGGCGTGCTCGGCGGCGTGCAGCGGAACGTGGTGAAGACCGGCGGGCTGGTGAGCCGCATCCTCGGCGATCAGCGTGCGGCCGACCGGGCCTATGAGGAGGCGAGGGCGCTCGGGGCGGGTGATGAGTGGGTAGACAAGCAGGTGGCTG
>NZ_JAWJBP010000980.1:0-249 GCF_046535935.1 Tritonibacter sp. SIMBA_163
TGTCGATTTGTGGAGCAACAACCATTCGATAACTGACGCCGGTGGCAATCGCGTGCGCGATCAGAAAGGCGGGGCCACGCACCACAAGATCGGAGGTTGCGAGCGTCACACCGGTCATCAGCACGAAGGCCGTGACGAGGTAGAGGGCGAGGAAGCTGACCGATTGCCAGTTCTCGATATCCCGCTCGCCGGCGGATAGGTCGGCTTGGGTCAGTTCGGCCATAATCATGCCTCCCTGCATTCAAGTCC
>NZ_JAWJBP010000981.1:0-249 GCF_046535935.1 Tritonibacter sp. SIMBA_163
CGGAGATCTTCGCCTCGCCGTTCAAGGAGCCGCATTTCTTCGCCTTCCAGGGCGAGCGGCCGAGGATGATGTTGCCGAGCGGGCGGGAGGCCGGCATCAACAAGCTGGCGATCACCGATCCCGAGGCCTATCGCGCCCTGTTCGCCGAGGCCGGCGACGCCAAGGCCGTGGGCGAGAGCTCGGCCTCCTCGCTCTATGTCGAGGCGGCGGCGGCGCGCATCGCGGCCTGGAACCCGGACATGAAGATCG
>NZ_JAWJBP010000982.1:0-249 GCF_046535935.1 Tritonibacter sp. SIMBA_163
CTGCCAATTCCTGAGTAAAGGGCATAGTCAGCAAGGGTATTGAGTTGTTTAATCTGTAAGGGATCAATGTCTCCAAAGACGCGATAACTAATTTCGCCAATACAGCCAATTAATTTACTGCGAGAGTCTGACATAATAACCGTTTTGATATCAAAATAACTAGGGAAGATCTGGTCAAGGGGAAGTTGAGAAAATTCAATGCCACTGTATTTATTCCAGCGTTTCCACAGGCTATTAAAGACTAATTCT
>NZ_JAWJBP010000983.1:0-249 GCF_046535935.1 Tritonibacter sp. SIMBA_163
CAAGCAGAAGGTCGGCACGAGCGCCTTCGCCGATGCCGTGATCGAACGGCTGGGCCAGTCGCCGTCCACCCTGCCCAAGGCCGTTTACAACAAGGACACCCCGCCGCCGGCGGTGCCGACGGCTGTGCGCCACGCGCCTGCGAACAAGAAGCTGGTCGGCGTCGACGTGTTCGTGCATTCGACCGAGGCGCCGGATGACGTCGCCGCCAAACTGGCGCCCGGCAACAGCGACGATATCGAGCTGGCGAT
>NZ_JAWJBP010000984.1:0-249 GCF_046535935.1 Tritonibacter sp. SIMBA_163
GGCATATACATAGGGCCTGCCTTTGACTTGTTCAGCTGCCTTCGCATATGAATAATCGCCCATTTTTTCTGACGTAAAGCCTTTCATCATAGATTCATCATCATTCAGCATGGCAAAGTATTGGGCCATTTTTAATAATGCGATCCTTGCTTTTTCAGGGAGGGGCTGATATTTTTCGTTTGTGAAATCGTGACCTACGATCTGAAATACTGCAGCTTCTGCTTCGATAATATCTGCTGTCAGTCTCTC
>NZ_JAWJBP010000985.1:0-249 GCF_046535935.1 Tritonibacter sp. SIMBA_163
GGCGTCAGAAAGACCTTTATGCGTCCATCGGCGGTTCCGTTCAGGCTTTCGATCACGGCCTCGGCACCATCCATCATTTCCTCGAAAGAAACGCTGTGTCGCTCCGGTTCGCCTCTATCCCAACGTGTAACCGATTGCGGCCATGGCAGGCCCCCGGGGCCGACGCAGATGATCTCCCGTAAACCGAGTTCTGAATAGGCGCGAGCATGATTGATTGCGAAGGCCGGATCATCGCTGCGCGGCATGGAG
>NZ_JAWJBP010000986.1:0-249 GCF_046535935.1 Tritonibacter sp. SIMBA_163
GTGTTCGTCCATGGCACGCCGTTCCGCGGCCTGATCTGGCGGGAAGCGGTCGCACGGCTGAGCGGCCGGTTCCGCTGCCACGTCATCGACCTGCCCGGCTACGGTGCATCCGACAAGTACGACGGTCAGGAAGTGCGGCTGCGCAACTTCGCCCGGGTGCTGCGGGAACTTCTGGACGACCGCCGGCTTGCCGATCCGGTGCTGGTCGGACACGACTTCGGCGCGGCGACCGTGTTGGGGGCGCATCTG
>NZ_JAWJBP010000987.1:0-249 GCF_046535935.1 Tritonibacter sp. SIMBA_163
GTCAGGATGTCACGGCCCTCGTGGGCCATGCGGGACAGCAAGTGAATGGGATCAATGAAGCGGATTATCGCGACTTCAACTGCGATACCTATGTACGTGAGCGGGAAACCTTTGACCGGACCTATGCCGAGGTCAAGGAGCTTCTACTCGGAAACTGGTGGGTCGAAGCCAAGATGGAAGGGGCAGAGTAAGATGCCAAAACGCAGACGACTGAACGCACCGGAAGCTGCCGAACTCGCAGCGCTGGAC
>NZ_JAWJBP010000988.1:0-249 GCF_046535935.1 Tritonibacter sp. SIMBA_163
AGTCAGCGGAACGCAGCGAGCGGGCGCGTCCGGAGCTCCCTTCGGGCTTGCCTCTCGGCGCACGTGGACTGCGTTGTCGCTGCTCGATGTAGGCTCAGCTACAGACTTCGCACCGACGCCTTGCCACGCACGCCG
Source organism: Tritonibacter sp. SIMBA_163 (assembly GCF_046535935.1). Classification (NCBI taxonomy): domain Bacteria; kingdom Pseudomonadati; phylum Pseudomonadota; class Alphaproteobacteria; order Rhodobacterales; family Paracoccaceae; genus Tritonibacter; species Tritonibacter sp. SIMBA_163. The sequence continues at coordinate 136 of NZ_JAWJBP010000988.1, forward strand.
AGAGGCAAGCTGAATGTGGCAGGACTTATGCATGTCTTAGTAACTGCATCACAGATTCAGCGCGCCAGCGCGACACGCTACCGTAAATACCCGAAAAATCAATCGACTGGACAT
>NZ_JAWJBP010000989.1:0-249 GCF_046535935.1 Tritonibacter sp. SIMBA_163
TAATAACTTAAACAATTTTAAAACACGCCACTTTATAAACCCTTTTTAGCTTTATCAAAATTATAAAATGATTCTCTTTCTCTTTGGACCACATAATCAGTGATTGCCCATACCCCTTTTCTCTGACTACGCGCCTCACTCTCTGCCTGTTTAAACTCATCATATAACGAGGTGTTTGACTCTTTTACATATCTAATTATCGCTAAGCCCTCTCTTAATAATTCAGTCTGTATACACTTTCCATCTACA
>NZ_JAWJBP010000990.1:0-249 GCF_046535935.1 Tritonibacter sp. SIMBA_163
CTGACGGGCGATTACGATCATCTGGCGCGGGTGCTGGAATGGTCCGCCGGTGGCGATGCTGGCGGGGAGGGCGAGGCGTGAAGAAGAAGCTCCATATTCCGCCGGAAACATTGTTTGCGCAGGGCAGGGCCGCCGATCCGGCGGCTTCCGTCTGGGTGTCCGCAAATGCAGGTTCCGGCAAGACGCATGTTCTGACGGAACGGGTTATCCGCCTGCTGCTGGAAGGCACCGACCCTTCGAAGATTCTCT
>NZ_JAWJBP010000991.1:0-249 GCF_046535935.1 Tritonibacter sp. SIMBA_163
AGTCCTCCTCCTGCTAACGCACCACGTCCCATTCCTTCATGTTAGGAGTAAACAATGCACACATTTAGTAAATTAAAAATCGCACCGCTCCTTAGGTTGGCGCTTATGGCTGCTTGCGGACCACCGCGCTCCCACGGTCTCGAGGTGGTGAAGCGAGCGAGCTCAGCTCTCGTGTATCGAGTGATGGCTAGGCTTCCTTGGTAGACGCCGATGAGCTCCTATCTGACGGCCACGACCGTCTTTACTACG
>NZ_JAWJBP010000992.1:0-249 GCF_046535935.1 Tritonibacter sp. SIMBA_163
CATTCAATTGGTTGAATGAGCGTAAGCGGCCCATTCTCTTTTTATCAATGAACATGAAAAAAACCAGATCCGGCCGGATCTGGTTTTTTTGCATTAAAGATTAATGGTGACGTCTGCTTTTTCACGGATTTCCGCCACAAGTGTTTGTGCGGCTTCGTTTTCTTTTTGCGTTTTGACTTGTTCTTCAAGTTCCGGCTTTAATTCCTCAAAAGCCGGAAGTTCCTCTTCGCTGCCCGTTTGTTCTTGCTG
>NZ_JAWJBP010000993.1:0-248 GCF_046535935.1 Tritonibacter sp. SIMBA_163
GGCGCCGCAGCGCGTCGACGACGGCGTGATCGGCATCGTCGGCACGGCCGCGCTGCACGCCGTGCCGGTCGAGATGGGCAGCAAGCCGCACTTCCCGCCGATCCAGCCGCTGGAGGACTGGGCGCACCACAAGCTCGACCTGCCGGCCGAAGAGGCGCGCGGCGCCGCCTTCGCGATCGCCCGCAAGATCGCCGCCAAGGGCACCGAGGGCGCGCACATGGTGGAGCGCGCCAAGGACGCGAACGCCG
>NZ_JAWJBP010000994.1:0-248 GCF_046535935.1 Tritonibacter sp. SIMBA_163
GTACTAGTTTTTCGCTTGCGCTATTGAATTTAGATTCTAAATCTTCTTTAGCAGACAGTTTAGTAGTTAAATCACTGATTTGTTGATCTTTTGCATTAAGCTGATTCGTGACTTCTTCTGGAGTAACTTCTTCCCAATTTCTCTTAAGGAACACTTCTTGTTTAGAGTCGAATTGGATGTCGATAACGTCATCATTTTTTGTGTAATTGTACTTATAGTATGAGTCTGTCTTTGCGTTGTAATCTTCG
>NZ_JAWJBP010000995.1:0-248 GCF_046535935.1 Tritonibacter sp. SIMBA_163
GTGCTACAGCCTGAAGGGCAAGCTGCGGGCGGCCCCGCATGTGGGCGGCGTGGGTCAGAACACCCATGACGACGTCAAGATGGACGAGCTGGGCCTGATCACCTTCCGCAGCCATGTCTGGCAGGACGTGATCTTCGTCAGTATCGACGGCAACGTCGCTCCCTTCGAGGAGGGCCACGCCGATCTGATCGAACGCTGGCAGGAATTCGACAAGCCGCTCTATCACGGCGGCATCGACAGCTCATTCC
>NZ_JAWJBP010000996.1:0-248 GCF_046535935.1 Tritonibacter sp. SIMBA_163
CATCTGGGAGCAACAACGCAAAACGGTCATTATGGTAACTCACAGCATTGAGGAAGCCCTGTTACTCTCAGACCAAATTATTATGATGACTCGGGGTCCGGCTGCGCGAGTAGATCAAGTTCTAGACATTCCCTTCCCCCGTCCCCGTACTCGGGAGAAGGTGGAAACCCATCCTGACTATAGTGATTTGAAATTGGAGATGGAAAAACATCTCTATCGTGAAACGCGAGCGGTAGAACAATCTCGGT
>NZ_JAWJBP010000997.1:0-248 GCF_046535935.1 Tritonibacter sp. SIMBA_163
CTGGGATCTTGGTGCTGCTCAACCTATCGGCGCTAGCGCTTTTCCATGCTGGGGAACGCTGGAAGGAGCGGCCGTGCCGGCGAAAGCAGAGGTCACCTCTTCTGACACGCGGCCACCTGCAGCGCTGCACTTTCTTGCCCGGCAGGCACCGACCAACTCTGAGCTTGTCGCACCGTTTGCACCGGATGTTGCGGCAAAGAGGCTGATAGGTGGCATCGAGCTTCCGGAGCCTGCCCTTTCGCTGTCAG
>NZ_JAWJBP010000998.1:0-248 GCF_046535935.1 Tritonibacter sp. SIMBA_163
TCCCTGCGCTAAAATAAGAAACTCATCGCTACTCTCTCTGTACAGTTTGTCGCCGGGTTGTATGTATTGGTTTAACTCCCAGGCAATGCGTTGTAAAATTTCATCGCCAAAGTAATGGCCATGTAAGTTGTTGATAGTATGAAAGGCACGTATGTCAATTTTAAAAACGGCGACAATAATATTTTTTGTTTTGTTTCGCAGGGCGTCTTCAATATCTCGCCGCATGCTGGAAAGCATCGGTAGTGCAG
>NZ_JAWJBP010000999.1:0-248 GCF_046535935.1 Tritonibacter sp. SIMBA_163
GTTATGATAAAACGGTCGTGGTTGAGTATATAAAAGTGTACGGACTTTATCCGATAGGTAGCTTAGTTAAGTTTTCAGGTGGTTTCCTTGCGTGGATAATGGATATTGATGGAAAGGGAATGCCCGCACAGGTTCAGGTTGTCAAGAATTTAAGATTTCCAGATGCTAATATCAACACTGCTATGAATAAGCAGGACATGCTTCAGATAGGTAAGCTAGAAGGCGTTGTAAATCCCAATGATTACGGT
>NZ_JAWJBP010001000.1:0-248 GCF_046535935.1 Tritonibacter sp. SIMBA_163
GGCGGCCTTGATGGTCGCGCGCCTGGCCAGCACCTATGGGCGCACCGTAGCGGCCGTGATCCTGGTTACCGCGCTGCTCGGTTTCGTGCTGCCGTCCACCATGGGCCGCGTGGTGCTGCTGATTCCCATCATCCTGGCGCTCAGCGACCGGCTGGGGCTAGCCGCCGGCAGGTCGGGGCGCACCGGCCTGGCGCTGGCCGCGGGCCTCACCGCCTACCATCTCGGCGTGCCGATCCTGCCGGCCAACG
>NZ_JAWJBP010001001.1:0-248 GCF_046535935.1 Tritonibacter sp. SIMBA_163
GTGTCGACACGATCCGCGTTGATGCTGAATCTCAAGGCGATACCTTTACGCTTATCAACGCATTATCGGTAGGGCTGGCGCTGCTCGTGACGTTGGCGATTTATATGGGTCTGCGCCGTACGGTGATCGCACCGCTGAATAACGCGGTGCAGCGGCTTGATCGCATCGCTGAGGCAGACCTCACCCAGCCGCTACCTGAGGCCGGTAATAACGAGATTGGCCGCCTGTTTGCTGCTATGGCGACCATG
>NZ_JAWJBP010001002.1:0-248 GCF_046535935.1 Tritonibacter sp. SIMBA_163
GCCTTCAGCGATGGCCCGTATTTTTTTCGACGTCTCGGCTGTTTTCTTCCAGGAATCGCCGCGGATATAAAAGCGGGCGGAAGCGTATTCCGGGATAATGTTCGGCGCATCGCCTCCGTGCGTAATGATGCCGTGTACCCGTGCATCATCCGGCAATTGCTGGCGAAGGGCATTGATGCCATTGAATAATTGCAGGACAGCGTCGAGGGCATTGATGCCTTTTTCGGGAGACCCCGCAGCATGGGCAG
>NZ_JAWJBP010001003.1:0-248 GCF_046535935.1 Tritonibacter sp. SIMBA_163
CTATAATGACTAAGGCCCGCAAGTTTTGTGTGAAATTAGTTTTGCCGCAGAACCATTCCGGGAACACAGTAATAAAGGAGGAATTTTGATGGATTCATTTAAAGCAATTGTTGTAAAAGAGCAGGAAGAAGAAGTGGTCTTCGGCGTAGAACAAGCCGGCGAAGAGCAATTATCGGAAGGCGACGTTCTCGTCAAAGTCGCCTATTCGTCCATCAACTACAAAGACATGCTCGCGGTACAGAAAAATG
>NZ_JAWJBP010001004.1:0-248 GCF_046535935.1 Tritonibacter sp. SIMBA_163
CCTTGTCGAGCGCCGCGCGGGCTGCCTGCTCGCCGAGCGAGGCGGTCGTCTCGCCCTCGCCTGCGATGTAGCGCTGGCGGATGCCGGTGCGCTGGTCGATCCATTCGTCCGACGTCGCGACCATGCCCTCCAACTCACGGTTGGGGACGACGCGCTTGGGCAATGCAGCCCCATAACCGCGTACCACTGAACGGATCATGTTATCGGTATCCTGTCGTCAGGCCGCTTCGGGGCCAGCCGGTGGCTGG
>NZ_JAWJBP010001005.1:0-248 GCF_046535935.1 Tritonibacter sp. SIMBA_163
TGCTGAAGGAGTTTCTTCAATTGCGGCGCGACCGCGTCACGTTCGCGATGATCGTGGGCATACCGATCGTTCAGCTCGCGTTGTTCGGTTTCGCGATCAACACCGACCCGAAGCATCTGCCGACTGCCGTTATCGTTCACGACCAAAGCGAGTTCTCGCGCAGCTTCATCGCGGCGATGAGGAACTCAGCGTATTTCGACATCGTAGAAACGCTGCCCGACGAAGAAGCCGGACGCCGTGCGCTCGCC
>NZ_JAWJBP010001006.1:0-248 GCF_046535935.1 Tritonibacter sp. SIMBA_163
GGTGATAAACTTAGCAAAGCCTGAGGTTGTTCCTTCTGCTTGGGCGCGATCAACGTCTGAAAATTCTTGTTTTAAAACTTCTATTTTGTCGCCATATTGTTGTCTGGCTTGGGCTTCCGTTAACCCGACATGAGCGAGTTCAGGATCCGTAAAAGTTGCCCACGGAATGACACGATAGTCTGCTTTTGCGGAGGGGAAAAAGAGCGCGTTTTGAATAACAACTGCTGCTTCATAACCTGCAACATGAG
>NZ_JAWJBP010001007.1:0-248 GCF_046535935.1 Tritonibacter sp. SIMBA_163
GGGTAATTAAGGTAATATCTTCCATACCAGCAGGGGCATTTTTGCGCACTTCCACTTGGGCTTCTAAGACTCGTCTTAACCAATATTCCCGCCAATATTTAGTATAAGGTCCTGGTATAGGTTCAATAGAAGTTTTGCCTTTTCCCATATTACGTTCAAAGAGTTGAACATTACCCCAAATACGTCGGAAGTCTCGTTTATCACGATCATTTTCGATATCTAACTCTAAACGCATATCAACAAGGGGT
>NZ_JAWJBP010001008.1:0-248 GCF_046535935.1 Tritonibacter sp. SIMBA_163
GACCACCGAACACGCCACCCCGTGACCGGCCAACCAGCCGTGGGTGCCGCGGGCGGCGACCAGGTCAAAGCCCTGACCCAGCAGGATGCGGGCGGTGGCGAGCATCACTTCGGTCTTGTCGGTGTCGCGGATCGAGATGAAGGCGCGCCCCGCCGCGGGCAGCACCATGCCGGCGCCCATCTGCGCCGTGAGGAAGGCGCGGGCAAGGCTGCGGTCCCGCCCCATGACCTCGCCGGTGGAGCTCATCT
>NZ_JAWJBP010001009.1:0-248 GCF_046535935.1 Tritonibacter sp. SIMBA_163
CTCGCAGGCGCGGCCCAGCGTCGGTTTGCTCCAGCTCTTGCCGGGTCGCAGGGTGAAGGTCTTGGTGCCGGGGGGCAGCTCGAGGATCAGATGCTGGGTGCCGTAGCGCAGGGGGCAGATTGCGTCGGGGATCTTGGGGGCGGCGGTGAACTGGTGCGGGGTGTAGGGGCGGGGGGGGGCGCGGAGGATGGGGTCGGCGGGGCCAGCCTCCATCACGTGGCCCTTGTGGGTCACCACCAGCTGTTCGG
>NZ_JAWJBP010001010.1:0-247 GCF_046535935.1 Tritonibacter sp. SIMBA_163
GCCGCTTTAGGGTACGGGTTGGGATAGAGAAGGTAGTGACGCTCAGGGGCCCAGCCAGCATCCAGCGCTAGCCGCCAAAAATCCACCAAGTCAGCGCGTACCAACAGCGCGTTATCGGGCAACTCACCGTGCGCCCGCCCCAGCCGATCCTCGCTGCGATCAACCCCCACTACTTTATGCTGGGGGAACTGTAACGCTAACCGGCGGGTCGATAGCCCGACCCCGCAGCCCGCATCGAGAATTAGCG
>NZ_JAWJBP010001011.1:0-247 GCF_046535935.1 Tritonibacter sp. SIMBA_163
CTACAAATACAAAGAATTACGCAGCTCAGCAGAAATTATGGCCGAGATTCGTGCTTTAGAAGTGGAGATTACTGAGCAGTTGAAGAAGGTGATGGGATGAATTCAATAAATGAAAAAATTCCTTTTTTAAGAGTATTACCAGATGGATGGAAAACCCATAGGTTGAAGGAAATTTCCAAAGTTAATTTAAGTAATGTAGACAAAAAAAGTCACTTCGGTGAGAAAGTAGTCAAACTTTGTAACTATG
>NZ_JAWJBP010001012.1:0-247 GCF_046535935.1 Tritonibacter sp. SIMBA_163
GCAACGAGCTTACCGTCACCGGCGACAGGCTGAAACAGCTCGAGGACGAGGTGGCCGGGCTGAAGAAGGACCAGACCACTATTACCGCTGCGCTGATCCAGTCGGCCAAGACCGACAAGAAGCTGCAGCAGGATATTGCCGATATCGCCGACAAGCTGACCGCGCTGCGCGAGCAGGAAGACGGCATCCGCGCGTCGCTGCGCGCAAGGCGCGGCGTTCTGGCCGAAGTGCTGGCCGCATTGCAGCG
>NZ_JAWJBP010001013.1:0-247 GCF_046535935.1 Tritonibacter sp. SIMBA_163
CTATACCAAATCGTGACACCGAAGTCTTCGATTGCTTGATACCAGGCATCTGGAGAAAAGCGCCCGCCCAGAATAACAGTCGTGACGCCGTTAAGCCACGGGGAGAATACGCCGTATGCCGTTCCTGTCACCCAGCCTGGGTCAGCGGTGCACCAATAAATATCCTGCTCCTGGAAATCGAGCACCCATTTGCCGGTCTGGTACTGCTGCACCATCGCATATTGCGCGTGCAAGACCCCTTTCGGCT
>NZ_JAWJBP010001014.1:0-247 GCF_046535935.1 Tritonibacter sp. SIMBA_163
CGTCGAGGATGTCGGTCAGGGCTTCCTCCGCCTTCCGCTCCAGCGACAGGTCGATCGTCGTCTCGACGACGAGGTCCTGTTTCACCTCACCGACGAGTTTCGTCACCTCGTCGAGGACCATGTCGGCGGCATAGTGCTCGGCCCCGGACCAGTAGCTGCGCGCCTTCGTCGGTGGTTGCGACATCGCCGACTTGATCTCGTCCTCGGTGACATAGCCCTCTTCCTGCATCGCGCCGAGAACCACCTG
>NZ_JAWJBP010001015.1:0-247 GCF_046535935.1 Tritonibacter sp. SIMBA_163
CCCGTGGTTCATGGACCAGGGGGGTGAGACTTCGTAATTTTCAAGGTTCTTTCCTATCTTTTCACGAGCGGCAGCTGTCGGTCATTTGCTTCTAAATTCCACCAAGTTAAAGAAAATGAGTTAAGATACAGCATCGTCTTTGAGAAATCCTGTAGAGGTATTGTTTACTGATCCGTTACGATCACATGAACGGCTTCTACCGGCCCGTGGACTCCGATCACGATATCCATTTCAATATCGGCACTAT
>NZ_JAWJBP010001016.1:0-247 GCF_046535935.1 Tritonibacter sp. SIMBA_163
CTTGCATTAGTATTGAGTTTAGCTTGGCTAGCCTCTCGTTTAGTGCGACAAGTAATGCGAGTTTATGGCTTAGAAATTATCCGTAAACTTGGTCGAGAAGTCGATGAATTGTTATTAGTATTTGAAACCTTAATTAACATTTTTATTGGCTTTATCGCCGCGATCGCGTTTGCCCAAAGTCAACAAATTAATCTCGTCGGACTCCTAGCCAGTGTGGGAATTGGTGGTTTAGCGATTGCTTTTGCTG
>NZ_JAWJBP010001017.1:0-247 GCF_046535935.1 Tritonibacter sp. SIMBA_163
CCGTCCCCTGAAACGCGCCTTTAAAGATGCAGGGTTACGCCCTGATGATATTGACGAAGTAGTGTTAGTGGGCGGATCAACTCGCATTCCCATGGTGCAAAACATGGTGCGAGATTTAATTGGACGGGAACCCAACCAAAATGTTAACCCTGATGAAGTGGTTGCAGTGGGGGCTGCCATTCAAGCCGGAATTCTTGCCGGAGAAGTAAAAGACGTTCTCTTGTTAGATGTTAGTCCCCTTTCCTTT
>NZ_JAWJBP010001018.1:0-247 GCF_046535935.1 Tritonibacter sp. SIMBA_163
CTCGAGCAGATTTTGAACAAGATGGGGGTAGAGAACCGGACCGCCGCGGCCGCACTCGCCCTGCGGCACATGACTTCATAGAAGCCGGCGCCGATGTTGATAGCGGAACGGCATTATTGATGGGGTGGACGCCCCCTCCGGCGGCATCAGTGTGCCAGAATAGGGATATTGGAAACCGCTATTCGAAGGAGGAGACGTCCATGGCCGAGGTTAGCATGATCGGGCTGGATCTGGCGAAGACCACGTT
>NZ_JAWJBP010001019.1:0-247 GCF_046535935.1 Tritonibacter sp. SIMBA_163
TTCGTCTTCGCCACGACGGAAATCCGCAAGGTCCCGGTCACGGTGCTATCGCGCTGCATGCGCTTCGATCTGCGCCGGGTCGACCAGGAAACCCTGGTCCAGCATTTTCACAACCTGCTGAGCAAAGAGGGCATCGCGGCGGAGGACCAGGCCCTTGCCATGGTCGCGCGCGCGGCCGACGGCTCGGTGCGCGACGGACTGTCCCTGCTGGACCAGGCCTCGGCCTTGTCCGGTGGGCAGATCGACG
>NZ_JAWJBP010001020.1:0-247 GCF_046535935.1 Tritonibacter sp. SIMBA_163
GCGTTCTCCTTGGACAATTTGATATTGGGGTCCCACCGGGCGACAGCCTTGGGCAACAATTGTATCCATTTCAATATTGCCACTGAGAGCGACACCAACAATTCCTTCTTTCACTAAAGCCACTCTCTCCTCGGTTGCGGTTTCAAAAAATAAACCCGTTTGCATCCCCATCGCCATCGCACTGGCTAAGCCTCCTACTTTTTTCCCATTCGGATAGGCAAAATCCAGTCCTTCCAGCAAATCATTG
>NZ_JAWJBP010001021.1:0-247 GCF_046535935.1 Tritonibacter sp. SIMBA_163
TGTTTATCTTCATAGGTGTTTATTATGGCTCGTTGGTCATTAGTGATTTCCGATAATACAGACCGTAGCGTGAGAGCTTATCTCGGTGCTATTGGCGCAAAGAAGGGAGGGCTATCAAATCTGGTTGAAGAAGCTGTGAAGCGTTACATTTTTTAAGAAACGGTTAAGACTGTACAAGAACGCAATTCAGAGTATTCTGAAGATGAAATTATGAATGTTATTGATGAAGCGATAAGAGAAACCCGTG
>NZ_JAWJBP010001022.1:0-247 GCF_046535935.1 Tritonibacter sp. SIMBA_163
AGTCGGCCAAGCAGTTACTGAAATGGATCAGGCCACGCAACAGAACGCGTCACTCGTGCATGAAAGCGCCACGGCGGCCAATAACCTGCGCCAAAATGCTCATCAGTTGCTGCACGCCATGGAGGCATTCAAGCTACCCAATACGTCGACAACGAGCGCTAACCGCCGCACGCATTCTGCCACCACACTCCAGCGCCCTAAGGCCTCAACAGCGCCTGCGCTGCCCGCCGCTAAATCTAACGCGGCT
>NZ_JAWJBP010001023.1:0-247 GCF_046535935.1 Tritonibacter sp. SIMBA_163
CGATGGAATCGCGAATGCCGCTCCACATGCGCCGGGGCACCGTCGTTTGATCCGGGCCGCCGATGAACAGAATGACGATCACTTCATCGAACGAGGTCGCGAAAGCGAACACGCTGCCGGTCGCAACGGCCGGCGTGATGAGCGGCAAGGTCACGCGTCTGAACGCGACCCAGGGGCGCGCGCCGAGCCCGGAAGCCGCGCGCAACAGGCTGTGATCGAACGAAAGCAATGAGGCGGTCACCGTGAT
>NZ_JAWJBP010001024.1:0-247 GCF_046535935.1 Tritonibacter sp. SIMBA_163
GGCGACTTCCCGTCGAGTGTCATCAGGGCTGCGGAGAAGCCAACCGTCAGCAGCGTGTAGATCGACTGCTCTCCGAGTGTCGGCGTGCCGCCGGCCAGCGCGCCGCCGTTCATGGCGTGGCGCACGAGCACCGCCGCCGTCATCAGCACCATCAGGGAGGCGAGCGCCTGCAGGAAGTTGCGGGCCCGCAGATCCGGCCAGTGACGCAGCTGATAGGCAGCCACCACCGACAGCAGCGCCGGGATGC
>NZ_JAWJBP010001025.1:0-247 GCF_046535935.1 Tritonibacter sp. SIMBA_163
CCTTCGCCTTGCCCCTGACCCTGCTGCATGGCCTGCATCATCTGCTGCATCATGTTCTGGGCGCCCTGGCGCAGGGCGTTCAGCGCATTGCCCTGTCCCTCGACCGCCTGTTCGCCTTCGCCCTGTCCGAGCGCTTCGCCGGCCTCGCCCATCTGCTGTTCAGCCTCGCCGAAACCCTCACCTGGCTCCATGCCGAGTTCTGCCAGCCCCTTCTGCAGTTCCTGAAGCTGTTGGCCGAGGCCTTCCT
>NZ_JAWJBP010001026.1:0-247 GCF_046535935.1 Tritonibacter sp. SIMBA_163
GCCGGTCATAGGCATCGACATTATAGGTGTGCTCGCCGACGATTGCTCCCACCATGTGGATCGGGTCGATCCGGTAGGCGGAAGCGGTGGACTTGATCTTGCCGATCAGTGCCTTGTCGGTCGCCAGCAGATCACGGATCTTGTCGTATTTGTCGTCGAAGGTCGTGCGACCGGCACGGGTGCGACGCACCGAAGCGCCTGGAACCTTGGGCTGCTCCACATGGCGATTGCCTTCCGGAACAGAGCG
>NZ_JAWJBP010001027.1:0-247 GCF_046535935.1 Tritonibacter sp. SIMBA_163
CAATGCGGTGATCCAAACTCTGCTTCCATCTCATATAATGCTTCTACCGTTCCCTGAGCATTGAGACGGTATAAATTCCACCAATTATTCCGATCCGAGACAAAATACAATTGTCCATCAGGCGACCATAGAGGATGACAAACGGCTTCGTCTTTTCCGCCAGCAATGACTTTAATATCACTGACACTTCCATCAGCATTCACGGTTCCCACACAAAGTTCCGTATCATCCCAAGGCATATTGGGAT
>NZ_JAWJBP010001028.1:0-247 GCF_046535935.1 Tritonibacter sp. SIMBA_163
GGTGGCGATCTGGAACAGGCTCTGGTCTGGACCGAATGGACGATGGAGTTTAACTCATCAGTATTTAGTCCGGAACGCGCCAACTATTATCGCTGCCTGCAAACGTTGTTATTACTGGCACAGGAAGAAGATCGCCAGCCGCTGCAATATCTGAATGCGTTTGTTCGCATGTACGGCGCAGATGCCGTAGAAGCCGCCAGTGCGGCAATGAGCGGCGAAGCGGCGTTTTACGGCCTGCAACCGGTAG
>NZ_JAWJBP010001029.1:0-247 GCF_046535935.1 Tritonibacter sp. SIMBA_163
CCCCTATCCAGGCCATCGCCCACAACATGCACAGGATCCCCCCGGTCAGGGCATAGCGTAGCTGTCGGTGCTTCTTGCGGTTCTGATCGCTGTGAAGGGCAGGCGTGTCCCGATAGACCGGGATCATCAAGCGTTGGTTGACCTCCTGTCCCATATGCATTGGGAAACTCGCCAGGAAAACCGCGATGTTATAGATGCCCATCGCCTCAAGCGGCAGGTGTTTGCCAAGGATCGCCCGGTCGCCTGG
>NZ_JAWJBP010001030.1:0-247 GCF_046535935.1 Tritonibacter sp. SIMBA_163
CGGACAGTTCGGCAAATCCCTATTCGGGCCCGGAGAGGTCGGTGCCGGCCAGCGGTTGGGACGGGACCAACTGCACCCCCTCGGGGATATGCGGGGCTACATCCGAGAGCACATGGCGCTTCACCGATGCCACATCGGAAAGGGTGGCCCCCGGCAGCAGCGCCGGTGCGATCTCGGCGGCCACAGCGCCCATCACGCCGGCGGGCACTGGGGGCCCCACCAGGTCGGCGCCCTCGACGGCCTCTTG
>NZ_JAWJBP010001031.1:0-247 GCF_046535935.1 Tritonibacter sp. SIMBA_163
AGCGCGCAAGGCGCGTGGTGGCCGCCTGGTCTGGGTGGCGGGGCCGGCCTCGGCCTGGCTCTACCGGGCGGTGCTGTCGGACTCGGTGGTGCCGCTGTGGCGGGAGTATTTCCGCCTGCGCAAGCCCCTGGAGCGGCGGATCTACGAGCTGGCGCGCCAGCACTGTGGCCGCCAGGACAGGTGGCAGATTTCGGTGGGACCCCTGCTGAAGAAATCGGGCTCCGCCAGTGCGCGCCGGGTGTGCCGC
>NZ_JAWJBP010001032.1:0-247 GCF_046535935.1 Tritonibacter sp. SIMBA_163
CTCTGCACTCCCTTGCACAGCCGCAAACTGTTTGCACAGGGTTTCTTCAAACATCATGCGGTTAGGAAGACGCGTCAAATCATCATGGTTGGCGTGGTACGCTAATCGTGCCTCGTAAGCTTTGTGTTTTGAAATATCGTGCTGAATACCGACAAAATGAGTGACGCGCCCCGCATCGTCGCGCACCGGGGCGACATATAAATCATTCCAGAAAGTTGTTCCATCTTTGCGGTAGTTACTTAAAGTG
>NZ_JAWJBP010001033.1:0-247 GCF_046535935.1 Tritonibacter sp. SIMBA_163
CAGCAAATGTTCTATCCAATGAGTTGCCTGTTCGACTGTTTCAACCTCTTCTAAAACAATTGCGAACTCATCACTGCCAATCTTTGCCAAAAGACTATTACTCGGTAATTGCGACTGGAAGCGTTGTTTAATTTTGACTAATAATTCCTCCGCAATGTGATATCCTAGTGTATATTTGATTGTCTTAAAACGCACTGAGTCCAGATGTAAAATGGCAAACTTCGGCAGCGTTGTTGCTATTTCTATT
>NZ_JAWJBP010001034.1:0-246 GCF_046535935.1 Tritonibacter sp. SIMBA_163
GTCGGCGCCCGGTTGACCCCGGCGGCGGATGGCGGATTGACGGTCGGCCTCGATCGGTTAGCGCTGACCGCCTACGGCTTCTCCCCGCGTCTGGCCGCGCCGACGCAGGTCACGGTCAATGCCGCGGGCGGGATCAGTATCGCCCCGGTCCGTCTTGCCCTGGCCGACGGCACGGTGGAGATATCCGGTACGGTCGGCGAGGCGCTGGACCTGACGGTTGCGCTCAGCGCCTTGCGGCTGGGCGCC
>NZ_JAWJBP010001035.1:0-246 GCF_046535935.1 Tritonibacter sp. SIMBA_163
GTATGCGATGACTTACTAAGGCACTCACGTAGCCTGGAAGAAAAAGACTGTTTGTTTCGGGAGCCTGGAAGCCTGAAGACCGTGGTAGTTTGCGTTTTATAAATTCTGGCCAGCCATAGTAGCGTAGGTCGTCACCTCACTTAATCGAGACGCACATGAACCAATCTACCAGCATCCAAAACGACATCATTCGCCAAGGCGCTGATATTCTCTTGAAAGCCAATCCTCAGCTCCAAGTGCAGGCTG
>NZ_JAWJBP010001036.1:0-246 GCF_046535935.1 Tritonibacter sp. SIMBA_163
GGGTGCTCGACCGCGGATTTGCCGTCGTCCGGGACGAGGCGGGCGCTATCGTCGCCAGCGCCGAGGCTCTGCAAACCGGCCAGGCGGTCAGCCTTGAACTTGCCGACGGCCGGCGCGGCGCGGTGATCGACGCCGCGCCATCGGCCAAGCGGCCAACGCGAAAAGCCAAAGCCGGACGGTCCGGTGGCCAGGGCGACCTTTTCTAGACAAGATCACGGTTTGATGGAACCGGCCCCTGGTTCCATC
>NZ_JAWJBP010001037.1:0-246 GCF_046535935.1 Tritonibacter sp. SIMBA_163
GTTCGTTGTAAAATGCCACCATGGCGGGTATTGTCTCCAGAAAATCCGCTGGCCGGATCCCGCTATCCTTCAATAAGGCCTGAGCGTTTCGCGTATCAAATTGCGCTTGCCAGTCCATATAATCCAAGGTTTCCGCTTCAACACCAAGATATTTGCGGATGGCCGGCATCGACATCGATAGCTTCGCGAGCTTTTTCGGAATTCTTCCTTTGGGGTATCGCCCAGTCATTTCATGGACCATCGCCC
>NZ_JAWJBP010001038.1:0-246 GCF_046535935.1 Tritonibacter sp. SIMBA_163
GTCACGATTCCCTCTAATACTGTATTTACTCCGACCTTAACTGAGGATTTGCCCCATAACTTATGAAACTGACCACTGAGCTTACCCTAAACATTTATATTGATGGGAGTCCGGAGCAGACTCGCAATGTAGCTCAGGATCAACTGATTCTCGGTCGCTTACCGGAATGTGATGTTTATCTTCCTTATTCAGAAATTTCCCGTCGTCATTGTCAGTTTCGTCGCATTGCTCAGGGAAAATGGCGAG
>NZ_JAWJBP010001039.1:0-246 GCF_046535935.1 Tritonibacter sp. SIMBA_163
CGCGCGGCATCGACGTCGGGGCGAAATTCGCGATCTACAAGATCATGGACGAACTGGCGGCGGCCGGCATCGGCGTCGTCCTCATCAGCTCGGAACTGCCCGAGATCATGGGAATGACCGACCGCGTTGCGGTTTTCCATGGCGGACGCATCACCGGTATTCTGGAAACCCGGAAGACCGATCAGGAAGAAATCATGCGATATGCCTCCGGCTACGGCCCGACGGCGCACTGAGGTGACAATGGCG
>NZ_JAWJBP010001040.1:0-246 GCF_046535935.1 Tritonibacter sp. SIMBA_163
CCGGGCAGTTATCGCTACACCCTTGATTTGTTACTGGCGGAAGTGAAAGAAGCCTCAAAATTAGGGATTTGCGCGATCGCGCTGTTTCCTGCACTTCCGGAAGAGAAAAAAGATGCAACGGGAACTGAAAGTTATAACCCCAATGGACTGATTCAACGCACCATCCGTGCCATCAAAGAAACTGTCCCTGAAATGATCGTCATTACAGATGTTGCCCTCGATCCGTTTTCGGATCAAGGACATGAT
>NZ_JAWJBP010001041.1:0-246 GCF_046535935.1 Tritonibacter sp. SIMBA_163
CTCGAAATTTGGCAGGAAATAAAGGAGACTGGTAGCGAGTTGATTGAAGAATTGTAGCGTGATGTTGCTATAAACACTCGTTTGGTACTGCCATGTTCTCCGCGCTCGCCCTTGCCCTTCATGCCCTGTCCGCCGTCGTCTGGGTCGGCGGGATGGCGTTTGCGTATCTGTTCGCCCGGCCCGCGCTGGGCGCGCTGGAAGGGCCGCAGCGCCAGACCTTCTGGCGCGGCACTTTCGCCCGCTTTT
>NZ_JAWJBP010001042.1:0-246 GCF_046535935.1 Tritonibacter sp. SIMBA_163
CTGCCGTCCCATGAGTACGGCTCATCCTGGGCAGCTATCAGTCGGTTGATCCCATTGACCTTCGCGCTCCCTGAATTGACTTCCAGCGTTCTAGCCGCTTTGTTGCCCAGTGCATTGCCAAATGCATCCGCGGCGACCGATAGATAGTCGTTCTTGCGTAGCGTCTCGCCGCCGACCGAGCGCAGACTGGCGCTGACGACGCCTCCGGACATGCCGGCAACCAAGTCTTGACCGAATCCTGAATCG
>NZ_JAWJBP010001043.1:0-246 GCF_046535935.1 Tritonibacter sp. SIMBA_163
TCTGCGGTGCCGGACACCGAAACATATTTCTGGCCCTTGGTGTCTGCGAAGGCGAGGCAGACATTCGGGAAGCGTGCGACCTCCTCGTCCTTGTGGCTGGCGACGTCGGTCAGGAAATACACAGCGCCGTCGTGTCTCTTGGTGTAGGCCGACATGGGGCGCGAGCGGATGTCGCTGCCGTCGTGGGTGGCCAGCATGCAGAAGCCGATCTTGTCGATGAGTTCCCATACCTTGGCTGTGTCGTCG
>NZ_JAWJBP010001044.1:0-246 GCF_046535935.1 Tritonibacter sp. SIMBA_163
GTCTATGCCGCCGCCTCCGGCACATCGATCGTACGGCTCTATTCCGCGGCACTGCTGCCGGGACTGACGCTGGTCGGGCTGTATCTCGTCTATATCGTTGGGCGATCCATCCTGCAGCCGAGCATTGCACCGAAGCCGACGGCCGAAGAAGTGCCCGACGTGCCGTTCCTGAAGCTGATGGGGATGATCGTCACATCCTTCCTGCCGCTCGCCATCCTGATCCTGGCGGTCCTGGGCTCGATCCTC
>NZ_JAWJBP010001045.1:0-246 GCF_046535935.1 Tritonibacter sp. SIMBA_163
GGAATTATCAAGGACAACCGCACCGGCTACTCCATCGGCTTGTCCTATCCGCCGGATTGGGGCGAACGCACAATGAGCCTGCGTCCCGGCGACCGCACCGAGTTGCAGCCGGGCATGACCTTTCATTTCATGACGGGCCTTTGGCTGGAAACCATGGGGCTGGAGATCACCGAGAGCATCGTTATCACTGAAACCGGCGTGGAATGTCTTTCGAATGTACCGCGCAAGCTCGTGGTCAAGGATTAG
>NZ_JAWJBP010001046.1:0-246 GCF_046535935.1 Tritonibacter sp. SIMBA_163
GAGGAAGCTTACCAGGCAGCGCGCGTCTGTGCGCTCAATCTGCTGGCGCGGGCGGCGGCCGCCCTCGATGGCGATCTCGATCGCATTTCCGCCTGTCTGCAACTGCGGGGCTTTGTGAACGCCGTGCCTGATTTCAAGGATCATCCGGCAGTGATCGATGGTGCTTCCGATCTTCTGATCGCGGTGCTTGGGGAGAAGGGGCATCATGCCCGCACAGCCCTTGGCGCAGGTTCCCTGCCGCGCGGT
>NZ_JAWJBP010001047.1:0-246 GCF_046535935.1 Tritonibacter sp. SIMBA_163
CTCAAGGTCCGTCTCCTCCGTAGAGACGTCGAGGATCGTGAGCCCGGCTTCCCGCGCCGCTTCGAGGATATCCGGCACCGGGCTTTCACTGGCGCGGTAGCGGAACAACAGGCGTCCCTTGCCATCGAACTCCGGTTCGAACCTACGCAGCTGTGCCGGCGTTTCTTCCAGCTGCTCCGCGACAGAGAGAACCAACGACTTGTTGTCGAGGCGTGCCAGCAACGCTGGCGTGGTGTCGCAAGCGAT
>NZ_JAWJBP010001048.1:0-246 GCF_046535935.1 Tritonibacter sp. SIMBA_163
CTACTAGCCCTGTGTCTTCCAGTTGTCGATAAACTTTACTGATGGTGTTGCGATGCAAACCTGTCATCATTGCAAGTTGACGGGTACTGGGAAGGCGATGACCGGGGGGATATTGTCGAGACGCGATCGCGAATTGAATCTGGTCAAAAAGCTGCTTGGAGGCTGGAATTTCACTGTCCAACTTGATATGAAATTTAACCATCAACCGAGAGCCTCCTCAACCTCTAGTGGTGCTATGCTGGTTCT
>NZ_JAWJBP010001049.1:0-246 GCF_046535935.1 Tritonibacter sp. SIMBA_163
TGTCAACCGCATCTTCCTTTTCACAAACGACCTCGCCTTCCTAAAAGAAGTGCGATACATCGGACCTTCTCCGAGAGGACCCAACGCACGGTCATAGCGTGGCAGATTCGCGTTCACCCCCGATCCTGGCGGCTGAACCGAGTCCGGAAACACCTGTGGTCGTCTCGTGCCTGGACACAATAGTTATTCCAGCCTCCATCGCGCCGGGGAAGGTTGCTAACTTCTCAGTATCAGGCCGCGCGTTGC
>NZ_JAWJBP010001050.1:0-246 GCF_046535935.1 Tritonibacter sp. SIMBA_163
TTCTTCAACAGTAAAACTGCTGGTTTCGGGGACTTCGTCTGCTCCAAAGAAGTCAGGTGCGCTTAAGTCAAAAGACTGTTTAACGCCAACTACCAATTCATCAGAAAATCCTAGAGAAGAGAAAGGATTACTAATGGTTCCCCAACCTGCTATAAAATCATTAGAGAAATTATTATCATTGCTAAATTCTATGAGCTGATTGCCAGAGCCGAGTTCAGTTCCGCCATATGGTAGGAAATCAGGAAT
>NZ_JAWJBP010001051.1:0-246 GCF_046535935.1 Tritonibacter sp. SIMBA_163
ATGCCGACCATGTCGAGCAGCTCCAGCGTGCGCTTTCGCGCCTGCTCGCGGGTCATCCCCTTGTGCACCAAGAGCGGCTCCGACACCTGCTTCTCGATGTGGTGCAGCGGGTTCAGCGAGGTCATCGGCTCCTGGAAGATCATCGCGATCTCGTTGCCGCGGACCTGCCGCATCCGCTTTTCGCCGGCGTTGATCAGTTCCTCGCCCTTGAAACGCACCGAGGAGCCCTCGGGGTGGCTTGCCAGC
>NZ_JAWJBP010001052.1:0-246 GCF_046535935.1 Tritonibacter sp. SIMBA_163
GTCAAGGAAGTGAAGGAACAGGAAGTGTACATGGGCGAAATTCCGCTCATGACGCCGACGGGTTCGTTCGTCATCAACGGTACGGAGCGTGTGATCGTTTCGCAGCTGCACCGTTCGCCTGGCGTGTTCTTCGAACACGACAAGGGCAAGACGCACAGCTCGGGCAAGCTCCTGTACTCGGCACGTATCATTCCTTACCGCGGTTCGTGGCTCGATTTCGAGTTCGACCCGAGGGACGTGCTGTAC
>NZ_JAWJBP010001053.1:0-246 GCF_046535935.1 Tritonibacter sp. SIMBA_163
GCGGATGCCGGGGAAGCGCTCGAAATACTTCTTGATGTATTCGCCTGCCTCGGAGCGCTCGATCGACAGCTGGTTGGCAAGCCCGAAGGCCGAGATGCCGTAGATGATGCCGAAGTTGATCGCCTTGGCGCGCCGGCGGATCTCGCTCGGCATGCCTTCGCCGGGGACGCCGAACATCTCGGATGCGGTCATTGCATGGATGTCGATGCCGTCTGCGAAGGCCTGACGCAGCTGCGGGATGTCAGC
>NZ_JAWJBP010001054.1:0-245 GCF_046535935.1 Tritonibacter sp. SIMBA_163
TTATGCAGTCGAAAGAATCATTGATTTTGCTTCAAATCGGTTCAATCAACAGAAAAAATAAACGTCCTAGGACATGAAGGACGTTGAAGCCATGAAAAAAAGACTTTCTCAAAAAGAAAGCCCCAGCGTGTAGACAAACCCTCGCATTCGGTGTCAGTCGGGTGCTCACGAATCTCAAATTCGCTCCGCTCCGGTACTCGTCCATCCTAGCCTTCTAAGGTTTTCTATCACGCTGAAAAGAAGAC
>NZ_JAWJBP010001055.1:0-245 GCF_046535935.1 Tritonibacter sp. SIMBA_163
GACGCATATTGCATAAACAAACACAAGCACAAGAGTCAGCAAGGCTTTCAAGACAAACAATGCGAACATCCTTCCCAAAGAGACGAAACCACTATATGCAAATTGTGGAACGTAAGACAGGATAAAGGCAAAAGGAAGAAAGAAAGCAATCGCGAGCACGATAATTTGAATTAAGAAATTAAGAAACGCAATTAGAAAGAATGGCATCCCCAGAGATATAGCAGCCAACAAACCTATAAATGAAT
>NZ_JAWJBP010001056.1:0-245 GCF_046535935.1 Tritonibacter sp. SIMBA_163
CGACCATAAGCCCCTTTTGTTCGGTCTGTTCGGCCTCTGTCAGCTGCTTTTCCAAACCAGGGATGACGCCATACGACAGCTCACCCGCCTTGGCGAGGTTGCCCTCACGCGTGGCGATGTCAAGTTCAGCACGCGCCTTGTCCAACCGCTCTTTGATGTCCCGAGCGGAGGCCAATTTGTCCCGTGCCGCCTGGCACTGCGCCGTCATCGCTGCCGAGCGCTGCTGCAAGTCAGCGAGTTCCTCC
>NZ_JAWJBP010001057.1:0-245 GCF_046535935.1 Tritonibacter sp. SIMBA_163
CAATGAGCAACGCGCTTATGGCCAATTCGATCACGATGCGTTTCGGGCGGCAGATCCCATGGTCCCGACAGGCGAATATTTTTCTGTCCAAAGGTATCGAACTGTCCCGCAGCACCCTGAGGCGATGGTCGAACCGTTTGGCAAATGAGGCGATTTTGCCAATTTATCAATTGATGGGGCAGGAGCTCAAGGCAAATAGCGAAAGGTTGTTTATGGATGAGACCACCTTACCGATGCTTCACCTC
>NZ_JAWJBP010001058.1:0-245 GCF_046535935.1 Tritonibacter sp. SIMBA_163
GGTTGGAACGGGCTTTTCGGTCAAGGTCGCCAAGGAACTCTACAAACGACTGTACGCCATGCGGTTGGACGAAAGCCCTTTCGCAGTGCCGTTGACAGCAGATGAAAGACGCGGCGCGAAGTTCGTCAAGCCGCAGCTGGTGGCCGAGATCGAGTTTCGCGCTTGGACCGCCGACAAGCGATTGCGCCATGCTTCCTTCAGGGGGCTGCGCGAGGATAAGGCCGCCAGCGATGTCAGATGGGAGG
>NZ_JAWJBP010001059.1:0-245 GCF_046535935.1 Tritonibacter sp. SIMBA_163
GAAGCAGGTTCGCCGCGACATCGCGCGTATCAAGACTATTGCCCGCCAGAAGGCGGCCGCAAGCAAGGCATAAGGAAGAATATAATGCCTAAACGCGTTCTGCAGGGCGTTGTCGTCAGCGACAAGAATGACAAGACTGTTGTGGTCAAGGTTGAGCGCCGCTATTCGCATCCGCTCCTCCAGAAGACCGTGCGTCAGTCTAAGAAGTACAAGGCGCATGACGAAAACAACCAGTTCAAGGTCGG
>NZ_JAWJBP010001060.1:0-245 GCF_046535935.1 Tritonibacter sp. SIMBA_163
CCCTTGATGACTGGGCCTAACCCGAGGCTGCGCAAGGGCAAACACACCGTCCCGTCATAATGTTGTGCCGGATTGGACAATTTGTCAGTTTGCAGGGTGAAATTGGCGCGAACAGAGGTTGAATTGTCGAAATGGGCGAGAATTCTGAGGGGGATGATTTTCATTCTCGCGCACATCTGTTGCTTTGAGGGCGAGCGTCGGGTGTCCAGTGACTGGTAGGTTATATGCAAGATGCGGAAGTGCCT
>NZ_JAWJBP010001061.1:0-245 GCF_046535935.1 Tritonibacter sp. SIMBA_163
GGCGCCGGAATCGCGGCGACGGCCCGGCCGAGCGGGCGAAAAAGGCCCGCGAAGACGATCAGCATGCCGCAGACGAGAAACGCGCCGACCGCAGCCGGAAAGCCGCCCTCTACGGTCCCCGCCGAGACCAGCAGCGCAGCCCCGGGGGTCGACCAGGCAATCGAGACGGGCAGCCGCGTCCAGGCGCTGAGCACGATGGCGCAGACGCCCATCGACACCGAAAGCGCCAGAAGCCCCGATGCCGC
>NZ_JAWJBP010001062.1:0-245 GCF_046535935.1 Tritonibacter sp. SIMBA_163
GGAGAATCCGGGATTCTCGTCGATGTACTTGCGTTCGGGGAACCAGCGATCGCCGTAGTCGAACCAGGCCAGTACGATATCGCCGGGCCTGATCTCCTCACCTGCCTCGGCCAGCGCCCGCTCGGCGATCTCGACGTCCTCGATACCCGCCGATCCATGTGTCATCGGTTCGGGGCCTTCGAATTTCACGTGCGATAGATCGAGACAGACGGCCGAACCGTAGTAGTACGCCAACGGGGTGTTGT
>NZ_JAWJBP010001063.1:0-245 GCF_046535935.1 Tritonibacter sp. SIMBA_163
GATGGAACTTTAGAAATCATGACTCCCTTACCTGAACATGAATATTATAAAGAAGCGATTAGCGATGTCATTAAAGATATCGCTGAAACTTTAGAGATAGACTACGAATGTCTCGGATCGACCACTTGGAAACGAGAAAGATACTTAGCGGGAGTTGAACCAGATAACTGCTTTTATTTTCAAAATGAAGCAGCGATTCGGGGCAAACTCGATTTCAACTTAGAACAAGATCCGCCCCCTGATTT
>NZ_JAWJBP010001064.1:0-245 GCF_046535935.1 Tritonibacter sp. SIMBA_163
GATTTTGCCCGCGTCCTGAGCCATTGCGGCTCGCATCTGGACTTTGCCACCGTCCATGTCCCCTATCCCAACACCTAAACGCTCCGTGATCTGCAGGGCAAAGCTGCACTTTCGGCGCTATTGGCAGGGGTCATGGAGGCACGAGAGGGCCTGGATCGCCGGCGCCCGGAGTTGCTCAAAATTGCACCCGACCTGGGTGAGGCAGGTCTTGACGATATCGCTGATGTCGCGCGCGAAAGCGGGAT
>NZ_JAWJBP010001065.1:0-245 GCF_046535935.1 Tritonibacter sp. SIMBA_163
GGTCGACGGCGAAACCTGGACCGAGGCCGAACTCAACGGCTTTTCGGAAACAGAACTTCCGGGTCGTTTTGACGGCTTCAAGCCCGACGGCACGCCCTATCCGGAGACCTACCAAATCCTGATCGTTGCCGAGAAATACCAGACAGGCTTCGACCAGCCCAAACTCTGCGCCATGTACGTCGATCGCAAGCTGGCCGGCCTTCAGACCGTTCAGACCTTGTCGCGTCTGAATCGGACGCGCGCCG
>NZ_JAWJBP010001066.1:0-245 GCF_046535935.1 Tritonibacter sp. SIMBA_163
GCGAAGTATCGCGCGTTTTTGGCGCGGGGCATTGGCAGTTTATCCGCGGAATCGTGGTACCTGTCATGATGCCGGCTTGGGCGATTGCGACGTTTATCGTCTTTGTCTTTACGTTTTCCGCTTTCGAAGTGCCTTATTTGCTGGGCGTCACCTATCCAAGCGTGCTGCCGGTCTATTCGTATCAGCTGTACACGAGCGGCACGCTTTCCGACCGTCCGGAAGCGCTTGCGGTCAATATGATTCTT
>NZ_JAWJBP010001067.1:0-245 GCF_046535935.1 Tritonibacter sp. SIMBA_163
TGATTCTTTCCGCAGCGGTACCCTTCATCTTGCGCTTCCATCCATAACTTCCGATAACCCGGCACACTGTTCATTTTCTTGGCACGCTCTAGCAAAAACAACGTGATGCTCTGATGACGCTTTTGCATTTTTCCAGGCTGTCGTTGGCGGTCTTTCCATCGGTAGTAACCTGATCGAGAGACACCGAGTACTTCACAAGTGATTGAGAGCGGCCACCGACATTGGCGATGAGCCTCAATAAAAGC
>NZ_JAWJBP010001068.1:0-245 GCF_046535935.1 Tritonibacter sp. SIMBA_163
TTGTTAATGTTTGATCTGGCATTGGTTCCCAGAGAATTAAATCCGTCCATGGAATGTCCGAGAAATGACATCTTCTTGCTGTTCTCGGGTCAGTTTAATGAAGTTCACCGCGTAACCGGAAACGCGAATGGTCAACTGGGGATATTTTTCAGGATGATCCATGGCATCAAGTAAGGTTTCTCGGTTGAGGACATTGATGTTAACATGATGTCCGGTGTCATGGAAGTAACCATCTAACATTCCCG
>NZ_JAWJBP010001069.1:0-245 GCF_046535935.1 Tritonibacter sp. SIMBA_163
TGGTGGCGGCACAGCGGGAATCATGAAGCACCTCTGCGGAGTTGTGAAACACCGACGTACTCAAACCAAGCGCCAGCCGGTTCGACGCGGCGACAAAATGCCCGTCCAACCGCAGCTCTCCGCGCAGGAACCCGAGCATATCGCCGTTATAGCGCGCAGCCCGCTCCAGTCCAAAAGCAGCGGCAACTCCGGGGGTGCGCATCTTGAGACCCATCAGCACCGTGCGGCTCTCCGGCACACGCGCC
>NZ_JAWJBP010001070.1:0-245 GCF_046535935.1 Tritonibacter sp. SIMBA_163
CTGTCTTATGCGAACCTCTTGGAAGGCTCGGTGCTGACCGAGTTCATCTTCTCGTGGCCGGGGATCGGCGACTACATCACCACGGCGCTACTGTCTGCGGATATGAACGCGGTCCGTGGGGGCACAGTGGTTGTTGGATTGGTGTTTATTGCGCTCACTGCCTTCTCCGATCTTCTCTCCAAAGTCTTTGACCCGAGGTCGCAATGAGCACCCAGACCATGACACTCCGAGAGTGGCTATTGACG
>NZ_JAWJBP010001071.1:0-245 GCF_046535935.1 Tritonibacter sp. SIMBA_163
CTGCCTTTAGTTTTAGGGGTGGTGAATATTTTCAGAATGTACTGGTATAGGCGAAAAGTAAGTGATTATTTTGACAGTTGATAAATCAATGCAAAAATTGGCTTTCGGGAGTGAGGTGTTGTATGAACCGTGTTTTTGAGCTTTTAAACAAAGATGCTTTAAAGCCGTTTAGGTTTTTGTTAGTGGGTTTAATTGCCACTGTTGTGCATTTATTTGTTGCTAACACTATGTTGTGGTTTTTCGAT
>NZ_JAWJBP010001072.1:0-245 GCF_046535935.1 Tritonibacter sp. SIMBA_163
ACATTTATATTATCTACAAACTCAGCCTTACCAGGATTCAACATTACGGTTGAACCTATCGATTCACTGGAATTACCAAATTGAAGATATGCTGCTTTTCTACACAAATGACCGTTCGTTTTATAATATGTGCCAAAAGCTTTGACTTCATTCACCATAGTACACGCCTCCTTATTTACTGCAGTTTATTTGTCCGGTGCCATTCCAAATATGGTTTCTGTTTAGGGTTTACGTTTATTGTTATT
>NZ_JAWJBP010001073.1:0-245 GCF_046535935.1 Tritonibacter sp. SIMBA_163
GGGACGCAGCTCGACAGCGCGGCGCAGCATCTCCTGCGCCTGATCCAGATGGATTTCCTGCTCGACCCAGGAGTACGCCAGGTAGTTCATCACATAGGGCTGTTCCGGCTGCAGCTCGAGCGCCTTCTTGAAGTCGGCCTCGGCCTCCGCCCAGCGCTCGGTGCGCTCCAGCGCGATGCCGCGGAAGTACAGCAGCGTCCAGTGCTGCTGCTGCAGCGTGTCGACCCGATCCAGGGCGCCGCTAT
>NZ_JAWJBP010001074.1:0-245 GCF_046535935.1 Tritonibacter sp. SIMBA_163
TCAAATTCCTCAAAATCAATTGCCACGGTCACTTCCGGGAATGGATTGACTTTTTCTTTCAAAAGAGTGTTCATATCTTCTGCCTTTGTAACGGCATCATCTTTAATTGGCTCGGCCCATGTGGGCTGTCCGTCAATTAAAAAATCCTTCTCGTTTGGATGAACGAAAAGGACCGGCTCGAATACATATTTTTCATTTTCATTTTTATATTCCCGATATGTTTCAATGACGTTGTCTCTCAATAG
>NZ_JAWJBP010001075.1:0-245 GCF_046535935.1 Tritonibacter sp. SIMBA_163
CTTGTGCATGTGCGTTGGTAGGTGAAATTGATAATGATAGTGTTGCGCATAGGAACACTAAACTTAAAAATAAAATCCCGTATTTTTTCATAATATACTCCCCGATCCTTTTAAGTTTATTTTATACTTCGATGATTTTTATCATTTTTCGTGTTTTTTGTTTTTCTGAATAAGAAGTCACTCATGAAAAATATGATTAAACCAACCATCAAGATCATAAAATATAAATTAAATCCTGTTTCCTT
>NZ_JAWJBP010001076.1:0-245 GCF_046535935.1 Tritonibacter sp. SIMBA_163
CGGCGTGCGTGCTGGCGCTGCGCGACCTTTGCGATCTCATCGACCGGCGGCTGCGTGATGTGGTTCAAATGCTGGCCGCGCTCGCCGCGCAGCACCGGGCGACGCTGTGCCTAGCCCGCACCCGGACCCAGCCCGCAGTACCGACGAGTTTCGGGCTGCGCGTGCTCGCCTGGGCACGGCCTCTGTCGCGCGAACGGCAGCGATTAGCCGCCATGCGGGCGGACGTGCTGCGCGTTCAGTTCGGT
>NZ_JAWJBP010001077.1:0-245 GCF_046535935.1 Tritonibacter sp. SIMBA_163
GGGCGAACTCGACGCGGACGAACTGACTCATCACTGGCCCCGTACGGACACGATCCCCTTCGAATCTGAGCACAAGTTCATGGCCACGCTCCACCACAGCCATGCCGGAGAGGGCGTGCTTTACGCCAAGGGTGCGACCGAGCGGATCCTCGCCATGTGCGACCGGCAGCAGGTCGGCGAGCGGATCGAGCCGATCGACGCCGACTTCTGGCAGCGGCGGGAGGAAGATCTCGCTTCAAAGGGTG
>NZ_JAWJBP010001078.1:0-245 GCF_046535935.1 Tritonibacter sp. SIMBA_163
GGTTCTTCCAGACGGCTCGCTTCCTGGTCGCTAGGAACGCCTTTTTTGTGGGCCGCTACGCGAAATCTGAGCTCGGAATCCTGTGTTCAATCTAAAGATTTCAATCTCAAGCGCATACTTTTCTACCGTGGAAACCAGGGCCGACTTTTTCAACAGAATCGGCCAGAAGCGGACATCAGCCCAACAAATATATCTGTCCCTTTCTCACGCAAAATTGAGGCCGCTGGCGCGGTAGAGCCATTGTT
>NZ_JAWJBP010001079.1:0-245 GCF_046535935.1 Tritonibacter sp. SIMBA_163
GGTGAAGCTATAAAAGAATGGTCTGCCAGTCCTTACGATGTCATGTTAACCGAAAAATCTGTTACAGCATTGCACGTAAATGATGCTGCAATTGGAACGGCAGCCATTCAAAATGCCGCAATCCAAAAAGCACATTTAGGCACAGCGATAATTGACACGGCGCACATCACAGATGGTGCCATTACAAATGCTAAAATAGCCAATTTATCTGCCGACAAAATCACAGCTGGCACGATTAAAGGGAT
>NZ_JAWJBP010001080.1:0-245 GCF_046535935.1 Tritonibacter sp. SIMBA_163
CAGCGCGTCGAGCAGGATGCCCAGCTTGTCGTCCACGTAGGAGATCATGCCGTAGTAGGCGTGCCGCGCCTTGCGGATGTCGGCGTCGGTCACCTTCTGCTTGTGCATGCCGTAGTGGTAGTAGAGCCGTGCGCTGTGCGGATCGCGCTCTTCCACCGGGATCATCGGCACGGAGGGCAGGTCGATCTCGTCGTCGCTGTAACGGTTCCAGTAGTCCCGCGTGGTGGCGTAGGGATCGTGCGGGT
>NZ_JAWJBP010001081.1:0-245 GCF_046535935.1 Tritonibacter sp. SIMBA_163
CTGCTAACCGCAGGCGCTGCGGGTAAGCGTTATTGCTTGCCTAACTCTCGTGTGATGATTCACCAGCCGCTGGGTGGCTATCAGGGTCAGGCCTCGGATATTGAGATTCACACGCGTGAAATCCTTGGTATTCGTGAGAAGCTGAATCAGATTTTGGCCCACCATACTGGTCAGGATATTGATAAAGTAGCCCAAGATACTGATCGTGATAATTTCATGAGCGCCAATAAAGCGAAAGAGTATGG
>NZ_JAWJBP010001082.1:0-245 GCF_046535935.1 Tritonibacter sp. SIMBA_163
GAAGCGTATCCCCACTACGGCGAGCAGTGCAGCAAAACCGTAACGAAGCACATGGGCAGGCAACACATGCGCTAAGCGTACTCCTAGGCGTGCAAACGGCACGCTGGTGGCGACAATGCCCAGAAAGGCAGGCCACATAACAAACCCGGTTGCCCAAGGCGGCAACAGGGGGTTACCCCAGCCCACTAGGATAAAGGTAATTGCTCCCACTGCGGCTATTGGTAAGCCACAAGCGGCAGAGGTTC
>NZ_JAWJBP010001083.1:0-245 GCF_046535935.1 Tritonibacter sp. SIMBA_163
TCAACCTGCCGGTCAAGTACCTGGTGAACCAGCTAGTCGTCACCGAACGCACGGCGCCTGTCATGCGCAGCGTGTTGAGCGTCGCCTCGGGTCTGCTGTCGCTCAAGCAGTTCGACAACGGCACCGCCCTCATCGGCGGCGGCTGGCAGGGGGCTGGCGACCGTGACCGCAACGAGACCCGGGCGATCCCTGAAAACCTGATCGGGAACGTCCAGCTCGCCAGCTACACCATCCCGGCGCTCGCC
>NZ_JAWJBP010001084.1:0-245 GCF_046535935.1 Tritonibacter sp. SIMBA_163
TAACCAACTTTTTTGTTTATTTCATCGCAAGTATGCTTTTATTAATGCTCAATTTTATAATTAAAGTTGAAATAATAATTCCTAATAATTTAGTATTGTTGCTATTGATTGGTGAAAGTTTGAGAGCAGTTGAGGAGTTATCAAAAAATTATTTAGGAAATGAAAAAAAATACGTAGAAAATTATATTTTTTCTGGGTTTGATTTAACTAATTTGTTAATAAATAAAATCATACTAAACAACATT
>NZ_JAWJBP010001085.1:0-245 GCF_046535935.1 Tritonibacter sp. SIMBA_163
CTCCCCGGCGAGGAGATGGTCGTCAAGCTCATCAAGCCCGGCGAGAACCCCGCCCAGGGCGTGGGCTACCTCGACGACGGCACCATGGTGGTGGTCGAAGACGGCCGCGACCACATGGGCCAGCGGGTCGCCCTGACCGTGACCAGCACCATCCAGACCTCCGCCGGCCGGATGATCTTCGGCAAGTTCGAAAAGGTCGACGCCCGCGGCGACGCCCCCGACGAGCCCGGTGAGCCGAGCCGCGG
>NZ_JAWJBP010001086.1:0-245 GCF_046535935.1 Tritonibacter sp. SIMBA_163
AGGTCCTGGCCATGGAGAGGGGAGAGGCCTGATGTACGCCGACGCGCTCCGCCGCTTCCTCGGATGCCGGGGCAACCTGATCTTCCTGACCACCTCGGTCGTCTCGCTCGCCGCCGCG
The DNA here is from genome assembly GCF_046535935.1 of Tritonibacter sp. SIMBA_163. Classification (NCBI taxonomy): domain Bacteria; kingdom Pseudomonadati; phylum Pseudomonadota; class Alphaproteobacteria; order Rhodobacterales; family Paracoccaceae; genus Tritonibacter; species Tritonibacter sp. SIMBA_163. The sequence goes on from NZ_JAWJBP010001086.1 coordinate 119, forward strand.
GCGTCGATCGGCTTCGACGCCTGGACGCCGCTGTGGCTGGCGATCGGGGTGATCACCTACGCCCCGCAGGAGCACCTGGTCCACAAGTTCATCTTCCACGCCCCGGCGCCGCGCAACCGGTTCCTCT
>NZ_JAWJBP010001087.1:0-245 GCF_046535935.1 Tritonibacter sp. SIMBA_163
GCCGTATCGCGGTGATGGGCGGCGAACAGGCGGCTGGCGTGCTGGCAACCGTCAGGCGCGACGGGATCGAGCGCACCGGCGGCACATGGTCGGCGGAGGAGGAAGCGGAATTCAAGCGCCCGACGCTGGAGATGTTCGAGCGCCAGAGCCACCCGCTCTATGCCTCGGCGCGGCTTTGGGATGACGGCATTATCGATCCGCGCAAGAGCCGCGAAGTGCTGGGCCTGTCGCTTTCCGCCACGCTG
>NZ_JAWJBP010001088.1:0-245 GCF_046535935.1 Tritonibacter sp. SIMBA_163
CTGATCCGCACTGGTCTTTTTTTGATGCCAAGAAGATTAGCACGCCCGTCGTCGTGCCGGTGAGTCAATTGTGTAGCTCCGGAAATGCGCCGGCGACACAAGCGTTTGGAGGTGGCCCTCGGAATAATCCCTCCCAGCGGTCACACTATTCTCTGTTGAAGCCCTCCGATTTCGCGCTTGCGGGCGTGTGAAACCCGGGGCCTAATTTCCGGGTGAGCCGCTGATCGCCGGCTGCGTTTTGAGGG
>NZ_JAWJBP010001089.1:0-245 GCF_046535935.1 Tritonibacter sp. SIMBA_163
TACCCGAATGGATCGGCCGTCATGCCAACCCCAGTATCGTCTATCTCGTAAAAGATTCCGTAGTAACAATCCGATCCAACATGCCGGTTATTGCAAAAGACGGTTGATAAGGTCACTTCACACACCTTGTCTCCTGTGGATGCTATGTAGAACCGACTGATGTAGTCGTTCGGATAAACTTCATCGAAGCTTACTGCTGGCGAAATTTCAGACATGCACTGACTGAGCTGTTCCCGTATCTCAAG
>NZ_JAWJBP010001090.1:0-245 GCF_046535935.1 Tritonibacter sp. SIMBA_163
CGCGGCGACATGGGCACGGCGACGGTGCAGGTGTTCAGCCGCTGAGCTTGGTGGTGGTAGCATCGGAGCGATGAACGCAGCCCAGGTCGATCTCGCTTACGCTGCGCCGGACGCTCCCCCTCTCCCCCGTCGAAGGGGGAGAGGCCGGGCGACGGCTCGCTCGTCGGGCCTCGCGCCGTCTGATCGGAGACGCCGCGTCCTCGTCATTCCCGCGAAAGCGGGAATCCAGGGGGAGTTGCGATGTG
>NZ_JAWJBP010001091.1:0-245 GCF_046535935.1 Tritonibacter sp. SIMBA_163
AGAATATCGCCTATCGTACGAGGGCGACGATCTTCAAAGAGCGGCTGATAGCCCCGGCGTGCCTGATAGATGGAGCCGTTAGGCACCGGCGGTGGCCGATCAATGATGGTGATCTGCTCTTGCTCGCCGACCACCGAGGCTCGGGGTATTTGTGCGCACCCTGACGTCACCAGCAGAATCAGCGCTAAACCAGCCAGCACGCAGCGGTGTAACATAACGTTCAATTTCAACATAGCGCGACCTGT
>NZ_JAWJBP010001092.1:0-245 GCF_046535935.1 Tritonibacter sp. SIMBA_163
CGACATCATGTGATAGCTCCGGGAAGATGCTTTGCAGCTGTGGTAGTTTCCCACACCGCGCCGTGATGTAAGTATGACGTAGTATTGTACATTCTGCGGCCTTCACCACCGCGACGACAACCAATGTTGTGAGCACGATTGCGGGGATCGCGGCCCGGCGCAGTTCATCCCAATAGCCAGTGGGATCCGGTGGCGGTCTCTTTAGGGCAAGGGCAGTGAGCGCCTCTAGGGCCAGGGACAACGGG
>NZ_JAWJBP010001093.1:0-245 GCF_046535935.1 Tritonibacter sp. SIMBA_163
CGGGCATCGGTCAACAGCTCCCAGTGCATGTTGCAGAATCCGAACACGGCGCCGATGGGCAGACCGTCCTACTTGCGGGCCAGCGGCGGGAGGGCGTGGAAGGCGCGGAAGATGAATCCGGAGCCGTCGACGAGGAAGAGGTGATCACCTTTTTTCATGGGCTATGGAATAGCTTGCAGCACTTCGCCAGTCCACGAAAACTTGATGGAAAGCCACGTCACCACCGCCTGCCGCAGGCTCACCGG
>NZ_JAWJBP010001094.1:0-245 GCF_046535935.1 Tritonibacter sp. SIMBA_163
GGGTCGATTCTGTTCCAGAGCAGCCTGGTAGTTGCCCTGGGTAATGTCGAGAGACATCTTTGAGGACATGATTATGAGGGGTAATCACGGCAAAGGCTTTACAACTCAGCCAATGATTTTCTTGGGGAAATGCCCATGCTTTTCCCTGAGGAATGCGAGCAACAAAGCGAGGAGGAGAGGGAATGGGTGGCTCTTGGGGGAAAGTACAAGCATAAATTCCTTTGTCAAGTTCTGTGGGTTCAAAG
>NZ_JAWJBP010001095.1:0-245 GCF_046535935.1 Tritonibacter sp. SIMBA_163
CCCGATGCGCCGATCAGCACGAGTACTTCGCCCGGCCGCACGTCGAGATCGATTTCCTTCAGGACCTGCGTGGCGCCGAACGATTTGCCGACGCCCGTGAGTTTGATAATCGGCTTCGTCGTAGCGACTGTGGTCATGACAGCAGGCTCCTTCTTCGGTCATGGTGGCGCACCCACTGCGATAGTGGAAAGCACACGATGAAATAAAGCACGGCGACGAGTCCATAAATTTCAACCGGCTTGCCG
>NZ_JAWJBP010001096.1:0-244 GCF_046535935.1 Tritonibacter sp. SIMBA_163
GCACGACGAACTGGTCAACCTACAACGCGTCGCTCAGGCAACGTGGCTCCCTTTCGGTCTGGTTCGACCCCGATATGGTTTGGTACGCGGAGAAGTCCGGCGAGCGGGGACGGCCCGAGACCTTCTCGGAGGCGGCGATCCAAACCTGCCTGACGCTGAGAGTTTTGTTCGGCCTTCTGCTCCGCCAAACGGTGGGACTTGTCGAGAGCCTGATCCAGCTGGCCGGGCTCGATTGGCCGGTGCT
>NZ_JAWJBP010001097.1:0-244 GCF_046535935.1 Tritonibacter sp. SIMBA_163
GTCTGGTTTATCGCGTTTATGAAAAGCCTTCTCCACGACGGGTGCTAGTGATTAGTTTTGCCGAACATGATCCCGATACATGAAAAAGCGATCGCGCGAGTTAAAAATTGAGCAATCTGATCGCGCTCCCCCCTTCATCCCAAAACAGCGATCGAGCCTTCCTTCTCATCCTAAAACCGATCGATTTACAGGTCATCTAGGGAATAATAATTCTGGAATGAGTGCGAAAAGGAAGGAAGGTTGT
>NZ_JAWJBP010001098.1:0-244 GCF_046535935.1 Tritonibacter sp. SIMBA_163
GGCGTGCAGCAGGCCCGCCTCGTGCCACAGGCTCGGCTCCGACGGGGCGATCATCAGCATCGCTTCCAGCGTCTGCACCGCCAGCTCGCGATGCTCGTCGTGCAGCAGCCGGACCTTCCGGTTGTTCTGCAGGCGCAGCAGGATCGCCCGGTTGCCGAGCGGAGCGTAGTGTTCGGCGGACAGTTCCGCGCCCGCGCCCTCGATTGCCTTCAACAGCTGACGCAGGTCGTGCGCGCCCAGCGGG
>NZ_JAWJBP010001099.1:0-244 GCF_046535935.1 Tritonibacter sp. SIMBA_163
ATTACTACCATTAACGATAGTTATCCGGTATTCGAACACGGCGTACTGATCGGGGCGGTCGAGCTGGCACGCGATGTGACGACGCTCGAGCGTGTCATTTACCAGCCGCTGAAGAAATACGAAGAACCGATTACCTTCGCTAGCCTTACTGCCGTCTCTGCCAGCATGAAAAACATCATCGCCCGGGCAGAAAAAGCTGCTGCCGCCAAACTGCCTGTGTTATTGGTGGGCGAATCCGGCACCG
>NZ_JAWJBP010001100.1:0-244 GCF_046535935.1 Tritonibacter sp. SIMBA_163
GCCCAGTTCGATGTCGCCGCTGGCATCATCAACGCCCTCATCGCCCTCGGCATGGGGTTTGGCCTCCTCGGCGGTGTCATCCACCGTCGGCAGATCAAACGGCGCGCCATTGGCCAGGTTGATCTCGGTGGCAATCTGACCAGCCATCATCGGGCCATGGGCTGCGGCGGCCACATTGATAAAGCCCGCAAGCGTGGTGGGCAGCAGAAAGCCGCGCTGCGCCCCGGTTCCGGAGGTCTGCGTG
>NZ_JAWJBP010001101.1:0-244 GCF_046535935.1 Tritonibacter sp. SIMBA_163
AAGGGTAGCCCAGGAAGAAGAGGCCCCGGTACGACACCATCAATCCTCATCTCCGGCGCCAGTTGTGGTATTGGCCGCGCAGCCGGGGAGCTGTTCCTCGCGGAGGGCTGGGTGGTCGGCCTGTTGGCACGGCGTGCGGGGGTGCTGGCGGAGATCGCCGCGGGGCATCGCCGTGCCGTGGTGCTGACTGCGGATGTCACCCAGCCCGCGCAGGTCGAGGCGGCGTTTGATCGCTTTTGCGCGG
>NZ_JAWJBP010001102.1:0-244 GCF_046535935.1 Tritonibacter sp. SIMBA_163
CGAGCCACGCCCGACTGGCCCGCGATGCCGGCTGGACCCGCCCGCATCTTGCCGACGACACCCGCTTTGCGGTGACCGGTGGGCGCCACCCGGTGGTCGAAGCCGCGCTGGCCGCCCAGGACGGCAGCCGCTTCGTCGCCAATGACTGCGATCTCGGCCCGGACCAGCGGGTCTGGCTGCTGACCGGGCCGAACATGGCCGGCAAGTCGACCTTCCTGCGCCAGAACGCGCTGATCGTCCTGCT
>NZ_JAWJBP010001103.1:0-244 GCF_046535935.1 Tritonibacter sp. SIMBA_163
GCCGGCGGGCTGACCGGCGACCAGGGCGTGATGATCCCGGAGAGCAACCTGCCGCACCTGATGCTGCGCGCCGACGTGGTCGAGGCGGTGCGCACCGGGCGCTTCGCCGTCTGGGCGGTGCGCACGATCGACGAGGGGATCGCCCTGCTGACCGGCCTGCCGGCCGGCGAGCGCGGGGCCGACGGCGCCTTTCCGGAGGGCACGATCAATCGCCGGGTCGACGATCGGCTGGCCGCCTTCGCCG
>NZ_JAWJBP010001104.1:0-244 GCF_046535935.1 Tritonibacter sp. SIMBA_163
GTCAGCCTCTACGCGGAAACGGCGGAGACCAGCTTCCACGACGTGCATGTCGACGGCGCGGCGAACCTGGCCGAGGCAGCCAACGACGCTTCCGTGCCGCGATTGATCCAACTGTCCGGGATCGGCGCCGATCCCGCTGCGCGAGACGCCTATATCCGCGCCCGCGGCGAGGGCGAGCGCGCGGTCGCCCGCGCGCGTCCGGACGCGCTGATCCTGCGCCCCTCCGTCATGATCGGGCCCGACG
>NZ_JAWJBP010001105.1:0-244 GCF_046535935.1 Tritonibacter sp. SIMBA_163
GTCCGGCACCCCCGCTCAGGCCGCGCTGCTCGTGTCGTCCAGGCCGGCGGCCTCGCAGACCAGTGCCGCTACTTCCGCCGGCTTTTCCTCATGTGCCAGATGACCGGCGCCGTAGACGGTCGCCATGCGCGTCCCTGGTCTGCACGCGGCCACACGTCCGGCCTCGGTCGGCGGCACCGAGAGGTCGTTCGTGCCCACGATCATCACCAGGTCGCCCTTAAGATCGGGTAGATTGCGCTGCAGG
>NZ_JAWJBP010001106.1:0-244 GCF_046535935.1 Tritonibacter sp. SIMBA_163
GTGGGCTAGTCCTGCGGCACCGAGCGCCTTGTCCAGGGCCCGCAGTTCATCAGCGCGCCCGAACATGCCGAAAAAACCGAACATGACTGCGACTCTAGCGCTTTGATGCGTGGCTCGGCTAGCGCGCCAGCACCTTGCGCAACTGCTTGAGTGTTCGGGTGTTCAAAACGTCGTCCTTGGTGACCCAGCCGCGCCGCGCTTGGTCAACCCCAAAGCGCATTAGATCCAGGTGCGTCGGCGCATG
>NZ_JAWJBP010001107.1:0-244 GCF_046535935.1 Tritonibacter sp. SIMBA_163
CGATGTATTTAATCCACAGTTTTTCAGCAACTCGCCCTGATGATGTGAATACAGTTGCGGGACGTTGGTTAAATTATGGGGTGTATGCTTATGTGGGAAGTGTTGATGAACCTTACGTCACGGGATTTGTTCCCCCAGAAGCGATGATTGCTCGCTTGTCACGTCAAGTTCCCTTTTTAGTCTCTTCACGCTATGTGGACACGCCCCCTTGGAAAATAACAACGATTGGCGATCCGTTAATGGT
>NZ_JAWJBP010001108.1:0-244 GCF_046535935.1 Tritonibacter sp. SIMBA_163
CGCGTCGGCATGGGCCGTTGCCAAGGCCGCATGTGCACGGCAGCGGCGGCGGAACTTCTGGCGTCGGTGCAGGACAAGACGCCCGCCGAAGCAGGTCGCATCCGCGCTCAGGCGCCGGTCAAGCCGATCCCGCTCGGGTTCGGCGCTCGAGCCGGGGAGGGCGCTTCGTCATGACAAGGCGTCTTCAGGCCGATGCGGTCATTATCGGTGGCGGGATCGTCGGCGGCTCGGCAGCGCTTTTCAT
>NZ_JAWJBP010001109.1:0-244 GCF_046535935.1 Tritonibacter sp. SIMBA_163
GTGTGCGCGCGCGGCTGGTCTCCAAGTATGAGATTTCTGGGGATCGCATGCAAGTCGCCGGCGCTGGCTTTATGGCCCCGCTGGCACCCAATACCACCGAGGCTGGGCGCGAGATCAATCGCCGGGTAGAGGCGGTCCTGGTTCAGCCCTGACCGCGCTCGGCTTCACGCCAACGGGATCCAGACCGCGACACCAAACAGCATCAGGGCGAACCCTTTGGTCAGCAGTCGCGCTTGTCCGGGGC
>NZ_JAWJBP010001110.1:0-244 GCF_046535935.1 Tritonibacter sp. SIMBA_163
GGGGATTCACCCCAATTACCACACCTTGAGTTGCTAGAAGTTAAAGACCTGGTTTATTGGCTGCGGACTCGTCCAGAACCTATGGTTGTTTTGGTGATTGACCAGTTTGAAGAATTATTTACCCTCGCCACAACCGAACAAAGACAGCATTTTCTAGAGATACTATTCGGGACTTTGGCAGCTACGGCAGACCGCTTCAAAATTGTAATTACCATTCGTGCCGATTTCATCGCATCTTGCTTAG
>NZ_JAWJBP010001111.1:0-244 GCF_046535935.1 Tritonibacter sp. SIMBA_163
TAAAGTTTTCAAAAAATAAAAATTGGCAATCAGTAGGTAATAGTATCTTCGAAGGTACTTTAAAATCAAATGTAACTGATCAAATATATCTTGTTTTTGGACAGATGGATGGAAAAAGAATAAATGTAAGGTATAAAAAGTATGAAGATGTTTTAGAAGATGTAAAGGTAACACACTCACCAAGATTCTTTATTAATATGGATATGCATAAAGAAAATTCAATTCTACATAAAATTAATATGAC
>NZ_JAWJBP010001112.1:0-244 GCF_046535935.1 Tritonibacter sp. SIMBA_163
GTCGTCGCGGCTTCACCCAGCATGTCGTAGGAATAGCGGAAACCGCGTTCTTCCAACGGCTTGGCGCGTTTCAACGCCTCGTCGATGGTTTCGCCGGTGACGAACTGTTCGCCCATCATGCGCATGGCCATGTCAACGCCGCGGCGAATGACAGGCTCGCCGCAACGCGCGATCAGGCGCGTCAGAGCGGCTGACAGGCCGCGATCATTGACCGTATTCGTCAGCTTGCCGGTGACGACAAGGC
>NZ_JAWJBP010001113.1:0-244 GCF_046535935.1 Tritonibacter sp. SIMBA_163
CTTGCGGGGTCTCGGTCGTCTCGCTGTTCCACTGGAGTCGAGCGAACGCTTCTCCAAATACTAAGATCATTCGTTGAATTTTTCATTGTAGAATAGTGCCACACTCTTTTTGTTAATAGAGGATTATAGACTTCTTCAGCACTCTGAAAAGCGTTGGACTCTTTGAGAGTCCAACGCTTTTTATCGTTTGATGTATTCGAGTGCATTGTCTTCAATTACGGTGTCCGATATGCGCAATTGATCG
>NZ_JAWJBP010001114.1:0-244 GCF_046535935.1 Tritonibacter sp. SIMBA_163
CTCGGCGGCGGCACGATAGGTGTTGCCGGCAGCCGATACCCAGACGTCCTTGGCAAAGACACCTTCTTCGGTCCAGTTGACGAAGCTGGTCAGGAAGTCTTTGGCACCCTGATCGAGAGGTGCGGGCTTGCCGTCTTCTCCAATGTAGTTGACGCCGTAGGAAAGCATCGGGGCGGTCAGGCGGTGACCGGAGCGGTCGATTGCCATGGCGAACGGCACCTGCTGGCTGTCGGCCACCTGCTTG
>NZ_JAWJBP010001115.1:0-244 GCF_046535935.1 Tritonibacter sp. SIMBA_163
CCTCCAATTGGGGGGTGGATGACCTTTATGATCAATTCACCATCCGTGGTTTTGACACCGGATCTAAGGGTATCTACCGCGACGGGCTGATCCAGAAGAGCATCAACTTCTCTGGTTGCAAAACCGACCCGTGGATGGTGGAACGCATCGATGTGCTGCGGGTTCCGACCGGTGTCATTGATGGCCCGGGCGAGGCTGGCGGGATGGGCAATATCGTCAGCAAACGTCCTCGGGTTTAAACATT
>NZ_JAWJBP010001116.1:0-244 GCF_046535935.1 Tritonibacter sp. SIMBA_163
GCACAAGATGCATCGTATTTTGCCGCATCCGATAGGATGGCAAGTTTATCCTGAAGGCTCTTTTTCACCATGTGAGCGAAGATACATGTTCATGTTTTGTTCGTCAATAAAAGAGATTTTTTTGCGGATCGCTCACCACGACGTGACCTGTCGCCTGCAAATCTGTTCCCGAAGCCACCGACGCACCGATCTTCCCGATTTCCCAAATGCCAATAGACACCCGATCGAAGTGGGAAAGCGTGCG
>NZ_JAWJBP010001117.1:0-244 GCF_046535935.1 Tritonibacter sp. SIMBA_163
ATGTGATGGAAGCAGTGCTCGAATCCGCTTATGAAGGACAAGGGCGCGAGAAGGTCTATAGGCTCGCCGACAGTTTCACTTCTGACCGCAGCGACCAGGCGATGGAGATCTTGCTCGGCAAGTTATACGATTATTCACGCGTTCACCCTGAACCGGAGGCGTGGCTTGAGCAATTGCCGAAGCTATACGATGTACCGGAACATGCGACCATCGATGAGTTGCCATTCATGGAAGATTTAAAGAT
>NZ_JAWJBP010001118.1:0-244 GCF_046535935.1 Tritonibacter sp. SIMBA_163
ATCTGATCGAACCGCTGGCTGGATCGGCTGGCCGGCACGCCGTGGTCGTTCCCGTCGTCCAGCAGCTCGACTCCCGCGTCGACGCCGATGTGCTCGCACACCGCGGCGAGCGTGCCCGAGGGATCGTCCCGCAGGTCGTCGAGCAGGACGGGCATCAGCGGGTTGTCCGGGGCGAGCCGGCGGTAGAGCTGGATGACCTCGATGTACTTGCTGCCGTCGACGCAGCGGGGGTCGGCGTTGCAGT
>NZ_JAWJBP010001119.1:0-244 GCF_046535935.1 Tritonibacter sp. SIMBA_163
GTCAACATCTCGATCGAACCCGCGCGCCTCGGTTCCCTTGCAATCGCGCAGGAACTCAAGCGCCATTTCGGATTGAACGACTGTCTGGTAGTGCCAAATGATGACGGCGCGCAGGCGCTTATCGACCGGCTTGGAACCGCAGCTGCGCAAGCAATCGCCAAGCTTCTAAAATCCGGGGATACGCTCGCTGTCGCCTGGGGGCGGACGGTCCTCGCTATCGCTGAGAACACCCGCATAGCCAATC
>NZ_JAWJBP010001120.1:0-243 GCF_046535935.1 Tritonibacter sp. SIMBA_163
CCTTCTGCGCCCGAATACGGCCGTAACAGCCGATCAAAATGGCGTCTTCCGACAGCCCGAGGCTGCGCCGTAGTGCGGCCTTGTCAGCGGCGGGGGCAAAGTCGCGCATGTTGATGCCGTGATGGACGCCCTGTGCCGGGACCTCCAGATAGGCGGCGCCCTTGGCAGAGGTGGCAATGACCTGATCCATCGTGGAAATCAGCCACTTGGTATAGCGCCTGTGCTTGCGCTGCGACGCGGAGG
>NZ_JAWJBP010001121.1:0-243 GCF_046535935.1 Tritonibacter sp. SIMBA_163
ACGCTGCTTCAAACTGGTACTGTCGAGCGACGAAACCCGCCTGCAGCTTTCGAACGGCCCCATCACGCTCAGCGACCGCAAGATGGACTTCACCCTCTACTACTGGGGCAATGACGACGGCGCGGGCGAGAAAAAATAGGAACTCCTGCTTGAGGGGGCAAAATTCGCCGATGCGCATGGGTTCAACGCGGTCTGGACACCGGAGCGGCATTTCGATGCCTTCGGCGGCCCCTATCCAAACCC
>NZ_JAWJBP010001122.1:0-243 GCF_046535935.1 Tritonibacter sp. SIMBA_163
GTGTTCAGGCGCCGTTCGAGCGCAATCTGCGAGGAAATTCCAACGTAAATTCCGGATTGCATATCATGTGCCCCCGAGTTTCAGTGCATTGATGGAGATGAGAAGATCCGTGGAGATCCCGCTCGTGGAGGGCGTAAAGAGTGTCGCTACGTTTGTGCTGTCGGGTGCATTTTCCAGCTCCCATAGGGTCGAGAACCGTTCCAGGAATTTCGACAGCTTCGTTCTGTCCTGAAAGTCCGTGAT
>NZ_JAWJBP010001123.1:0-243 GCF_046535935.1 Tritonibacter sp. SIMBA_163
GTGCAAGGCTGCCGTCTCACCCCGCTTGGTACTCTTCGCTATCGCGCAACCGCATCGCCGGATTTCATCGCCCGGTATTTTCCCGACGGAGTAACCCGCGATGCGATTGCCAAGGCTCCCGCGCTGACATTCAACCAAAAGGACAGATTGCAGGATCGCTGGGTCCGTTCTGTTCTCGGAACCGATATGACTTGCCCGACGCATTGGCTTCCCTCGACGCAGGCCTTCGTCGATGCAAGCCTG
>NZ_JAWJBP010001124.1:0-243 GCF_046535935.1 Tritonibacter sp. SIMBA_163
GGAAAATCGTGTGCGCTAATAAATCTTGGGGTAAATCGTAGAGGAAATAAGATTGATCTTTTGCGCGATCGCGCGCCCGCAATAATTGATAACGCCCCAACTCAGCATTATATTCAATCCGTGCATAATGCCCGGTCGCCACACAGTCAATCCCTAATTTTTCTTGGGCATAAGTTAGCATTGGCGAGAACTTCACTGTTTTATTGCACTGCGAGCAAGGTAACGGCGTAATCCCAGATTCAT
>NZ_JAWJBP010001125.1:0-243 GCF_046535935.1 Tritonibacter sp. SIMBA_163
GGCGGCATGGTTTGGGCGCTGACCAACGGCTATCGGCTGGAGGACGCCTTCCGGCTGGGCGTGGCGGCCGGCGCCGCAACCGTGATGAGCCCCGGGACCGAGCTGTGCCGGCGCGAGGACGTCTTCACGCTCTACGAGCACGGGGATGCAGCATTCCGCACTGGCAAACCGGCCGCAGGCTGACCCCGCGATCGCCTGATCGCGCTCATGTCGCGCAACGGCGTTTTTGACCGGCGTCAATGC
>NZ_JAWJBP010001126.1:0-243 GCF_046535935.1 Tritonibacter sp. SIMBA_163
GGGCAAGGTGGAGTTCAAGGCGCCATTGGTGGTCGCGGCTCCAACCTACCATATCGTCGACGAGCTCAAGGAAGAGCGCGACTGGGCGATCCTGCAGAACTACTCGGGTTTTGAATTCGATGATCTGTTCCCCAAGGGCGAGGCGCGGACCGAGCACGAGAACATCCTGTATCTGGAGCGTCCCGGCTGTAACCTCTGCACGGGAAATCAGGAAAAGGCCGCCAAGAGCGATCCCGTTCTGGC
>NZ_JAWJBP010001127.1:0-243 GCF_046535935.1 Tritonibacter sp. SIMBA_163
GTCGCCATGCCGGCATGGCAGCTGACCGCCGCCTGCAGCAGCGGGATCGCCAACGCAGCACCCGATGCCTCGCCCAGGCGCATGTCGAGATCGACCAGCGCCCGCTTCTCGATGGCCTGCAACAGCCGCCGATGTCCTGGCTCGGCGGAGACATGCGCCACCACGCAGTGGTCAAGCGCATGGCGGTCCAGCTTGTAAAGCACGGCCGCCGCAGCGGTGCAGGTGAAGCCGTCCAGCAATACC
>NZ_JAWJBP010001128.1:0-243 GCF_046535935.1 Tritonibacter sp. SIMBA_163
GATTTCCGCAAGGCAGGTCTCGACGGCGAGCGCGGCGTACCAGGCGCCACGGTTTTCTCCATTGAAGCGGCCCGGCTCGTGCGGCTTGGCATAGGCGAAGCTTGCATTGATGAAATGCGCATGCGGCACGTCGTAGACCAGCTCCTGCGCGGAAAGCCCGGATATGCCCGTCGTCTGCGCCATCGTCCGGCTGCTTGTCGCGCCCTCGATCTCGGCCAGTTGCGCCAGTTCGTCCGCGTCATC
>NZ_JAWJBP010001129.1:0-243 GCF_046535935.1 Tritonibacter sp. SIMBA_163
CTACATTTGCCAGCGCGATCGCAGTCCTCAAACCTGATACTCTTACCTCTGCTTCAACAACAGTTCACTCCCAAGTGTTGGATCTCAAAGCCGAAGCCAAACTCGATCCAGAGATTCAATATTCTATCCCCCCTGATTTAGAGCAAACCGACTCGCCCTCAGGAATCTTTCTCACGGGTGCAACCGGATTTGTCGGCTCTTATCTCCTTTCAGAACTATTACAGCAAACCCAAGCAGACATTT
>NZ_JAWJBP010001130.1:0-243 GCF_046535935.1 Tritonibacter sp. SIMBA_163
CGATGATGAGCGAGGTCGCCTATTTCGTGAAGGACGTGGTGGGCCCGAAGGGCTGCGTGAACATCGTGGTCAAGCAGGACGGCCAGAGCGAGGCGAAGGCCGACGGCGTCTCCGACAGCGCGGACATCGACCAGCACACCAAGACCAACGCGCTCAAGGTCCACCACGCCGACATCGACGCGGACAACAACTTCACCCGGCCCGACGACTGGATCGACATGACCGACGAGCCGGACCACCAGG
>NZ_JAWJBP010001131.1:0-243 GCF_046535935.1 Tritonibacter sp. SIMBA_163
TGATCAAGGAATTGCAGGAAAAAGCTGAAGAGATTACATTAGAAGGAATTGAACGCGCAACTGCTTCAGGAATTGTCGCAGATATCGTCTTGGTCGAAGAAGATTTTGCAGACAAAACTGCTAAAATTGACCCTATTATTGTGGTTTCTTGGTAAGCATATTGTAGATAATTAATAAAAAGAGTAGTATGAGAGTAGAGGAAACCTTACTCTCATTTTTTATATTTCAGGGGATGTGAATTTG
>NZ_JAWJBP010001132.1:0-243 GCF_046535935.1 Tritonibacter sp. SIMBA_163
GTTGTTGCTGGATCGGTTGATAAGCCTCTGTATCAATCCCGTAAGGAATATGATGAATCGCAAAACGGTTGAGCATACTTTGTTGAGCTTGTTCGCATAACCAGCGACTGGGAGTAACAATGGTCAAATTAGAGCGACTATAAACCCAATCTTTCAGTTTCCATTCCAGAGCAGTATTATCTCGTCTAATGCTGGGATAAGTATCGGGATAAGGACATTTCCCACAGCCCGTTTGCCAACGCT
>NZ_JAWJBP010001133.1:0-243 GCF_046535935.1 Tritonibacter sp. SIMBA_163
TCGCCACTGAACATCCGGGTCTTTTGGATCTTCTGCTGCGCCGTCGTCACGGGGATGAAGATCACGCCCTTCTTGCCCCTCTGGCGGCACATATAGGCCATGCCCTGCGCGTGATTCCCCGCAGAGGCACAAACAAACAGATCCTTGCCCCCCTGCTCGCGCATTGCGCTCAGCGCGCCGCGGATCTTGTAAGATCGCACGGGACTCAGGTCCTCACGCTTGCGGTAGATGTCCGCGCCAAAG
>NZ_JAWJBP010001134.1:0-243 GCF_046535935.1 Tritonibacter sp. SIMBA_163
GCAGTTCCATCCGGTGCGTCCTTTGACGATTGCCCGCAGATCTTATCACCGAGCAAGCGAAGCCGAGCGACGGGAAGATCTCATTGTCGCAACGCTCGACTGCATTGCAGAAGCGGGCATCCAGGGGGCAACCGTTCGCCAGATCGCCGCTCGTGCCGGTGTCACCGGCGGGCTGATCCGCCACTATTTTTCCACCAAGGACCAGATGCTGCAGGCGGCCTACCGCCAGCTGATGAATGGCAT
>NZ_JAWJBP010001135.1:0-243 GCF_046535935.1 Tritonibacter sp. SIMBA_163
AGTGTTAAACTCGTAATGACTTGCATTATATGAATTAAATGATGACTTAAGGTTAAAAGCGTTATATTGTGAGTGCTGCCAGGAAAAGATATGTTGAACAGGGAAGTTGCGATACTGTTAGAAAAACTAAAGATAATTAGCTTTATTAATTGTACAAAATCATGCTGTTCTCTTAGGATATATAGCAAATTATTACTATATAAAATTTCTATAATTGAAAGAGTAGCGACAGTGAAAATTATT
>NZ_JAWJBP010001136.1:0-243 GCF_046535935.1 Tritonibacter sp. SIMBA_163
CCGCAGGTCATGGGGACGGGGCCGATCCCGGCCTCCCGCAAAGCCTTGGAAAAGGCCGGCTGGAAGGCAAGCGACCTCGATCTCGTGGAAGCCAACGAGGCATTCGCGGCGCAGGCCTGCGCCGTCAACAAAGAGCTTGGCTGGGATCCCGCCATCGTCAACGTCAATGGCGGAGCGATCGCCATCGGCCATCCGATCGGCGCATCCGGTGCAAGGGTCCTGAACACCCTCGTCTTCGAGATG
>NZ_JAWJBP010001137.1:0-243 GCF_046535935.1 Tritonibacter sp. SIMBA_163
TACTTCTTAGCACTTCATTAACTTCTGTCTCTCCTCCATCGAGCTTACCGTTCCCAATTTTTTTAAGGAATAAGTGAATGGGGGTATTATCTCTTAATCGAGATAGCATCTGACGGGTACTATTTTCTGATTGTGTCCCTTGATTAAAGGAGTAAATAGCATCAAAATAGTCTGGGAGGTCAATACTCACGCCAGTGCTTAAAACAGGCGTATAAATAATAATATCGTATTGCTTGATTTCTG
>NZ_JAWJBP010001138.1:0-243 GCF_046535935.1 Tritonibacter sp. SIMBA_163
CTGCGCAATTTGTACTCCGATTTAAACCACATGCAACGCGGTTTGGCTTCGGAATGCGCTTCTTCAAGCGCCGAGCCAATTCCGCGTTGCACGGCAAATCTACACCGGCAGCGTGAAACTGGCAAATCATGTCAGCTATTCGATATTTCAGGCCCATTCCGGCACGCGGGTAGCGGATTCCCGCAGGATGAGCTCGACCGGCCATAATTCATGGATATCGGATGCGGCGCGTCCGTCGAGTAT
>NZ_JAWJBP010001139.1:0-243 GCF_046535935.1 Tritonibacter sp. SIMBA_163
GAGCGTTTCAGCTTGGCCCAGCACCAAACTGATTGCGGCTGGGGCCAAATCTGCCGGGTAGCCATATTTCTGCAATGTGCGCCGAACCAGAGCGCGCAACTTCGCCCGTGCGCTCTCTTTGCGTTGCCAATCGACGGTCACGGTTTTCTGGAGTTGTTCGACAAGCACATGCGCAAGCTGTCGCAACTCGTCATTGCCAAGCACCTCTAGCGCGCTCTGATAGTTTCGGCAAGTCTTCCTCCC
>NZ_JAWJBP010001140.1:0-243 GCF_046535935.1 Tritonibacter sp. SIMBA_163
AATAGGCGTTGTCAGCGGCGCTGACCGCTAGGTCAGCTGTGCGGGACTTTGCTGACGTTTGTTTTCTGACTAACCTGCTTTGTATGACACACAACAAGCTTCCCGGTGTCGCTCACAATTACGCTGACTCAATAGCAGGCGGTTTAAGTCTTATCGTGCCTCCTCAAGTCCTTCAGCTGGCCGTCTTTGCTGAGGCTGCATCTAATCACAAGGGGCATCTGGTCGCGGATTTTCTAACAGGAA
>NZ_JAWJBP010001141.1:0-243 GCF_046535935.1 Tritonibacter sp. SIMBA_163
AGCGGGTTTTGCCAAACTTGGCCCCCCCACCGATGTGCACAAGACCTTGATCCCCATCTACTAGACCGTACGCCTCTTGTCGCGGGCGCGCCCCTCTGAGACTACGCTGATCGCCTTTGCCGGCGCGCCCTGGACCGTGGCCACTTCTATGATCGCCGGCCGCGGCGCCCCCGCCCAGGGGCCCGCGCACGCGCTGAGACCGGAGAATACCGCCCTGTTCGCGCCACTCCTGTCGCGCGTCAC
>NZ_JAWJBP010001142.1:0-243 GCF_046535935.1 Tritonibacter sp. SIMBA_163
CTGTTCGCCCCGGTGGGCGTGTTCCTCGTGTGGGACCGGCCGCGTCGGCGGTGGCTCTCGGCGTGGTGCCGGGCGGTCGCGGTCGTGGCCGCGGCGAGCTGGCTGCTCGAGTGCACGCAGAGCCTGCCGCCCTCGCGGTTCGCCTCGCTCAACGACGTGCTGGCCAACACCGCCTCGGGGGCGATCGGCGGGGCGTTGGGCGTGCTGATCCGGCCGCTGGCGGGCCCGGCGGCGTTCTGGCTG
>NZ_JAWJBP010001143.1:0-243 GCF_046535935.1 Tritonibacter sp. SIMBA_163
ATCGTTCTCCCGCAACAGTCAGTTTTGCCTGATGAGAACGATGAAATAAATGAACACCTAATGCATTTTCCAATCCTTGCACTTGGCGACTGATGGTGGTTTGAGTGACCCCACATTTTTTTTCTTCTTGTCCAAAGTTGCCCGTTTCTGTAATTGCTAAGAAGGCTTGTAACTGCTCGATCCGCATTTGTGTAGTCTCGGTTACACTTTACGATGAGAATAACGGATTTTTGCCTTACGTTT
>NZ_JAWJBP010001144.1:0-242 GCF_046535935.1 Tritonibacter sp. SIMBA_163
CCCGCGCGGCAATGGTCATGATCCAGAGCGCGGCAAGGAACAACAGGACGATCGTGCCCGTCTCCCAAATGCCGAACCAGATGATCACCAGCGGGATCAGCGCCAATGGCGGCACCGGTCGCAGGAACTCCACGATCGGATCGAACCAGCCTCGCACCCAGGAGCTGAGGCCCATGGCATAGCCAAGCGGGACCCCCACCAGCGCGCCAAGGGCAAAGCCCGCCAGCACCCGCAGAAGCGAC
>NZ_JAWJBP010001145.1:0-242 GCF_046535935.1 Tritonibacter sp. SIMBA_163
CTGTCACTTTTAAAGTGATTTGTCAGCTGTTAGTTGCTATTGAGCCTTCAATTCATTCATCGCGCATAAAGACCGGATAATTCCATGCTTGAGAAGACCTATGACGCCGCGGCGATAGAGCCGAAAATTGCTGAACGCTGGGAAGAAGCGGGTGCATTCAAGGCGGGTGCAGGCGCGAAGCCGGGAGCCGATCCGTTTGCCGTGGTTATTCCGCCGCCGAACGTCACCGGATCGCTGCATAT
>NZ_JAWJBP010001146.1:0-242 GCF_046535935.1 Tritonibacter sp. SIMBA_163
GTCACCGTGCCCTCGGCATCGATCATCACATGCATCGGGCACACCTGACTGGCGAGCCCTGCCAGATCGTCAACGGTCATCATAGTGAATGCGCCCCCAGGTCAAAGGCCCGCCCCTCGGCGAACTCGCTTTCGATCAGCGTCATGGAGATCACATCCGCACCATCCCGCGTGCCGGACTGGTCGAGAACCAACAACGCCCCATAGTAATCCGCCCTGGCGCGCAATACGCCGGTCATCACC
>NZ_JAWJBP010001147.1:0-242 GCF_046535935.1 Tritonibacter sp. SIMBA_163
CGCGGCCCTTCCCGATCCCGGCCGGGGTGGCGGAGGGCGGCGCGAACGGCGGTGCGGAAGCATGGCAGCAGCTGGCGGACGGCCGGCTCTTCCTGATCGACGAGGACCGGCCCGAGGACGCCGAGGCCTTCGCCGCCTGGCTCTACATCGACGATGCCTGGCAGCCGCTGCAGGTCGCGACGCAGCCCGGCTACCATCCGGTCGGCCTGGCGCAGTTGCCGGGCGGCGACGTCTTGCTGCTG
>NZ_JAWJBP010001148.1:0-242 GCF_046535935.1 Tritonibacter sp. SIMBA_163
GTTCATATCGAAGTGAGGCGCACGGGACGCAGGCCCACAGAGGCGCCGATGGGCCAAGATCCCGCGTAGAGCGTAAGGTTTCGGCTTTGTATAGCATATCTCGCCCGCGTTGGCTGCATGGCTGTATTGCGTTTTTTAAGGGAACGGCGCCGCTCGGGCGCTTCGGAGTTGATTTGCGGCGGGCAGCGCGCCAATTGGGCGGCCCTAGGTCCAGAGTCCAGTCGCAGGCCCGCTGACGGACC
>NZ_JAWJBP010001149.1:0-242 GCF_046535935.1 Tritonibacter sp. SIMBA_163
CGGCCAATGCGATCTGGAACCGCCTGCGGGATGCAAAGCTCACGGGGCCGCTCAAGATCCTCTGGGCAACGGAGGACGATCTGCGTGCCGTCGGCCTCAGCCGCCAGAAGATCCGATACGCCCGCGCCCTGGCAGAGGCGCGCATTGATTTCAATGCGTTACGTGGCGCCCCTACAGCGGATGTGATCGCAGTGCTGACGCAAGTGTCGGGGATTGGGGTCTGGACAGCAGAGATTTACGCG
>NZ_JAWJBP010001150.1:0-242 GCF_046535935.1 Tritonibacter sp. SIMBA_163
TGGCAGAGCATGGCCGCTTGTCTAGCAACGGCGCCGCCTTTTGTCTGGGGCGGGATGCGACTGCTATTCATCATTGAGTACCTTCTTTAACTTTGCGGCGCTCTTCTGCAGCGCGGGCAAGTAGCCAGTTAGCCATCTGGTGCATTGCGGGCACGGTGTCTTTAGCTGCCTCCTCGAGCGCTTCGGCTTTTTTCTCAGCGTCTCGGTTGGTCATATCGAGCGCTGCTATATCGACCTTCATG
>NZ_JAWJBP010001151.1:0-242 GCF_046535935.1 Tritonibacter sp. SIMBA_163
CCGAATGGTTTTGCGCGGGTTGAGGCTGCTGATCGGGTCCTGAAAGACATATTGTATCTTCTGCCAAAAGGTGGCCGGGTCCGCGTTATCAAGCGGTGCTCCGTCGATCTCAATCTGGCAGGTGGTGGGCGGCAGCAAGCCCACCAGCATCCGCGCCAGTGTGGATTTTCCACAACCTGACTCCACTACGATGCCGAGGGTTTCGCCCTTGTCCACCGTCAGCGACAGCGGCTGCACCGCCT
>NZ_JAWJBP010001152.1:0-242 GCF_046535935.1 Tritonibacter sp. SIMBA_163
GTGCAGCGTACCGGTCGCCATCGCCCGGGCCGACGGTGCCGCGTCCGCGCCAATTCGCGTGGCGCAGGCCCAGACGACCTATGCGTTCGACATCCCGGCACAGCCACTGGCACAGGCGCTGAATGCATTCAGCGCACGAACGGGCTGGCAGGTCGGGCACCACCGGGCCGCGGTCGCCCTCCTGCACGTCGTAAACGAGGTTGAGCTGCTCCCGCTGCGTGGTGATCCACGGCGCCAGCACC
>NZ_JAWJBP010001153.1:0-242 GCF_046535935.1 Tritonibacter sp. SIMBA_163
GTGCGAAAATCATATTGTAGAGCAGGAGTGAAATAATCGCGAACAGCTGCGTGACCGTCTTGATCTTGCCTAGATTGCCCGCTGCGACGACTTCCCCTTCGCCTGCTAGCACTAAGCGCAAGCCAGTCACCGCGAACTCGCGGCTGATGATGACAATGACGACCCACGCCGGGGCGAATCCGAGCTCGACCAAAATGATCAACGCCGCAGAAACGAGGAGTTTGTCGGCAAGCGGGTCCAAG
>NZ_JAWJBP010001154.1:0-242 GCF_046535935.1 Tritonibacter sp. SIMBA_163
GGCCCTTGGGCGTACCGTCTTCGGCGAAGATGATATAGCCGAGGCCGGCCTTGCCCTGACGTTGCGCCCAGTTGTTGAAGTTGTCGAAGAAGCTGCGCACCCGGCTGCCGGCTCCCGGGGCCGGCACCGCGCGCACCACCGAGCCCTTGTCGACCGCCTTGGCGAAGATGCCGAAGCCGGAGCCGCGGAACGACTCGGTTACGTCGGCAAGCAGGATCGGGTTGCGCAGGTCCGGCTTGTCG
>NZ_JAWJBP010001155.1:0-242 GCF_046535935.1 Tritonibacter sp. SIMBA_163
GCTGGAGAATCACCAACGGATATCAATGGGGAACAATTAGCCCAACTCATGACTCAACATCACCCAGATGTTATTTATCATCAGGATTTATCCTCTTTATCACATCGCTTAAGAGAAATCTTGCGTCCTGGGGATATTGCGCTTTTTCTCGGTGCAGGAAATCTCAACCAAATCATCCCTGAAACGATGATCCATGTAACGGAGACAAAAGCAGCATGACACTCTATATTCCTGATACACAT
>NZ_JAWJBP010001156.1:0-242 GCF_046535935.1 Tritonibacter sp. SIMBA_163
GTGTTATTAGCATCCGCATGAGCGGACAAAGGAACAAACAGAGAGAAAGAAGACAAAAAACAAAGACTATAAATATATAAACGCATTATCATCCTTCCACGGTGGAAAAATCGTTTCTCGGATTACGTGGTGATATATACATTCGGCATGACTTGCCGCAACACCTATATATTTGACTGATATTTCGATTTTTACACTACCTATATTCAATTCCCACTATGACAGATCACCTGCATTTGAAT
>NZ_JAWJBP010001157.1:0-242 GCF_046535935.1 Tritonibacter sp. SIMBA_163
GTCTCGGGATCAACTAATAAATAAGTGCCGGGGTCTTTTTCCCAATAGTATTGCAATTGCTCTAATGTCGCTGGCAAGATTTGTTTTTGAGCATAAAAATTGAGAGACGGACGCTCATAATCAAAAGAGGTATAAATGGGCGCGCTCTCTGGTACTTGATCTTGAATTAGCATGGCAACAGGTTTCACGGGATAGGCTTCGTTTAATTCCCATAACCACTGGGATGAACTGACTAATAACAG
>NZ_JAWJBP010001158.1:0-242 GCF_046535935.1 Tritonibacter sp. SIMBA_163
GGGTGGTTCTGCCCTTGATGATGCTGATGGGCATGGCAGGCGGGATGGCTTATGCGTCCATTCCCGCCTTGCTGAAAGTGCGCTTCAACACGAATGAAATCCTCACCAGCCTCATGCTTGTCTATGTCGCGCAACTGTTTCTTGACTGGCTGGTGCGTGGCCCGTGGCGCAACCCGGAGGGCTATAACTTCCCCGAAACCCGCCCGTTCAACGATAGCGCCATTCTGCCGGAAATCTGGAGC
>NZ_JAWJBP010001159.1:0-242 GCF_046535935.1 Tritonibacter sp. SIMBA_163
TTGGGATTTCCCGGCGGCGGCGGCGCCTTTGCTGGTCGATCCAAAGGTTCTGCATGATCTTGTACAGCCAGCTGTCGAGGCGCGTGCCCGCGCGATAGCGCCGCCGGTTCTCAAGCGCCTTCAGGCAGGCCGATTGGACCAGCTCGTCGCCATCGTCCAAGGCGCCGGTCAGGCCATAGGCAAAGCGCCGCAATCGCGGCAGCAGGGCCAGAAGCGAGTGCTGGAAGGCGTCTTCGACGGAC
>NZ_JAWJBP010001160.1:0-242 GCF_046535935.1 Tritonibacter sp. SIMBA_163
CGCGCTGTTCGCCTCGGTGGTCACCCCCTCAACCAGCGGCATCAGGTAGACCGCGTTGAAGGGATGCGCGACAACGATCTGCGCGGCATTGGTGAACCCCTCCTGCGGCTGAGACGGCTTGTAGCCGGAGGTCGACGAACCGATCACCGCGCTCGCCTGAACATGCGCCTGCAATTCGCCGTAAACCTTCTGCTTCGGGTCAAGCCGCTCCGGCACGCTTTCCTGCACCCAGTCGACGCCCT
>NZ_JAWJBP010001161.1:0-242 GCF_046535935.1 Tritonibacter sp. SIMBA_163
CCACCTACGCAGACCGCAATGTCGCGCGTCTGGCAGGTGGTCAGCGACAGCGCGTTGCTCTCGCCCGCAGCCTGGTGCTGGAACCCAAAGTGCTGGTTTTGGACGAGCCGCTTTCGGCGCTCGATGCCCATATGGCAATCAAGATGCAGGTCGAACTGAAGAATCTCCAGCGCGAGCTCGGCATCACCTGTGTCTATGTCACCCACAGCCGTTCCGAGGCCTTTTCGCTCGCCGACCGGGTT
>NZ_JAWJBP010001162.1:0-242 GCF_046535935.1 Tritonibacter sp. SIMBA_163
CGCGCCATCCGCCGGTCGCTCAGCCCCTCGCCGGTGCGCGCCGCGCGCGACAGCGCGTGCAGCACGGCCAGCGCCGCGGTCAGCCGGCGCACGGGGGAGAGCCCCTCGCGGGCGTGCCGACGAATGCCGGCGCGCCATTCCGGCAGACTGGCCGCGAACTCCGCGCCGAACAGCACGACCATCCAGCTCACATAGACCCAGATCAGGAAGATCGGGATCGTCGCCATGACGCCGTAGATCGT
>NZ_JAWJBP010001163.1:0-242 GCF_046535935.1 Tritonibacter sp. SIMBA_163
GGCGATGGCGAGCCAGCCGGTCCGAGGCCTCACGCCGCCGCCGGGCACGATCAGGGTGTCGCGCACCAGCAGGTCGGCGACACTCTCCGTCACGGCCCGCCCTCCAGCCCCGGGTCGCCGCGCACCACCCAGCGCTCCAGCCGGGCGAACAGCAGGAACAGCGACACGCCGATCGCCGCGAGCATGAAGATCGCGACGAACAGCAGGTCGGTGCGCAACTGCGTCGCCGAGGTGATCACCAG
>NZ_JAWJBP010001164.1:0-242 GCF_046535935.1 Tritonibacter sp. SIMBA_163
GGCCAGTTTCTACCTGAAGGCGCCGACGCTGCTCTACGTCTTCATCTTCATCGCGCTGCGGGCGCTCAGGTTCGAGGCGCGCTTCGTGCTCGCGGCCGGACTCACGGCGGCCGCCGGCTGGGCACTGCTGGTGCTCTACGTGGTCACGGTGAACCCCGAGGATCCGATGATCACCCGCAACTACGTCACCTATCTGACCGCCAACTCGGTCTTGTTGGGGGCGGAGTTCGACAAGATCATCT
>NZ_JAWJBP010001165.1:0-242 GCF_046535935.1 Tritonibacter sp. SIMBA_163
TTGGAAACCAGTGTAGCTGACCAAAGCGCCCGGAATGTCTTGTATTGGAAAGGCGCGAGGGGGGAAATTCTCTGCGGCACCGGACGACCTCCCGTTCCATCTGCCTCACATAGCCGATACGTGAATCTCTCCCGGGGGACAAGGGGGATAGTGCCAAACTTGTCACGACATCCCATCAACGTTTATATGTGCTGTAAATATTGAGCCAAGCCTTTATTCCTGATTATTATTTTTCCTGTTGG
>NZ_JAWJBP010001166.1:0-242 GCF_046535935.1 Tritonibacter sp. SIMBA_163
CTCGCACATTGGGAACAACACAATAACTGCAACGCTCGTTACACCCATAAATAACATTTACCCAAGCAGTGATATCACTATCTCGCCGTGGTTTTGTGATATCTTCCATAATATAAATGGGTTCGGTTGCAACAACTTGATTCCCTTCCTGCACTTGTTCCAGCAGATCCTCAAGGCGGTTGGCGTGTTGCGGTCCCATAACTAAATCTAATTCGGGAACGCGCCGTAACAACTTTTCACCT
>NZ_JAWJBP010001167.1:0-242 GCF_046535935.1 Tritonibacter sp. SIMBA_163
GGCTATGAGGTCTTCTGGCCATAGCGTTCGCATGAGCGTCAGGCTGACCCGGCTTCGCCGTTCGGCTCTTTAGCCTCGCGACCACCGAACCCGCGGTGCGGTTTCCGCCCATGCGGGTGGCGATCCGTGACAGATCATGCGGCGGCGGCTCACAGCCACCCGGTCTTACTGTGAAGCGCGCGGGACCTCCCTGCCTGATTTTTTCGGACGCTCGGCGCTGGCCAAGGGTTCAGGCACGGCTC
>NZ_JAWJBP010001168.1:0-242 GCF_046535935.1 Tritonibacter sp. SIMBA_163
GTGACCGGCGGGCCGGTGCTGCAGATCGCCTCGGGCGACGCGGTGGTGGCGGCGTTCCGCCGGGCGCTGGCGCTGGCGGTGGGGGGGATCGCGTTGCTGCTGCTCCTGCGGCTGTGGAGCTTCGGGCTCACCGCCCTGGTGCTGGTGCCGCTCCTGCTGGGCGGGGCGCTCACCGGGGCGTTCATGGTGCTGATCGATATGCCGCTGAACTTCGCCAACGTCATCGCGCTGCCGCTGCTGCT
>NZ_JAWJBP010001169.1:0-242 GCF_046535935.1 Tritonibacter sp. SIMBA_163
CATGAAGGACGGCCAGCTGGTTCAGGTCGGCAAGCCCGAGGACATCGTGACCAATCCTGCCGGCGACTATGTGACCGATTTTGTTGCCGGCATCTCAAAGCTCGAACTGATCTCCGCCGGCAAGATCATGGAACCGGTCGCCGCCTTTTAGCAACGCCGCGGGCCGATTGACCTCTCTGACTGGCCGGAGGCGCACCCGGACCAGCCGCTCGACGACCTCGTCAACCTGTCCATCGCGACCC
>NZ_JAWJBP010001170.1:0-242 GCF_046535935.1 Tritonibacter sp. SIMBA_163
GGGTCACGGTGCTGGACGCCGGCCTGTCAGGAACCCCCTCCCTGTCGGCGTGGCGCGTGCTGGAAGCGCCATTTCCGACCTGGACGTTGATCGCCGAAGCGGCCAAGGATGCGGCGTTTGAAACCAGCAGCCGCCTGCGAAATGCACTGCTGCTCATCGGGACGGTGGCCGTTACTGGGCTGGGGATATTGTAGCTGTTGTTTTCCAACGCCCTGACCCGGCCCGTGCGGCGCATGTCCGAA
>NZ_JAWJBP010001171.1:0-242 GCF_046535935.1 Tritonibacter sp. SIMBA_163
GTTTGTTGCATTCTTGTTGCGTCTAACCCAGCAGCCCCGGCGGCAGGCCGGTCTCGAGCCGGTCATGCGGCCGCTCCGCCGTCGGCATCAAATGCCCGTAGACGTCGAGCGTCATCACGACGCTCGTGTGGCCGAGCATGGTCTGAGCCTCCTTCGCATTGAAGCCGCGGCTGATCGCCCAAGAGGCGAACCAATGCTTTGTACAGTGCAGATTGTATCGCGCTCGCCCCTGGTCATCCACG
>NZ_JAWJBP010001172.1:0-242 GCF_046535935.1 Tritonibacter sp. SIMBA_163
CTGCGCGCGGTGAAAGGCCTGCGTGAGCGCCTGCAGCAGCAAGTTGTCACCACGGCATATCCCAGTGGTCATATGCGGATCGCGCCCCACCTCTGCCGTGGAGCGCGCCAACAGACATCCGCGCCCGTTGCCGGAAGACGCATCCGCCTCCCGGGCTAGCAAAAGGGCGTTCAAATTGTCCTGCAGCGGCGCCTCGGGTGCGAGTAGTTCAGTGGCCTTGCGGACGCGTTGGTCGATATATA
>NZ_JAWJBP010001173.1:0-242 GCF_046535935.1 Tritonibacter sp. SIMBA_163
AGGCTTCCGTACGATCCGAGGTCCATTTGACCGGCACGCTGGTCTTCTTCGATGCCCAGAGACAGACGATTTCTTCCGGATAGATGTAGATCTTCGAACCGAAGCCGCCGCCGACATCCGGTGCGATGACGCGCAGCTTGTGTTCCGGCGCGACATTGTAGAAGGCGCTCATCACCAGCCGCGCCACATGCGGGTTCTGGCTCGTGGTGTAGCAGGTGTAGTGCTCCTCGGCGCTGTCGTAG
>NZ_JAWJBP010001174.1:0-242 GCF_046535935.1 Tritonibacter sp. SIMBA_163
CGGGCGTATAGCGGCCGACGAAGATGGCGCCGGCATTGCGGATGCCGGGGATGAAGGCATCCGGATCGGCGACCGCCAGTTCCAGATGCTCGGCCGCAATGCGATTTGCCAGCGGCAGGGCCGCCATCAGATCGGCGACAACCACGATGCCCCCGAAATCGGCCCAGCTGCGGGCGGCCGTCTCGGCACGCGACAGCGTCTTCAACTGGCGTTCCACCGCCTGCTCGACGGCTTCTGCGAAC
>NZ_JAWJBP010001175.1:0-242 GCF_046535935.1 Tritonibacter sp. SIMBA_163
ATACTCGCCGGACTTGAATCCCATCGAGAAGCTGTGGAGCAAGGTCAAGGCCCGCCTGCGTCGGCATCGCCCGCCGGACTTCGACGCGATCGGCCAACGGCTGGTCGAGGCGTTGCGAACGGTCACGCCGCAGGAAAGCCTCAACTACTTCAAGTCGTGCGGGTACGGGACGTGATGACGCAAGATGCTCTAATCGGTGCGAGCACACCGACGGGAAGGTGGTTGTCGCCGCAGACGACAAC
>NZ_JAWJBP010001176.1:0-241 GCF_046535935.1 Tritonibacter sp. SIMBA_163
GGTGCATCTTCAGTCTACGCTGCAGGATCGGCCGTCTCGTAGGTGTCCGTGAAAACGGGGGTGAACCCGGAGTGCGGAATTGGAATTACCGTGATGCGTCACAGTGAATGGCGTGAACCATCCACCGGGTATGATGCCGACTTTCTCGCACTTGCCGCGGTGCAGCGCGCGCGTTGCTGTTGGCTACGCGCCGGTGCAGCTGAGACCCCACCTACTCCATGCTCGCTTCCTGTTCCCCCCT
>NZ_JAWJBP010001177.1:0-241 GCF_046535935.1 Tritonibacter sp. SIMBA_163
CAAACATCTATAATTCCCTCTATGATCTTTGGAATTTGATCTATTCTTATTATTTCAATAGAGGAAGAAAGAAGGTTAACTAAAATTAAATAATCAATCTTTTCTTTGTAGCTATATATCCAATCTAACATATACTTATCAACGCTTATTCTATATGTATCAAAGATTTTTACTGACTCATTTTTTCTTGAAATTGCTGTTTGAATATTAATATCTATATACTCAATTAGAAATATTCCAT
>NZ_JAWJBP010001178.1:0-241 GCF_046535935.1 Tritonibacter sp. SIMBA_163
TCGGAGCTTTGGCTATCAGGGTGATGATCTTTAGGTTTTTTGCGGGCGGTAGGGTGAACGGCTAACCGAGACACTTCGCACACCGTGCTGGCAGGAAAGTAATGAGGGTGCGTCTCGGGCATAAACAAGTCAGGCGAATAGTAATCTTCTAGCGGCAGGCCGCGTTCCTGGTGCTTTGCTAACGCGTCAATTAACACCACCCGGACACAGCCAACATCCATGCCGGTGGCTTTATGATGGA
>NZ_JAWJBP010001179.1:0-241 GCF_046535935.1 Tritonibacter sp. SIMBA_163
GATCTCGCTCAGCGGACGGTCCACGATCCGGTCGCCGGTGGTGGACAGGATGACGATCTCGAACATCTCTTCGGGAAGATCATGCGCTGCCATCAACCGGGCGCGTGTTTCTGCGGCTTGCGCCAGGGCCAGGGGACTGCCGCGCGTGCCGATCCGGAAAGGTTTCGTTTGCATCCGTATTCGTCCGTTGTTAACCGGAAGCCTTGGTAACCGGCTTTATTCAGCCCCGCAATCAACGATC
>NZ_JAWJBP010001180.1:0-241 GCF_046535935.1 Tritonibacter sp. SIMBA_163
GTGCAGCACAGGGATCATCGCAGCGGAGAACGCATGCTCCGACTGGTGCGGCACGGTGGACGATTTGCAGGCATGATCGTCGCCGGCCAGGGCCAGGACGCCGCCATGGCGTGAGGTGCCGGCGAAATTGGCGTGCTTGAACACATCGCCCGACCGGTCGACGCCGGGGCCCTTGCCGTACCAGAAGCCGAAAACACCGTCATAGTGGGCGCCTGGCCATAGATTGACCTGCTGACTGCCC
>NZ_JAWJBP010001181.1:0-241 GCF_046535935.1 Tritonibacter sp. SIMBA_163
CGCATCGTCCAAGGTGCCATTGTCTACGACATCGAATTGTATGGCACAGTTGTGCGCAAGCGCAAAGACCAACAGGGACATGAAATCATGCTGACCGATGTGAAAGGGGGTGAATTTCAACTGGCAGGCGAGCGTCTGACCATCCAGCTGGAATTTCACAGCGGCGCAAAAGAGGAGGCAGATTATGCGCTCTTGCATTCGGACTAGCCAATCCGGGGCAGTCTATCCGCTGTCCTTGGTG
>NZ_JAWJBP010001182.1:0-241 GCF_046535935.1 Tritonibacter sp. SIMBA_163
GTAGAAGACCAGTTCGACGTTCGGGTCGAGCCCCAGGAACGGCGGCCGGTCGACGCCGCGCAGCCCGTTCTCGCCGCCGGTGAAGCCGGTCCAGCGGTAGATGATCGAGAACCACATCGCGGTGAACGCCAACGTCAGGAGCGCGAAGTAGACGCCACGCCGGCGCAGGATCAGGAAGCCGATGATCGCGCCCATCACCAGATTGAACACCACCGCCGCCAGGATCGGCAGCCAGAAGGCC
>NZ_JAWJBP010001183.1:0-241 GCF_046535935.1 Tritonibacter sp. SIMBA_163
ATCGCCACGACCCGCTTCAAGCACAAGGCGTTCCTGCTCCTGCTTCTGATGCTGCCGTTCTGGGTCAGCTACATCATCCGCACCATGTCCTGGATCAACATTCTGGGCGTGAGCGGCGCGGTGAACTGGTTCCTGCTGTGGACCGGGATCGTCTCCGAGCCGATCCAGATGCTCTACAACGAGACGACCGTCATCATCGGCCTGGTGCATTTCCTGCTGCCGTTCATGATCCTGAACATCT
>NZ_JAWJBP010001184.1:0-241 GCF_046535935.1 Tritonibacter sp. SIMBA_163
CCAGAAGTCGTTGCACTTTTGGTTGAAGTTGGTTAGCCTACCCAACTTTTGATTAGCGTTTCCGCAAGTTCCGGTATGCCCAACTTTTCGTGTCCAATATAGACAATTTTCACAACGAGTAGGCACGCCTTCTTTTGTCATGAAATGACTCATTCTCCCTCACTCCTTATACCGAATCAGCACATCCACCCGCGGCGTCATGCTATACAGTTTCTTCACCGTCATGCTGACCACTTGGCTG
>NZ_JAWJBP010001185.1:0-241 GCF_046535935.1 Tritonibacter sp. SIMBA_163
CCCATCTCGATCGCCATGGCGCCAAGATGGTAGTCGGTGAACACCTTGAACCAGTCAGGCCCGGACATCTTGGCGATCGTGTCCATCGCCTGTTTGCCCTTGCCGGCACCGACGTCGGCCCAGGCGCCGATCAGCGTCTGGGTCAGGCGGTCGAGATCATTGGGCCCCTTGTAGGCGACAAGCGTCTTGGCCTCTTCGAACCGGCCGTCGCGGATTGCGTCAAGGCCGCGCACGATCGTGG
>NZ_JAWJBP010001186.1:0-241 GCF_046535935.1 Tritonibacter sp. SIMBA_163
GCGGAAATGAGCTATCCGGACTATCGCAGAGGCTTGAAGGCGGTGTTTGCAGCCGAGGACATGGAGCGTTTTGTAAACCCAGCGGATCCGCCCGGAGTTTGCGCATCAAAACCCTACATCTCTATATGGTGCTATCGCGATATCGCTCATTGGCACTGCCCAAGGCCGCGATCAAAACGAACTTCCCCGGCGTACTCGACCAGCTATGGCAACACTACGTTCGCGCCAGCCTTGTCGAAAG
>NZ_JAWJBP010001187.1:0-241 GCF_046535935.1 Tritonibacter sp. SIMBA_163
GCCTGCGTC
Source organism: Tritonibacter sp. SIMBA_163 (assembly GCF_046535935.1). Lineage (NCBI taxonomy): Bacteria > Pseudomonadati > Pseudomonadota > Alphaproteobacteria > Rhodobacterales > Paracoccaceae > Tritonibacter > Tritonibacter sp. SIMBA_163. The sequence goes on from NZ_JAWJBP010001187.1 coordinate 10, forward strand.
TGGACGTGTCCGGCCTGAACAACCGCCTCGACTACGTTCAGAACTGGAATGAGACGCTGAGCGGGCAGATTGACCAGCTCTCCGATTCCGTCACCCGCGCGCGGTCGCGCGTCATCGCGCTGGAGGCCGAGCGCGACAGCCTGCAGAGCGAACTGCGCACCGCCTATTCGCGCCTGAACACCGAGCAGGAGCGGACCGCCCATCTTGAGATCCTGCTGCGCGACGCGCATCT
>NZ_JAWJBP010001188.1:0-241 GCF_046535935.1 Tritonibacter sp. SIMBA_163
GTAGGCGGTGCTGATGCAAACACAGAACGTCAGCGACAAACGCCACCGGTTTCCGCCGCAAACCATCGCTCACGTTGTCTGGCTCTATGCCCGGTTCAACTTGGGCTTGCGCGAGGTTGAGGAGATGATGCTCGAACGTGGGGTTGATGTGTCGTACGAGGCGATCCGACGCTGGGCTGTCAAGTTCGGCCCCTTGATTACCCACGTTCGGCGGCGGCGACAGCCGCACCCCGGCGATGTC
>NZ_JAWJBP010001189.1:0-241 GCF_046535935.1 Tritonibacter sp. SIMBA_163
GTGCCGGCCCGCCCCTTGCCAAAGCAGCAGTCGGCGCCCACCACCACATGCTCCAGCCCCAAACCTTCACAGATCCCTTTGCGGGCACACTCTTCGGGGGGAAGCGACGACAGCGCGTGGTTGAAATTCAGCTGATAGCGCTTCTCGACGCCGAGCGTCGCCAGCCGATGCGCGCGGGCCTCTGCCGACAGCAGCCGGAAGGGCGGCGCGTCGGGGGCAAAGAATTCACGCGGATGCGGCT
>NZ_JAWJBP010001190.1:0-241 GCF_046535935.1 Tritonibacter sp. SIMBA_163
GGCCCATCTCTAGTGCTTTACCGTAAGCACTCACTCGATGGCTGATGGGGTCCAGCAGCAATCCGTTGATTTCGATAGGGTCTTCCACACCGCGTGGGGTTGCTCGGCGCAGCACGGCTTTCAGACGCGCCACCAGTTCACGGGGTGAAAACGGCTTAGTGATGTAATCATCTGCGCCAGCTTCTAGCCACTGAATTTTATTATCCTCTTCGCCTTTGGCGGTGAGCATAATAATAGGCAG
>NZ_JAWJBP010001191.1:0-241 GCF_046535935.1 Tritonibacter sp. SIMBA_163
GTTTCTTTCTCTTAGCAGGTTCAATTCCCTTTAGTTTAGGCTTCCTTTTAGGTGTGCGTTGGTTAATTTTCTTTTTGATGGGAACCGAAAGAACTCGCGTTCCGAGCTTGATTTTAACGGCAATTTTAATTTTAATCGGCTTTCAACTTTGGATGTTTGGGTTGATTGCTGATTTAATGGCTGCGAATCGTCGCTTAATCGAAGATATTCAAATTAATTTGAGAAAACAAAGGTAAGTGAG
>NZ_JAWJBP010001192.1:0-241 GCF_046535935.1 Tritonibacter sp. SIMBA_163
GGTAGCGCAGCATTGGGGGGGTGCATCTGACCGGACAACCGCGCCAGCGCCGCCCCTGCCTGTTTGAACGCCTCCCTGAGCTTGCTACCGGCTTCCTTGCGCAGCCGGATCATCCGACCCGCAAGCGTGCTGGCAGCAAGATCAAGCTCCCGCACCTTCTCGATGGCTCCGTCAGCGGCGTCGCGCAGGCGTTGCTGCACATCCGACAGGGCCGGAATGCCGTGCATGCCCTCCGTCAGCG
>NZ_JAWJBP010001193.1:0-241 GCF_046535935.1 Tritonibacter sp. SIMBA_163
CTACTGGTGTAACTGGTGCCACCGGAGATACCGGTCCTACTGGTGTAACTGGTGCCACCGGAGATACCGGCCCTACTGGTGTAACTGGTGCCACCGGAGATACCGGTCCTACTGGTGCAACTGGTCCAACGGGAGCCACTGGACCAACCTCACAAATTTTCTTTGACCAAACAGCAACACAGCAGCAAGTATTTCCTCCGTTGAATTCAGAAATAACAGTACTCACTTTTACAGTTCCTGT
>NZ_JAWJBP010001194.1:0-241 GCF_046535935.1 Tritonibacter sp. SIMBA_163
CTACGCCATACCCCACCAAGCCCACAACCACGGGCATTGCAGCCATCTCTAAACGCCTTCCAATGTCACGCCAAATATGGGACGTGGCGTTCCCCTTCTCACGCTCAATATGCAGATCAATTAGCACTTTACAGGGGTCTAAATTTAGCAATTCAGCAGCCCTTAACCCCTCGTCATCAGACATATAAGCCTCGCCTTTTACCCACCTATAAACCGTTTGGGGCTTAACCTCTAAAAGTTG
>NZ_JAWJBP010001195.1:0-241 GCF_046535935.1 Tritonibacter sp. SIMBA_163
CTGCCATTTTTTTTGGTTTCCTCCTCGGAGTTTGCAAGATGAATTCAATTCATCTTATGGTGTTCATTCACTAGAGTTTAAAGATGGCGCGGACATCTCAACCGATATTGATGCCAAATCAGGAGATTAGGTGGGATGCTTGAAATGCCCCCTCTCAATTATCGGAACTGTTCTACTGCTTCGGTGTAGCGAATGGGTAGGACATATTCTAGGTTTTCGTGCGGACGAGCAATAATGTGCG
>NZ_JAWJBP010001196.1:0-241 GCF_046535935.1 Tritonibacter sp. SIMBA_163
CTGGAATCGCTCGATCCGCGTGTCCGTTCCCGTCTTCAAGGCGGCATGGCCATCGAGATCGAAGGTCCCGATTACGACATGCGTTATGAAATGCTGAACCGTCGCCTCGGCTCGGCGCGCCATGACGATCCGTCGTTCGAGATTTCGGACGAAATCCTGACCCATGTCGCCAAAAGCGTGACAGCAAGCGGACGCGAACTGGAAGGCGCTTTCAACCAGCTGATGTTCCGGCGTTCTTTCG
>NZ_JAWJBP010001197.1:0-241 GCF_046535935.1 Tritonibacter sp. SIMBA_163
CGCTCAATGGACAGGTTCGTTAACCATAAAAAGTCCAGTCAGCATGACAAAACTGAACTGCCTTTTAGGTTTCGTATCGTTCATGAAGTTTAACAAGATCAAGGAACCGTAAAAGAGGCCGGGAAGGCTTCCAACCCGCCATGGAGGTTCATGGGCTGTCGGCTTTGCACATTGCTTGAGAATTGTCAGCGCCGCTTGTGGAGGCGTCGATCAGGGCCGTCGGGCTACCGCTATAAAACGC
>NZ_JAWJBP010001198.1:0-241 GCF_046535935.1 Tritonibacter sp. SIMBA_163
GTTCCGGCTGGTGGGGGAATTGCTTCGCTGGACAAGTTTGGGAGGTTCTGTGGCTGGAATCTTTTCAGCGTTCTCGTTGAGTTTGCGCTGAATATTCGCCGCCGTGCTTTGGGATGGCCTCTTGCAATAAGCCAAGAAGAGCACTTGTCTTATTGCATCGGCTCACCTCTTTACGCCGGCCGGCTTTGAAATTCCATTATATGTAGACTGTTTAAATCGCTCTGCTCCTATAGTTAGTTCC
>NZ_JAWJBP010001199.1:0-240 GCF_046535935.1 Tritonibacter sp. SIMBA_163
GTGCATGCCAGAGATGGCGCTTTGGTTCAATCGCGGCGCCGGGAATTGACGAACCCGAATATCAACCCGGCGACGAAGGCGCCCGCCGCGGCCGGCAGGGTCATACGGCGTGCCTCCCCGCCCAAATCGGCGCGAGAGAATTCCTCGCGCGCCTCCTCGCCCAAATTGCGACGGGCGACGCGGGCCTCGGCCCTGGCCATCAGGGCGGCGTCCCGGCCGCCCATTTTCGGCGCCCCGGCC
>NZ_JAWJBP010001200.1:0-240 GCF_046535935.1 Tritonibacter sp. SIMBA_163
TCACCCGCCCGCCGCCCGATCCAGATCACCCGCGACCTGCCGGGGTTCTGGTCCGGCTCTTATGCCGATGTGTGCAAGGACATGCGCGCGCAGTACCCCAACCACCCCTGGCCCGAAGATCCGACCCAGGCCGAGGCCACCCTGCGCGCCCGCCCCCGGCGCTGAGATCGCAAAGTTTGCACCAATTCGTATCATGCAGGCGCCGCCCCCCCGGCCTGCCGTGTCGTAACTCCGTTGCAC
>NZ_JAWJBP010001201.1:0-240 GCF_046535935.1 Tritonibacter sp. SIMBA_163
CGATTACAACTCCCATTAATTTTGCTGCCCACATGGGAAGCGTTACCCCTTGATCATAAGCGGGAATACTTTGTTGGACGGCTGCTTTGCGATTACCTTTTGAACTCACGGCTTGAGTTTCTAGTTGATCTTGTACTAGATTTAACATTTCTTTTCCAGTATCATTGCGAACCACAATCCACTGATAGCCAAAGGGTGCGCCCATATATCCAACCACTAGATCCGCAAGAGAGTTGACAT
>NZ_JAWJBP010001202.1:0-240 GCF_046535935.1 Tritonibacter sp. SIMBA_163
CTTAAATTCAAAATACTTTTGAAAATTATTATCAGATTCCATAAATCCTTTTAATTCAGAGGGCCAATAATAGTTGATTAGGGCCGAATCCAATTTTGTATCAGCAGAAAGGTTTTCCTTTTCGATAATGTACTTCTCATAATCATCTAATAACACATGGATGTCCTTTGGCTCGTAGACTACGGTGAAGCTTACTTTACGAGTTGATAATTCTAAATCTGATAGAAAATACTTTACGAG
>NZ_JAWJBP010001203.1:0-240 GCF_046535935.1 Tritonibacter sp. SIMBA_163
GTGGTTTCTGTAAGGAAGTGTTCAATCAGTTACCGATGGAGTTTGCAGCCGAAGCCGATAAATTGCTGGCATTGAAATTAGAAAATTCGGTTGGGTAATTTGGTCATCAGTCATGGGTCATTCGTGTAATTCGATAGAAGGGGAACGGAAAGCAGTCATTTAACTTCCTCTTCTCCTTCTATCTTTTTCCTAAGAACAAAGAACGAATAACAAATAACAAAATATGATTAACGAAAATAG
>NZ_JAWJBP010001204.1:0-240 GCF_046535935.1 Tritonibacter sp. SIMBA_163
CTAGTAAGGAACCGGAAATTTGCATCTTTAGAAATCCAAGATGCAATATCTCTTCCTACTAGTAGAATCACACAGTGATCCCCTGCGCCACGAGCACCTCTGCCAATTCCTTGCTCAATCCTTTGGGCTAACATTCGCATAATGGTCGTTCCTCCGTATAACGAACTTGCTCTGAAAAGTTCATAATTAGATGTTCCTGTTGGAAGACCATTCATAACAAGTAGTCGACACGAGTCACCT
>NZ_JAWJBP010001205.1:0-240 GCF_046535935.1 Tritonibacter sp. SIMBA_163
CCTGCGCTTGTATTCCTTCAAGACTGCGATCAATGGTGCGATTGCGAGTGCCATGGTGAAAACTCCCTCATCCTTGGATACGCAGTATCGCACACCCCTCCTGACAGCTATCTGTCAGGAGCAAATCCGTCCTTTATTATCGTCCCAATGGAACGGGATCGCAACGTCACGCCTTGTAGCGCGGTGCTGCGGTATAGCTGAGAGGCAGGCGCCCGCCATCGGCATAGATGGTCTGGCCTG
>NZ_JAWJBP010001206.1:0-240 GCF_046535935.1 Tritonibacter sp. SIMBA_163
GACCAAGCGCCGGGCCGATCGGCGGCGACGGATTGGCCGCCCCCGCCGGCACCTGCAGCTTGATGTAGCCGGCAATCTTCTTTGCCATCGTCTTCCCTCTCTCAACTTACCGGACGGCCGCTCATCACGGCGGGCCGGCTCTGGGGTGCGTGGTGCGGCCGCTCCTGGTCTTCGGAGCCGAGCCTCCCACGCGGTTTGCGCGCGGCGGTCAGGTCCTCCGCGCTAAAGCTTCTCGACCTG
>NZ_JAWJBP010001207.1:0-240 GCF_046535935.1 Tritonibacter sp. SIMBA_163
GGGGTCATGTCCCGCGTGCAATGCCGCCCCCATCCAACAGACGGCGATAGAGCTCCTGGGTCTGATCCGCGACCGTCTCTTGTGAGAAACGCGTGCAGGCCAGCTCGCGCGCCGCAGCCCCCATGCGTCGACGCATCCCAGGATCATTGGCCAAACGGCGCAACGCGTCCGCCAACGCCTGCGTATCGCGTGGCGGCACTAACAGGCCCGTCGCGCTCTCGGGTACGAGATCGCGGCAGC
>NZ_JAWJBP010001208.1:0-240 GCF_046535935.1 Tritonibacter sp. SIMBA_163
GCCACGCTCACGGCAAGGCTGAACTCTCCTCGCACGCTTTCTTGAATAGACCGGCGATACCTCTGCTCACAGTTGGCATCGCAAAATTGGCCAGTTAACCCATGCACCTGATACTGCTTTTTTTGTAATAGCACAGCCCCACGCTCCCAACGTCATTCCGCTATTTTTATTACGCCAATAAAATAAGGTGGCTGCTTTGCTCAACACTGCGCTGGCGCCACGGTTCGGTAAATCACATCG
>NZ_JAWJBP010001209.1:0-240 GCF_046535935.1 Tritonibacter sp. SIMBA_163
CTACTCGCTACCATAATAATTTCAGTAAGATATAAGCCCCTGTACCAGGAAGAATTCACGCTTCAGTCAAATATATCCTGATACCCAGCATTCATAAGCTTTTTGGCTAGGGAACTCTATCATTGTAATCCGTTTGCTTAATAGCAGGCACTAGAAGGCATTCCAGGCTTTGTAATTGCCTAGGCAGCCCCTTTAGTCATGCTTTAGTTTCCTACGCTTGAAATTAGCTACAATAGCTTT
>NZ_JAWJBP010001210.1:0-240 GCF_046535935.1 Tritonibacter sp. SIMBA_163
TTCGTCAAACAGGCCGGGATCTTCATTTGGCTTGACCAGTTCCGCATGCTTGATTGCGCTGTCTAAAGACGCGAGCAACACGGCCCGGTCTTTTCCTAGCACATCCAATGCGCCAGCTTTGATCAATGGCTCAAACGCCTTGCGGGTGAAATGGACAGCCGATATGCGTTCAGCAATATTGAACAGGCTTTGGAAAGCCCCTTCTTTTCTCGCTGCGAGAATGGCTTTGACCGCCGTGCC
>NZ_JAWJBP010001211.1:0-240 GCF_046535935.1 Tritonibacter sp. SIMBA_163
CTAAAGTCACCTCCTTCTCTAAGGCTGGTGTCAAATGGAAAGTAATGACGTTCATGTTCGTATAAGCTTGCTTGAAGAAAAATCAAATCAGCAAGCAATTCAAATTGTTAAGCTAGAAGATAAAACAAATACACTCAACAGAATTGAAATGATATGCGAACAACAACTTGAATTTAATAAAGAATCTCAAAAGCAATCGAAAGAGTTAACTTCAACACTCATTGAAATGAGTAATAATTT
>NZ_JAWJBP010001212.1:0-240 GCF_046535935.1 Tritonibacter sp. SIMBA_163
CTATACACAAATAGGGATCATACTAGTATCTGCTTTTATGGGCTATCTTATTTATCAAAAACATCGTGATCATCATCAATCCAATACCCATTTTCCCATATCACGTAGGTTTGCCATGATGTGTCTATCTTTATTTTTTGTCTTACTCATTCTTTTACCAATTTTAAGAGAAGTGACATCGATTCAGTGGATTGCGATGTTCGATCATTTTTACCGTTCTGGTTCACTTGTTTTTGGTGG
>NZ_JAWJBP010001213.1:0-240 GCF_046535935.1 Tritonibacter sp. SIMBA_163
GGCATTGCCCACCTTACAATTAATTCAAGGCTTATTACTATAGGGAAAATGAAAACAGCAGATATCTTACCTAAATCAATTAAGCATTAGAGATTTTTTTTAAAATTTCTTCCGTTAGCTTCATAAAAGCCTTTGATCCAGCAGAATTCGGCATTGCTAAAACGGCAGGAGTAAACATATCCACTGCTTTCGCGACATTCACATCCATCGGAATTTGTTGTTGAAAGATCTGATTCGGCT
>NZ_JAWJBP010001214.1:0-240 GCF_046535935.1 Tritonibacter sp. SIMBA_163
GGTGAAACAAATGGACAATCAAATTTTAAAAGCAATTCAAGAGATGCGTAAAGAAGTAAGCGATGGATTTGAAAATGTCAACAAAAGATTGGACGGAATTGAAGAGTCCTTAAGACGCATTGAAGAAAATGACCCTAGAGACATAGAAGCCCATTTGAAACAGTTACAGAATGTTGAGAATAAAACAGAGCTGTTGAATAAAAGAATTTTTGAAGTAGAAAGCCGTCTAAAAAATTAAGT
>NZ_JAWJBP010001215.1:0-240 GCF_046535935.1 Tritonibacter sp. SIMBA_163
GTCCTTGGGCGATCCCATCACAACGTAGGTCGTGATCGCGGTGACAAAGGGCGAGGTGCCGAGGATTTCGGTGTGGCACTGTTTGTAGCTCTTGAGGTCGGCGCATTAGACGCGCAGCAGATACTCGATGGTGCCGGTGATATTGTGGCATTCGACAACCTACGGCGCATTGCGCATTGCGCGTTCTAAGGCCTCCTGTGCCTCCTTGGTGTGCTCGCCCAGGCCCACACCAATATAGGT
>NZ_JAWJBP010001216.1:0-240 GCF_046535935.1 Tritonibacter sp. SIMBA_163
GGAGGTCTACTACCTGGCAGGCCTCCTGATCATGGGCGCGATCGGGTTGTTCCTGGTGACCAGCTTGCTGGGCCGCGTCTGGTGCGGCTACGCCTGCCCGCAGACGGTCTGGACCGACCTCTACATGTGGGTCGAGCGCCTGATCGAGGGCGACCGCAACGCCCGGATCAAGCTCGACAAGCAGCCGATGACCGGCCAGAAGCTGGCCAAGCGCACGGCCAAGCACGCGGTTTGGCTGCT
>NZ_JAWJBP010001217.1:0-240 GCF_046535935.1 Tritonibacter sp. SIMBA_163
GATGCTCTTTATTGTCCGGCCGCTATCCATCTGGCTGTCGACAATCGGAACGGACTTGAGCTGGCGAGAAAAAGCCTTGATTGGTTGGATTGCGCCTCGAGGCATTGTCGCTTTGACAGTTTCCGGCTATTTCGCCAACGTCTTATTGGATGCCGGGTTTGAAGACGCAGAGCTGCTGACGGCGTTGACCTTTGCGCTCGTGTTCTCCACAGTTGTCGCCCATGGCTTCTCCATTACTTG
>NZ_JAWJBP010001218.1:0-240 GCF_046535935.1 Tritonibacter sp. SIMBA_163
GGCGGCGGAGGCCGCTGAGTAAGCCGAACCTAAGGGCAGTAAAAACTTCAGGGTGATCGGTGATACGACCGGTCCCTCTTTTCGTTTTTGATGGGAATTTTCAAAGCTGCGAGAGCCCTGAGGCACGGCCTGCCTTGTTTCTTGAACCCGCGCGTCCCATTTCATCGGCAACGGGATGGAGGAGCAAGTCATTGTTCTGCCGATATTATGAGTATTGAGGAGGATCGAGGTCATGGATTT
>NZ_JAWJBP010001219.1:0-240 GCF_046535935.1 Tritonibacter sp. SIMBA_163
GCCGAAGCCAACAAACTGGGTATCCCGGTTGTGGCCATCGTCTACACCAACTGCTCCCCCGATGGCGTAGACTACATCATTCCGGCCACCGACGACGCGGCCCGCGCGATCACGCTTTACTGCGATCTGGTTGCTCGGGCAGCTCTGGACGGCATGACCGCCCAGATTGGCGATGCCGGGGTCGCCCTCGGCGCCCAGAAAGAAGCACCGGTCGAGGAAGCGGTGGCAGAAGCAGCCAGC
>NZ_JAWJBP010001220.1:0-240 GCF_046535935.1 Tritonibacter sp. SIMBA_163
CAGCGAGCAATACCCTGCCCTCCCGCCGCAGCGCGCGCCCTGATGCGTCCATGGGGATGACACGTCTCTGGCCATTAAAAAGCCGCCCTGAGGCGGCGATGTGATGATGGCGCTCACCGCATTCAGGAGACTGACATTCCAGACTTCTCGCTTATCATCACCGGCCTGGTTGCCGCCTTGGTCCTGTGGTTCATCTTCGCCGTGGTGCGAAAACTGTTCGTGCTGGCGCTTCTGGTTGCG
>NZ_JAWJBP010001221.1:0-240 GCF_046535935.1 Tritonibacter sp. SIMBA_163
GGCTGCGTGGGCGGGGTTGGTCGGGTTGATAGGGGGCGTGTCGTCGAAAGAATCGCCAGAGACGGTGGGACGGACCTGGCCGGTCATCTCGGCGGTCTCCGTGAGGCCCTCGTTGCTGTCGGGCATGTCGGTGATAATCACGAAGCCCTTGGCCAGCATCATCTCGATCCTCTTGGCGCTCAGCGCCGGGTCCGCCTTCAACGCGGGCTGGCTGAAGCGCGGAACGTTCGGGTAATCGTC
>NZ_JAWJBP010001222.1:0-240 GCF_046535935.1 Tritonibacter sp. SIMBA_163
GGACGGATGGACGCCTTCTGCATCGGCAATTTCCACTACTTTATCGAGCGATAGCGGGACTAAACCTTGCACGGATGACAGCGGCACATCCAAAGTTTCTGCTGCCCACGGAACTTCCGCGATGTCTTGTGTTGCCACGTCCGATGCCGGCGCATTTCCGACCCAGACTGACGGCGGGTAGCCTTCTCCTGTGTTGGTCGCCAGCGTCTGGAAGTTGGTCCCCCAAAAGCCAGACCATGG
>NZ_JAWJBP010001223.1:0-239 GCF_046535935.1 Tritonibacter sp. SIMBA_163
TTAGGTTATCAATACTCACAAAGGTTGCCGCAATCATCGGGCTGTATCGCGTCAGGTCTGGATTATTGGTGACCATTTGTAGAGCCGCTTCGTGGGCGAGCTCTGAGAGGTCCGGCTTGGGTTCTTGAGGTTGAGCGTTATTGCCCAGTGTCGTACAACCCGCTAGCAGCATCATAAGGCAAAAGGCCACGATGGCCCTGGCGCGAAAGGTGCAAGCCGATGGAAACATAAGCAGAGAG
>NZ_JAWJBP010001224.1:0-239 GCF_046535935.1 Tritonibacter sp. SIMBA_163
GGAACATTTCATGACTGATTATGAGAACGAACTGGAGCGCTTGAAAAATGGCGAGATCGATACGCTCGATATCCCGAAAGAGGAATTTCTGGAATTCCGCAAGGTCTTGACCGAACGGGAAGACTTCAAGCATTTTCGGGGAACGGCCTTCCATCATGGCAAGACGCAATATGAATATACGATCGAACCATCAAAATGAAGATTCCACCGAACAAGCTGGCTGGCTAAAATCGCTGAAG
>NZ_JAWJBP010001225.1:0-239 GCF_046535935.1 Tritonibacter sp. SIMBA_163
CTGGGCGCCGGTATCCTAAGGCGCTGTGGGGCCTCACCGTGTTGTAGTGGCGACGCCAGCGCTCGATGAGGATCTGTGCTTCACGCAGCGTGGTGAAGACCTCGCCGTTTAGTAACTCATGCCGGAAGCGGGCGTTGAAGCTCTCGCAGTAGCCGTTCTGCCAAGGTGATCCCGGGGCAATGAATGCGGTCTTCGCGCCCACGGCACCGATCCAGGCGGGCACCTTCTTGGCAATGAAC
>NZ_JAWJBP010001226.1:0-239 GCF_046535935.1 Tritonibacter sp. SIMBA_163
TGGGAGGAGGACACCATGGCGAACCTGAAACTGACCGGAGTGGAAAAGACCTATGCCGGCGCGGTCAAAGTGCTGAACGACATCGACCTCGACATCAAACAGGGCGCGTTGATCGTCTTTGTGGGGCCCTCGGGCTGCGGCAAGTCCACGCTGTTGCGTATGATCGCGGGGCTGGAGCGGATCACCGGCGGCACGCTGGAGATCGACGGCGCGGTGATGAACGATATCGCGCCCGCGCA
>NZ_JAWJBP010001227.1:0-239 GCF_046535935.1 Tritonibacter sp. SIMBA_163
GCTTCTGCAAGGCGTGCTGCGCAGTTTTGCCGATCCGGTGATCGACCGCACGCTGGCGCTTCAGGAAAATCTCGCCAATATGGAAGCCGAACCGCTGGAAAAGCCGGTTGTGCCCGACCTTTCAACCGCCGGAACACCGCTGATGAAGGAAGGCAGTTCCGAGCGGCTGGCGCGCGCGCTGCAACAGCCTTTCTACGAGACAGGTGCGGCCACCGGCGCGCAGCATCTCATCGATACCG
>NZ_JAWJBP010001228.1:0-239 GCF_046535935.1 Tritonibacter sp. SIMBA_163
GCGGGCCGCGGGTGGCACGGTCGAGCGCCCAGGCGCCCAGCACCAGGCCGCTGCCGATCACCAAGCCCGCCGGGGCCAGCTGCAGCCATGACACGCCTGGGACGACGGTCAGGATCACGCCCATGCCGACGAAGAAGGGCGACCACATCACTGCGCCGGAAAAGCCGCGCACCACCGCGAGCGTGAGCCGTCGACGCAGCCGCGGGCGCATCTCCGGGTCGAGCAGGCTGGCGACCAGT
>NZ_JAWJBP010001229.1:0-239 GCF_046535935.1 Tritonibacter sp. SIMBA_163
GTTATTGATGGAAGTGTAAGAGATGCAGAGGCACTTGGAGAAATGAATATACCTGTTTATGCAAAAGGTATTACTCCAAATGGCCCTTATAAAAATGGTCCCGGTGAAATCAATACACCAATTTCCATAGGTGGAAAGGTTGTTTGTCCTGGAGATATCATTGTTGGTGATCAAGATGGTGTTGTTGTTATTCAACCTGAATATGCTAGAGAATTAGCAGAACAGACAAGTAATGTAAG
>NZ_JAWJBP010001230.1:0-239 GCF_046535935.1 Tritonibacter sp. SIMBA_163
GCCATCTGCGACCGGCAGCGGTTGCCGGTGCAGAGCACGAGGTAACGGCGGACGGGGGCTGTTTCGGTCATCGGGGTTCCTGTCACGTGGGGTCGAGTGCGGTGGCGCCGAGGCTCAGCCGCGGTTCAGCTCACCGCCCGTTTCACCTTCGCCGTGGTGGGGCACGCCGCGTCGGCGTCGGGCAAAGCCCGGCCCTCGTCTTCGTCGTCCGCCCGGCCGGCGTAGAACCGCCGCCGGAT
>NZ_JAWJBP010001231.1:0-239 GCF_046535935.1 Tritonibacter sp. SIMBA_163
GTGGGAATTATTTAAACGGTAAAGCATCCTCGGCGGCGCGGCGATAAGCCATGATATGAACGCCCTCTTCATGACAAAACTGCGCCACGCCAGCAGCAAGCCCAGGATGCGCTAAATAGTGCAGCGAACGCACCCGCTGTGGTGCAAAGCCCCTGACCAGCTTATGCTCGCCCTGGGTGCCCGGGTCGAAGAGCGTTAGCCCCTTAGCTAGGCAGTGCTCAATCCCCTGGTAATAGCAG
>NZ_JAWJBP010001232.1:0-239 GCF_046535935.1 Tritonibacter sp. SIMBA_163
GTCCAACACCGGCGGCGGCAACAAGCAGCGCAAACGCAAGAGCCGCTGACCCCCCGCTCACGACGCCCCCGCGACACCCCCCGCCAAGCCGGGCCACCCCGGCCCGGCTTTTTCATGCCCCGCTCACCCGCATCCGTAGCACGTTTCACGCTTGATTCTCAGGCGGGACTGACCGCGCCGAGACAAGCCCCGACTGCGAATGCGAGGCCGCGGCCCCACGCGTCACGCTGTCCCGGCCC
>NZ_JAWJBP010001233.1:0-239 GCF_046535935.1 Tritonibacter sp. SIMBA_163
TGGAGCATCCCGGGTTGAAGTGACGGTGAGCCGGCGGGACGTCTCGTCGCGCTCGTTGAAAGCGAGCAGGGGGCTGCCGGTCAGGTCGGCGGCGGGCGGCTTGCCGAGGTACGCGAGGCGGGCCTGACCGCCGTCGCAGGACTCGACGTGAAACCCCGGGTGATCGGTGTGAGCCTCCAGGACGAGCGGGGGATCGTTCGATCGGCCCCCGTGATAAGCGACGTACCGGTTGCCCCAGG
>NZ_JAWJBP010001234.1:0-239 GCF_046535935.1 Tritonibacter sp. SIMBA_163
GGCCAAGCGTGCGATTGATGGCGTGCAAATCGGTTACACCGATGCGGGTGGCCTGCCGGAACTGCGGCAGCGGCTGGCGGAGACCTATCGCACGCTGTATGGGGTATCGCTTGAACCCGAACGGGTTATGGTAACGAACGGGTCTTCGGCAGGGTTCATTGTGGCGTTTCTAAGCGCGTTCGACCTTGGCGACCGTGTCGCCCTTGCAGCGCCAGGCTATCCCGCCTACCGCAATATCC
>NZ_JAWJBP010001235.1:0-239 GCF_046535935.1 Tritonibacter sp. SIMBA_163
CTTATAAAACAACTTCTTCATACCCGCTTTTGATAACGGTCGAAATCATTTTAAACCGTTCGTTGGCTTTAATCATATTTCTTCTGTGCGCAGGAATAATAATGGACTGCCCGGTAGTAAGGTGATGTGAGTTAGAATCGATAATAATTTCAGCTTTTCCTTCTATCACCTGTATAAAAGTGTCAAAGGGAGAGGTTTTCTCAGCAAACCCTTCCCCTGAATCAAATGAAACGGCACTG
>NZ_JAWJBP010001236.1:0-239 GCF_046535935.1 Tritonibacter sp. SIMBA_163
GCGAACGCCTCGAAATCGGACTTGGCCTGGGGGCTCCAGCCACCGCCGCCCAGAAGCGCGAGCGGACGTTCGGCGCGGGCAAGGCGGTCACGCAACTCGGCGATCTGTTCGCGGCCCGGATGCCCCAGGGCAAGGCGCGCCGGCCGAGCATCGGGCGTCTCAACGGCCTCGGAGAGCACATCCTCCGGCAACGCCAGCACGACAGGGCCGGGACGGCCCTGCTGCGCTGTATGAAAGGC
>NZ_JAWJBP010001237.1:0-239 GCF_046535935.1 Tritonibacter sp. SIMBA_163
TCGCTCGCGTCATCGACGAGCAACAGGTTCTGTTCGATGTTCTTCAGCTTCAGCCCCGCCTCGTGGCGCCGGTGAAAGAGGCCGGAGATCCCCGCCGCCTCTTCCAGCGCCCGGCGGCGGGCCTTGGGCTTAGCATTGATCAGTTCGGAAATCTGCCCCTGCCGCACCAGCGCCGGTGAATGCGCGCCGGTAGAGGCATCGGCAAAGAGCATCTGCACGTCCTTGGCGCGCACATCGCG
>NZ_JAWJBP010001238.1:0-239 GCF_046535935.1 Tritonibacter sp. SIMBA_163
GTCGGATTTGCCCTTGATGACGCCCACGACGCCCGTGCGGCCAATCCACGTGACCACCTCGTAGCAGCCGAATTCCTTGAGCTCTTCCTCCACCAGCGCGCTGGTGCGATGGGTTTCAAACAGGATCTCGGGGCTTTCGTGCAGATCACGGCGCCACCTGGTGATCTCTGCCTGCAGTTCGGCAAAACGCTTCTTAACCCGCATGGGTCTTTCTCCTTGCCTATCGAAATATCGCAACC
>NZ_JAWJBP010001239.1:0-239 GCF_046535935.1 Tritonibacter sp. SIMBA_163
CAAAGCGAGACAATTTATCCAGCAGGAAACTCCCCTCCCAGGTGATCGCCGGGCTGGCCGCGATCCAGTGGCTAACGGCCTTGGGGTTCTTATTCAGCAGCCAGAGCGCAAACAGACCACCAAAGGAGTGACCAAATACCCCCTGATGCTCTAGAGTGACCCGGACCGTGGCGGCCACGAAAGAACGCACATCCTCCAGCAGGAAACGTGGCATTTCGCCGCCGCCGCCGGTGCGAACG
>NZ_JAWJBP010001240.1:0-239 GCF_046535935.1 Tritonibacter sp. SIMBA_163
GATTGCAATTCTGCCCCCCCGCGTGATCGCCTACAAAAGTGGGGAGCAAGACACTGACGGTGCAGACAGAGAAGGATCCCTCATGGCCATCAGACGCATTTCCTCCGGCGGTGAATTTGAAGACAAGATCGGATACTGCGGGGCCGTGGTCGCAGGGGGCTTTGTTCATGTGGCTGGCACAGTGGGGGAGGGCGAAGATGTGATGTCTCAGTGCCGGTCTGCGCTTGAGACGATCCGGG
>NZ_JAWJBP010001241.1:0-239 GCF_046535935.1 Tritonibacter sp. SIMBA_163
ACGACTAGACCGCGCGCCGGCGCGCGGCGGTGCCCGACCCGACACTGCGGCGCACGGACAGTGATGCGGGGTTTGCCGCCGTGGCACGGCGGGTGCGCGAAGAAAGCGCCCACCCGGTCCGGGCCTTGCGGGAGATCACTCCCGGCCACGTGATGGCAGAGCTCGCGGAGGTCGCCCATGCCTGACATGCGGGTGCCGCTTCGTCGGTTGCCCCCTGTCCCAGGCCTGCCCGAAGGCAT
>NZ_JAWJBP010001242.1:0-239 GCF_046535935.1 Tritonibacter sp. SIMBA_163
ATATGCCATGGCAATTTCATTGGAAGAAGTTCATCTAGGCTCTGACGCGCTCGACAAAGCGCGCGTCAGCTCAAACGGAGCTGACTACTCAGAAGCCGCAGCTCCGCTGACTGAGTAGTAAGCACCTTTCTAGAGCCCGTCGCAATGACGGGCTTTTCATAGATACTGCTGCTTGGGTGGAGTTCCTTAATCCTGGTTTATTACGCTTCGCCCTGCACCGCATGCTCAAACTGCGTTAG
>NZ_JAWJBP010001243.1:0-239 GCF_046535935.1 Tritonibacter sp. SIMBA_163
TCGGAGGCGCACTGGTGGCCGGATTTCTGATCAAACGAATTTTGCAGGCGTTATTCGTGCTCGTCGCGATGACGTTGCTCGTCGCTTTCGCGGTCCGCCTGACGGGCGATCCGGCATTGATGCTGACGCAAGGTGCGGTCAGTATCACCGAAGCCGATCTTGCACGCATCCGCGAAGGTCTTGGTCTCAACCAGCCGTTCTTCGTTCAATACTGGCAGTTCCTGAAGGGCCTGTTCACG
>NZ_JAWJBP010001244.1:0-239 GCF_046535935.1 Tritonibacter sp. SIMBA_163
CCCGGGGGCCTCGCTGGGCGCGGGGGGGGTGCTCGGTCTTTTTACCATGGTGGCGTGCACGTTGTTGGGCCGGTTGCCCAGTGCGCTGGGAGTCTCGGTGATCGTGTTCATCATCGCTTTCTGTCTGGGCAGCCGGTTCGAAACCACCTTGTCACCACGCTCCAGCCCCACCGGCGGTTCGCTGTATGAGCTGGCGAACTCCCCCGTGGCGCTGGCTCTTCTGGTGGTGAACCTGGCCT
>NZ_JAWJBP010001245.1:0-239 GCF_046535935.1 Tritonibacter sp. SIMBA_163
GTCGTGAGGAGTCAGCGAAACTGCTGCGGCTTGCGCGCGTGGTTGCGCGGGCTGCAGAGGTTTTTGAGGGTCTCGACCCAGCGCTCGCGTGGCTGAAGACCGCAACCTCCGCGCTGGACGGTGCGACGCCGCTTAGCCTCGTGGATACCGACATTGGCGCCGACAGTGTGATGGACACGCTCGGACGCATCGAGCATGGCGTGTTTGCGTGATGCTCACGGTATGGCGGGTAGTCACTG
>NZ_JAWJBP010001246.1:0-239 GCF_046535935.1 Tritonibacter sp. SIMBA_163
CCCATATGCGGCGCCTTCCGGCGCGCGTCCTCTGGCGGGATCTTAACCGCGTCGCCGCCGACCCAGCCGGGGCCCGGCGTCTCGGGATATTCGTGACCCGGGGTGGCGATCAACTGCATGCCGACACAGATCCCGAGAAGCGGGCGGCCCTTCACCGCTACGGCTTCGACCATCGCGTCATAAAGGCCTTTGTGCCCGCGCAGCTACGTCGCGCAGGGGGGAAAGGCACCGGCTCCCGG
>NZ_JAWJBP010001247.1:0-238 GCF_046535935.1 Tritonibacter sp. SIMBA_163
CGATGTGGGTTGGGTGGTGGGTCACATCTATATTGCCTATGCGCCTCTGATCCATGGCAACACCACCATCGTGTTTGAGGGCAAGCCTATCGGCACTCCTGATGCGGGCACCTTCTGGCGGCTCATCTCGGAACATAAGGTCAAGACCTTCTTCACCGCCCCCACCGCCTTTCGCGCCGTCAAACGTGAGGAATCCAAGGGCGAATACGTGGCGAAATATGATCTCTCCTGTCTCGGT
>NZ_JAWJBP010001248.1:0-238 GCF_046535935.1 Tritonibacter sp. SIMBA_163
CCAGCCGGACTCGTTCCAGCGACATGATACCATCCAGCGTGACCCGTTCTGTTAGGGCCAGACCTTGGTTCAGCGCGTGCTCAACAGCATTCACCACATCGGCGCGGGCGCCGTAGGCGATGAGGTCCGCCATGGGCGCTCCGCCGGGGGTCGCCTGGCGCGCGGCATCGGCGGCGGCGCTGCGCTGTTCCAGCGCCTCCCAGCGCTCCTGTCGGGCGAAGAACTGCCCATCGGCGAT
>NZ_JAWJBP010001249.1:0-238 GCF_046535935.1 Tritonibacter sp. SIMBA_163
GGTTTGATATTAGTGGAATCTATGACGATACATTGATCGATCCTAAAGAGCAGGAAGAAATGCAGTCTAACTTTGATTCAACTTCAGTGGATGAGATTTTGAGAATTTATGAGAATAACATTGTTGAAATCAAAGAGAAGTTTAAAGAATCGTCAGAGAGTAGTAGCATCCAGGGTGGAGAAGGTGTTAATAATTTATTAGAGAGAATCAAGAAAACACCTGAAATTGGTGCTCCTAT
>NZ_JAWJBP010001250.1:0-238 GCF_046535935.1 Tritonibacter sp. SIMBA_163
GGTGGTCATAAGTAATCGCGAAGTTACATTTTCCAGAAGACAGGTGTTCAATACATTCGAGAAAATCACCCGTGTGCATACTGCAGCGAACAGGGGAACTCGGAAATCCGGAACCGCTGATCCAGTTCGGGAAGAAGTAGATCGCCAGTGTGTGCAGGGCGGCGAATGTAAGAAGCTGCGAATTGGCGCCCGCAACATTGTGGCAATCGGTGCGAAGACGGTACATGTCTCTAACGAG
>NZ_JAWJBP010001251.1:0-238 GCF_046535935.1 Tritonibacter sp. SIMBA_163
GGATTAGAAGGGCAAAAACGCCTTAAAACAGCCAGTGTCGTTTGTATTGGAACCGGTGGACTCGGATCTCCACTCTTGTTATACCTCGCTGCTGCTGGTATCGGACGCATTGGCATTGTTGATTTTGACATTGTGGATCGCTCCAACTTACAACGTCAAATCATCCACGGTACCGCAACAGTTGGCAAACCTAAGCTAGAGTCAGCGAAACAGCGAATTCTCGATATTAATCCCTTCT
>NZ_JAWJBP010001252.1:0-238 GCF_046535935.1 Tritonibacter sp. SIMBA_163
CGAACCGTCCGTCTATTCAAAGGCAAACCATATCCAGCTGTATAAGCCTGGATCCCAGACCATCTACCCGTATCTTGGGACCATCCTGTTCCGCATGTCCGGCACGACCAAAATCCAGCCGGTCAATTCTTTGCCGTTTGAAGATTATCTAAAAGGAGTCGTGCCATCTGAAAGCCCAGCCAGCTGGGGGGCAAGCGGCGGCATGGAATCGCTGAAAGCCCAAGCAATCGCGGCCCGT
>NZ_JAWJBP010001253.1:0-238 GCF_046535935.1 Tritonibacter sp. SIMBA_163
GCGGGCAGCCTCCGGGATCTGGGGCGCGGCGATCTGCTGCTGCTCTGAGGCACGCCCGACATCCCGCGCGCAACCCTTGATGCGGTCACGCGCGGCTTGCGCAGCGCCATGCGCCACGGGGTGCGCGGCGGCGGGCTGGATCGCGGCGCGGAGCTGCTGGCGCTGGGGGCGCTGTTCAACGGTCAGACCGCCCCCACCCATTGGCGCCCCCAGAGCCGCATTGCCCGGCGCTCTCCGC
>NZ_JAWJBP010001254.1:0-238 GCF_046535935.1 Tritonibacter sp. SIMBA_163
TGGTGGACGGCCGAAGACAGCACGCCGGCAGTTAAGCTGGTCAGCGGCCGGCAGAACAGCGGCCGGGCGGCCCGGGCGGAGGAGCTGGACAACTTCATGGCCCGGCTGGAGAGCCGGCTGGAAGCGGCCGGCTATTTCAACATTCCGGAAAAACGTCCAGCGATGGTGCGCAACCTGCGCAACATTTTCGCTCGCACCCGCCCGACGTCGGCGGAGATCGACAGCCTGCACGGCATGG
>NZ_JAWJBP010001255.1:0-238 GCF_046535935.1 Tritonibacter sp. SIMBA_163
CTGTGCTTCCTCGTAGAGCTTGGTGCGCTCTGCCTGGTCGGAAGTCACCTTGGCCTTCTTCACCAGTGCATCGAACTCCTCGTTGCACCACTGGGCGCGGTTATTGCCGCCGACTGCGTTGCAGCCGAGCAGCGTGTCGAGGAAGTTGTCCGGGTCGCCGTTGTCGCCGGTCCAGCCGAGCATGACGGCGCCGTCGCGATCCTTGGCCTTCGAGCGGTCGAGATATTCGGCCTATTCG
>NZ_JAWJBP010001256.1:0-238 GCF_046535935.1 Tritonibacter sp. SIMBA_163
GGCTATCATCTAATTTATTCTTTTTCTTCTCCGATAACAGGACGGAAGTTGTATTTTAAAATTGATTTAAATAATTATTCAATAGTCACTTGCATCTGTTTTAATTCTGCTTGATCCTAGAAAGGATAGTAATAAAATAAGTTTTGTAAACTTAAGAAGGATGTAAGAGCACATTACTAATTAAACCAAATCAAGAGATTACCTTAGCTCAGGGTCATAATAGTTTGCTTAATTATTT
>NZ_JAWJBP010001257.1:0-238 GCF_046535935.1 Tritonibacter sp. SIMBA_163
GGATTAGTTTCTCGTCTCTCTCACTTTATTTTCGAGCGTGGGGGCAATATTCTTGATTTAGATCAGCACGTTGATGCCAATGAAGGTATCTTTTCTGCTCGCATTGCTTGGGATATGCAAAACTTTACCATCGACCGTTCACAGTTAAAGGCAGCGTTTGCCCCGCTAGCAAACGAGTTTAATGCAACGTGGAACATTCATTTTTCGGAAGATAAAACAAGATTAGCGATTTTTGTCT
>NZ_JAWJBP010001258.1:0-238 GCF_046535935.1 Tritonibacter sp. SIMBA_163
CTCGACCGGCTGGCCCATCTTCTCCGGGCGGAAGAGTTCGACCGGCCGGCCGGGGAAAGGTGAGCCCGATGGGCGAGAGGCTGGGCGAGTTCGAGCGCATCGACCGCTACTTCAAGCCGCTGGCCGCGCGCTGGCCGGGCGCGCTGGGGCTGGCCGACGACGCCGCCCTGCTCGACGTGCCGGCGCATCGCCGCCTGGTCGTGACCACCGACACGATGGTCGAGTCGGTGCATTACCT
>NZ_JAWJBP010001259.1:0-238 GCF_046535935.1 Tritonibacter sp. SIMBA_163
TGGTACTGAGGAGATCGCTTTGAGAGGAGTTATTCATCAGTATTCAAACACATATTTCTATAACTTGTGTTCAACTTAACAAAACCCTCTCTCTTTTCTCCCTGATTGTAAATAAGTTTTAGTGTTTCTATACGTTTGTTAATACCTCATTGAGTGTCGCTTTGACCTCAACAAGGGAGGGAAAGATCTCGTCAGCAATGATAAATCTGGGATCAGAATTAGGATGGCCTTCTGGAAT
>NZ_JAWJBP010001260.1:0-238 GCF_046535935.1 Tritonibacter sp. SIMBA_163
CTGCGAGATCGTGTTGCCCTTCGACGTCATGCACTGCGCGTAGGCTGCGTCGTAGCGCGCCTGCAAGCTGTTCGCCGAGTACTGCGCGCCGTTTGCGCCAGCCGCGCCGCCGATCAGCAAACCGCTGCCCGCTCCGATCGCAGCACCCGCTCCGGCATTGCCCGCCGCCGCGCCAAGCAGCGCGCCGACGGCCGCGCCGCCCAACGTTCCCACCGCCGCGCTGTTGACGCTGCTGGTG
>NZ_JAWJBP010001261.1:0-238 GCF_046535935.1 Tritonibacter sp. SIMBA_163
CTGGGTATTCATCATCTGCGGCCGCCAGCGGGCGCGGGGGCCGGTTTTTTCAAGTCTCGGCGCAAGCGCCCGGAAGCAGATGCAAAGCTCGTCCGCGCCCGTGAGTTCGACCGGCACTTCCAGCCTTTCAAACATGCTCTGGCTCGCGGCGATCAGCTCGCCATTGAAGAAGATTTCCGCAATGGTGGAGAGACCATCGAAGCGCAGGGCGGCACGCTCCCGGGCATCGGAAATCATT
>NZ_JAWJBP010001262.1:0-238 GCF_046535935.1 Tritonibacter sp. SIMBA_163
GAGGGGCGTCTAGTAACGGCTCCGGCAAGTCCTCCCTAGTTGACGCTATCTTTTGGTGTTTATTTGGTAAAACCGCACGCGGTATCAGCGCTGACGATGTGATCAACGACGCTGCGGGCAAAGAGAGTCGTGTGCTGCTGGTCGTCAAAGATGGCAGCGACGAATACGTTATTGCTCGGCACCGCAAGCACTCGAAAAACAAAAATCGCCTGACCGTCATTCAGAACGGGAAGGACAT
>NZ_JAWJBP010001263.1:0-238 GCF_046535935.1 Tritonibacter sp. SIMBA_163
GTGAGGTTTTGAATTTCGTACTCATTTTTACAGTTTCATGATTGTCGAGCGACCAAAATTCTGGAACAAATAACATTAGTGAGCCATCATTCCTTATGCCAACTCAGCCCCCTCTACCGACAATTGTCGTTATGCACGGTGATGAAACGGGAGAAGACCTTTTAGCCGAGGCTTTGCGGGTTTTGCAGCCTGCGGTTATTCGCCAACCGTTGGAATTTATTGATTACGATCTCAGTCT
>NZ_JAWJBP010001264.1:0-238 GCF_046535935.1 Tritonibacter sp. SIMBA_163
CCAGCTAACCAAACAAAGGCGAATCACAGCGCCTCATCCAACTGACACCTAGCTTGATGCACCACCACACCGCGCACCATCCGCGCCGTGGCCATCAAGCCATTGCCCCCATTCGGTGGCAACAGCCGATACCGCGACCCCACGCGAAACGTCTTGTAAAGGTGAAGCGCGTCGTCCATTTCCACCACCACCCAATCGTCATGGCCAAGGCTGTGAGATTCATCGACCACCAGCACAT
>NZ_JAWJBP010001265.1:0-238 GCF_046535935.1 Tritonibacter sp. SIMBA_163
GGGCGGGCCGCGGAGACCACACCGGCTGCAACGCCAAGGATCGAACAGATCACAAAGGATGGGCCCGCCAGCACCAGCGTTGCATTAAATCGCTCCAGCACCGCGTCCAGAACCGCACGGTTGAGAGAGAAGCTGCGGCCAAAATCGCCCGGCAACATATTGCCAAGCCAGATAAAGCACCGCTGAACCAAGGGCTTATCGAGACCGAGATCGCGATTGAGCTTCTCCACATTCTCGG
>NZ_JAWJBP010001266.1:0-238 GCF_046535935.1 Tritonibacter sp. SIMBA_163
CAATCAAGATTCATGGATGCTTTATGGATTACGCCTAACCCCGAATTAAAGCGAGGGATGACTTCAAATCCCATTTTTTCTTTTACAACTTCAGGATCAACCGTATAAGCAGTTCCCACATCAGCATTAACCGAATTTTTCTGATAATTCGGATTTTCTAAACGATTGAGTAGTTTTTTCGGTTCGCTAAAAAATAGAATATCGCTATCAAACAGAAACATTCGATCGCTGCTGAGAT
>NZ_JAWJBP010001267.1:0-238 GCF_046535935.1 Tritonibacter sp. SIMBA_163
GCAGCACTCCGACGATAACGGGGCGTCGTGGTCGAGTTCCCGCGAGATTACCGGCAGCGTGATCCCCGAGGGCTCGCGGTGGTACGCCACCGGACCGGGCCACGGCATCCAACTCAGCCGTGCGGAGCACGCGGGCCGGCTGATCGCGCCGATGAACTACAGCGCCCCCGACGACAATGGGGCCGGCGTCATCTTCAGCGACGACGGCGGCGACACGTGGCGGCCCGGCGGCCTCGTC
>NZ_JAWJBP010001268.1:0-238 GCF_046535935.1 Tritonibacter sp. SIMBA_163
TTGAAACCCACCACCCGGTCATAGCCCGGTTTGGCGCGTTCCACGAAGGTGGATGCCCGTCCCAGTTCCAGCATGTCGTAGGGTTCGTAACCGAATACGGAGAGGCCGATCACGTCGACATAACCATCGCCCGGATAATAGGCTTCCAACCCCTCCTCGCCCTTTGGCGACCACATATATTTGGCGTGTGGCAAGGATTTGCGGCAGACATTGACGACATGCTGATAGGCGCGGATAT
>NZ_JAWJBP010001269.1:0-238 GCF_046535935.1 Tritonibacter sp. SIMBA_163
CTGTTGCAGAGCTGGTTGAGAAGCTGAAAGCCGACGGCATCATCTAAGAAATCGGAAGGGACGAGACAAATGGCTATTCTTCTTATTGCCGAACACGACAATGCAACCCTTTCCGACCAGACGGCCAAGGCGCTGACGGCTGCCGCCCAGATCGGCGGCGATGTCGATATTCTGGTTGCAGGCAAAGGTGCAAAACCTGCAGCCGATGCGGCAGCCAAGCTCAATGGCGTGCGCAAGG
>NZ_JAWJBP010001270.1:0-238 GCF_046535935.1 Tritonibacter sp. SIMBA_163
CCCAGCGGCATCGTTTCCTGTCCGATGTAGCTCGTCACGCGCCTCTCCCGCAGCCACTCGATCTCTCAACCGCCTAGGATGGCACAAGCGCGACCGAACAAAAATGCTTCTCCGCAAGGGGTTATAGCACTAGAGCGCGCTTCCGTTGCCTCGACACTCAGACCGCAGGCTCTAGTTTACCCAGCATGATCGATGGCGTGCACAGCTTGACATCCTTCCCCGATGACGGGGCCGCGGT
>NZ_JAWJBP010001271.1:0-238 GCF_046535935.1 Tritonibacter sp. SIMBA_163
GTGGGGGCTCTGCAGGACGCCGATGGGCTGCTGCAAGCGCTATCCGCCGGTGAGCGGGCAGTCCGGGGCGCGCTGGTCCCGGGGGATGCCGATGCTGATGCCGCGCTGCTCTGCGAGAGGTTTCTCGGGGTCTATTCGAGCGGGTTCGCAGATCGAGCCGACCACAGGGCACAGCTACACCACGGACCCACAGTAGAGGCCGACGACCTTACTGAGCTGCAGGCACGGGCACTGGGGG
>NZ_JAWJBP010001272.1:0-238 GCF_046535935.1 Tritonibacter sp. SIMBA_163
CTCCGAGTTATCCACAGCCACCGAACGCGAACGGTCCTGCGACTGTCCTTCTGCTTTGTCATGTCTCTGGCTCTGCCCCTGTCGTGCAGGACAGTCTGAGACTGTCCGAGACTGTCTTGACCTGTCCGCCGGACAGTCTTGGACACTGTCGGGTCAGTTATCGGACGGAGCCGGAGCGCGCCTGACCGACGTCGAACATATGCGTCGACCAGGACCGCATGGCGCGCTCGATCCAGCT
>NZ_JAWJBP010001273.1:0-238 GCF_046535935.1 Tritonibacter sp. SIMBA_163
GGACCAGCTTAACGGTAGGACATCTCAATGAACCACCCAAACAACAGTAAAATGGAAACATTGCTCAGCGCTTATAAAAGACATCTTCTGCTTTACAAAGCTGAGCTAGAAACCACTTGGAAAGGGGCACATAAGGACACTCGGTGGGTTCACCATATTACAAGCGTGGCGCATAAGTTAAGCGGCTCAGGGAAGGCGTATGGTTTTGTCGAGCTATCCCAACTGGCCAGAGAGCTGG
>NZ_JAWJBP010001274.1:0-238 GCF_046535935.1 Tritonibacter sp. SIMBA_163
AGTTCTTGCCACATCCCGGCCACACTCCGCGGCACAAACCGGCGAAACACCTTACATTTAAATAAAATTATTTAACAATGCGCTATTCCTCTCCTCGCCTGCATGTCGCGGGGAAAATCTGTGTAATCCGCCCAATTCTCCGCGTTTTCACATCCTACACTTGTCGGAGAAGACAACCGATGGACGATTTCACGGTGCTGGATCAAACAACACAGAATATGTCGGCTTCGAACTATCG
>NZ_JAWJBP010001275.1:0-238 GCF_046535935.1 Tritonibacter sp. SIMBA_163
ATCGGCTGCCTTGTGCCCACGTTGGCCAACCCGGCCTTTGCCCAAGCCGCTCAGCGCGTGCATGAGGCCCCGTGCAAGACCGGCTACCCGCTTTTAAGCGCAAGCTCGAACTACGACGGTGCGGCAGATTGTGCGGACATTCCGCCCCTGCTGGACAAAGGCGGAGCGCGCCCGGTGCTGACCATGCTTCCCCCCGAGCGCCGCGCCGCGCCCGACCCGGCGCGTGCGCGTGGCACCC
>NZ_JAWJBP010001276.1:0-237 GCF_046535935.1 Tritonibacter sp. SIMBA_163
GCCGGTTTTACAGCAGCCTTTTCAGGTTGTTTGGTCGCCTCCCCCGGGGGCGGTGTCGGGCGCTCAGGGGGGCGCGGACCACTGTCGGGCGCACGGTCTGACTGCGGGACCGCAGCAACCTTTGTCACCGGCACCGACGCCACCACAGAAACCGCATCGGCGGGGGATATCGACGTAGATGCAGGAGCCGAGAGTGTAGGCTGTTCGACAGCTGCGACCGCTTCGGGAACAGGCGTC
>NZ_JAWJBP010001277.1:0-237 GCF_046535935.1 Tritonibacter sp. SIMBA_163
GCGGTCGATCCACTGCTGCAGCGTCTCGGCATCGCGCACTGTGGCAGATTCGGCACTGTCAAACCCAGGGGCCTCGGGCAGATCCGCCTGCGCGGCCGGGGCGGCGGTCTCGGGGATCGGCGGTGCCTCCTGGCCCAACTGATCGGCCAGCCGTTTGGTCAGGGTACGGACCTCCATTCCCGACAGGAAGCCCAGTAGCACCTCCGGGTCGGGGTCGCGCACTTCCAGCTCGTCGAG
>NZ_JAWJBP010001278.1:0-237 GCF_046535935.1 Tritonibacter sp. SIMBA_163
CAACATGGTCATGGGGCGTCTCTTTCGTCTGGCATCATCGCTGCGTCCGCAGCACTCGTGGCGGGCAATCCCTTCTTGACATGTCCAAAGTCCACCTGCGCGTTCGAAAAAGGACAGCGTGGGCATATCCTGTCTCGTTTGGATCACCATTCACCCAAAGCAGCCGATGTGTGGAACAGAATTCGGCGGGATTCGCGCGCAGTCGGTCCAGTGGTTCAGGAGCGGAGCGAGGTCACC
>NZ_JAWJBP010001279.1:0-237 GCF_046535935.1 Tritonibacter sp. SIMBA_163
ACCCGGCCGTGGAACTGCGCCTAGCCCTCGCCGTCCGGGGCGGCACAAAAGAGATCCAGATGGGTTTGCCCCCGAGCGTCGATCTCGGGGAACTCTGCCGCGCTTTCCGCGCGGGTCCTCCCCTCAAAACGCCCAGCCTGCACCTCGGCCAGATCCGGCTCCGTCACACAACGGTTGCCGCGAAGGGCGATCCCTCCGGTCTGTTGCGCCCGGCGCAGTGGCGAACCCAGGCAGGGG
>NZ_JAWJBP010001280.1:0-237 GCF_046535935.1 Tritonibacter sp. SIMBA_163
GTGCCCAACCAGTGATCCCCGGTTTGACGCGATGACGGCTGTGATACTCGTCCACGGCTTCATCGTATAGTATTCCGCCGGCTTTTGCGGAGGGCGCATGGGGGCGTGGACCGACGAGCGACATGTCACCTTTAAGAACGTTAAACAGCTGTGGTAGTTCGTCAATGCTGTTTTTCCGGATGAACGCTCCCACCTTAGTGACGCGAGGATCATTTCGTTGTGTCAACTGCTGTGCAG
>NZ_JAWJBP010001281.1:0-237 GCF_046535935.1 Tritonibacter sp. SIMBA_163
GCCTACTTTCGTATCTCCCGTTCCACCAACTACCGACAAGCCTGTGATACTAGTGTCTACAGTACCAGCTACATTCGCTCCACCATTTAACAACTTTTTAGTATTAAATTCTGTGGCATTACCGATTCTATCAATTTCTTCAACTAATTGACTGATTTCTTTTTGAATCTCGTTTCTGTCTGTACCAGTGTTGGTATCATTCGAAGCTTGTACTGACAGTTCGCGCATACGTTGAAG
>NZ_JAWJBP010001282.1:0-237 GCF_046535935.1 Tritonibacter sp. SIMBA_163
GTTGGTGTTCGACCAGACCGAGGCGCTCGTGGCCATCGACGTGAACTCGGGCAAGAGCCGCGACGCCCGCGACGCCGAGACCAACGCGCTCGAGACCAACAAGGAGGCCGTCGACGAGATCGCCCGCCAGCTCCGACTCCGCGACATGGGCGGCGTGGTGGTGTGCGACCTGATCGACATGATGGCGGCCAAGAACCGCCGCGCCATCGAGCAGCGGTTCCGCGGCGCGATGAAGAG
>NZ_JAWJBP010001283.1:0-237 GCF_046535935.1 Tritonibacter sp. SIMBA_163
GTACTTATGACCAAAAGAATATTATGCTTACTTGTAATATGTAATAGCACTTATGCCTCCACAATCTGATTAAATTATAGAGGATAGTATTAAAATATCCGATTCACATTAAATGGATTTTAGCGAGAGAGAAAAAATAAGAATATTTAATTTTTAGAGAAGGTGGAAAGGGGTGAGAAAGTTGTTAAGTTTATCTCTGAAGATGGATTTTGTGAAGTATATTGATTGGAGATGTAT
>NZ_JAWJBP010001284.1:0-237 GCF_046535935.1 Tritonibacter sp. SIMBA_163
CGAAGCGCATTGCCGACCGCATTCTCGGCATGGGCGACATTGTTTCGCTGGTCGAAAAAGCCGCTGAAAACATCGACGCGGAAAAAGCCGCGGCGATGGCCAAAAAGATGCAGTCGGGCAAGTTCGATCTCAACGATCTTGCCGAACAGCTCAAGCAGATGAAGAAGCTCGGCGGCATGGGCGGCATCATGGGCATGATGCCCGGCATGAGCGGGATGAAGGACAAGGTGGCCGCTG
>NZ_JAWJBP010001285.1:0-237 GCF_046535935.1 Tritonibacter sp. SIMBA_163
GTTGCTTGCGCTGGTTCTTTTTCTTCTGCTTCGGTGAGGCGGAGATTACTGATACCAGCCCGGCCTCCTGCAACCATGCCATCATGCATCGCCGGTTATTGCTCTCAGACCTGATGCCGGCCACTCGGTGTCGTCTGGGCACTGGTGTCTCCCAGCTCGAGGGCCGCGTGATCGGGCGCCTTGCGACATTTGGGGGAGGCTTTTGATGACCGCGCGCGTTGGGTGGGCCGGCCTTTT
>NZ_JAWJBP010001286.1:0-237 GCF_046535935.1 Tritonibacter sp. SIMBA_163
GGATGCCGTGGACGGCTGGGTCCGCGTTCAGTTCGCGCACCAGGTCGAGCAGCGTCGCCTCTTCGGTGTCGGCGGGCAGCCGGTGCTGGAACGACTGCATCCCGACCTCGGCGGTCTTCTTCGCCTTCATGTTGACGTAGACCTGGGAGGCCGCGTCCTCGCCCACCAGGACGACGGCCAGACCCGGCTGGATGCCGTGCTGCGTGGTCAGTTCCTGCACCTGTCGGCCGACCCGGG
>NZ_JAWJBP010001287.1:0-237 GCF_046535935.1 Tritonibacter sp. SIMBA_163
GCTTTAAAGGACAAATTAACCTCCATTTCCAAGGGGCAGCCGGACAAAGTTTTGGTGCATTTAACCTTGCCGGAATGAACCTCAAACTCACTGGCGAAGCTAATGACTATGTAGGTAAAGGCATGAATGGTGGCGAAATTGTCATCGTTCCCCCAGCAGAAGCCACCTATGAACCGGCAAATAATGCCATTATTGGTAACACTTGCTTGTATGGGGCAACCGGTGGACACCTCTACG
>NZ_JAWJBP010001288.1:0-237 GCF_046535935.1 Tritonibacter sp. SIMBA_163
GGGATGACCCCCTTGCCGAAACAGTGCTCTACCCCCGGAGATGAATTCACGAGGCGCTACCTAAATAGCTTTCGGGGAGAACCAGCTATCTCCCGGTTTGATTGGCCTTTCACCCCCAGCCACAAGTCATCCGCTAATTTTTCAACATTAGTCGGTTCGGTCCTCCAGTTAGTGTTACCCAACCTTCAACCTGCCCATGGCTAGATCACCGGGTTTCGGGTCTATACCCTGCAACTT
>NZ_JAWJBP010001289.1:0-237 GCF_046535935.1 Tritonibacter sp. SIMBA_163
TGCGGCGGCGCTGGTTGCCGTGATTGCGCCCTTATTATTGCTGTTCGGGCTTAAGCATGGGGTTGTCAGCCAATTACAGTCAGAGCTACTTAACGACCCTCGCAACTTGGAAATTCGTATGATTTCCAGCGGTCGTTATGATGCCGACTGGCTTGAACGACTGCGTAACCGCTCTGAGGTGGGCTTTGCGATTGGCATGACACGCTCACTCAATACCCAGGCAGACTTAGTGCGGGA
>NZ_JAWJBP010001290.1:0-237 GCF_046535935.1 Tritonibacter sp. SIMBA_163
GACCGAATTGGCCCAGTCTCCCTGGCTGCTTACCACGGTGTGGGCGGCATAGGTCTTGGAAGCCATGGGCAGGGCGGCGAGCACGCTGAGATCGCTTTCTTCAAAAACCGCGCCTATGGGCGCGCTTTCCAGAAAATGGCGCAGCGATTTTGCTTCGTCGGCATTTACCACCATTGAGCCTACCTGCCGTTTCGCCCAGCAAAGGAAATATAAATTTTAAGTCAGGTGTCCCCGCAT
>NZ_JAWJBP010001291.1:0-237 GCF_046535935.1 Tritonibacter sp. SIMBA_163
GAAATTCATGCCGTAAACCCCGGCGATGAAGGTCAGCGGGATGAAGATCGTGGCGATCATCGTGAGAACCTTCATCACCTCGTTGAGACGGATGCTAAGACTCGAAAGATGGATATCGATCAGGCTGGAGCAGATTTCGCGGTCGGTCTCGATCATGTCCAGAAGCTGGCCGGCATGGTCGTGACAGTCGCGCAGGTATAGCGGCGTCTGCGGGTCGATCAGGTCGCCTTCGTCACG
>NZ_JAWJBP010001292.1:0-237 GCF_046535935.1 Tritonibacter sp. SIMBA_163
ATCATCACCGTGCGAACCGGCGAGTTGCCCGCGTAGACCGCGCAGAGATCGGATTTGCCGAAGGCGCGGATCTCATGGCCGAGAGGCGTGTGCCAGATCAGACCCCAGATCACCACACAGGCGGCGAGGGCGACGAACAGCGTGACGTTTGCCGGGGCGGGTTTGGAGAACTGTATGCCCAGCGGCGCCAGGATCTCGGGCAGCAAGGGCAGCTGTGCGGTTTCGGGGAACTTCGCC
>NZ_JAWJBP010001293.1:0-237 GCF_046535935.1 Tritonibacter sp. SIMBA_163
CTGCGCCGTAGTGGGCAATGCCATCGTTGCCGAACTTGGTGCCGGCAAATCCGCGTCCGCGGTGCTCGCTTTCGTGAAATCACTCGCGGCTGGCGCACACGCGGGCTGACCCCGGCGTCCTGACACAGAATGCTACACGGCGGCCAAGCGGGCCGCCGTTTAGCATTCTGCTGCTGAGCGTCGCCCTGGGACGAGGTTTAAGCGCTATCGTCGACGATTGGAGCATCCAGCAAGGCC
>NZ_JAWJBP010001294.1:0-237 GCF_046535935.1 Tritonibacter sp. SIMBA_163
CTGTTCGGTTGGCTTCAGACGCTCTACCCGATCTGGGCGCGCAAGGGGGCTGCGCATCTGCAGGTCTCCACCCCGCTGGGGCTGGCAGAACTGGCGCTCTCGGGCTGCAGCCTGACCTCGGATCACCTCTACCTGTTTCCCCACGGTGGCCGGTTGGACGATACCATCCATGCCGCCGCAGAGGTGGGGCAGCGATTTCATCCCACCCGCGGCGCCATGAGCATCGGCGAAAGCGAT
>NZ_JAWJBP010001295.1:0-237 GCF_046535935.1 Tritonibacter sp. SIMBA_163
TGGTCCTTTTCGAGATGATGCCAAAAGCCGAGATGGTACTTCATGGCATAGTCCTCGGTTGGATAGGTGTGTATCCATATCCTGCCAATCTACCTACGATGCTCAACGGACTTGCTGTAGGCGCCACTAAGTTCATACCACCCTGTATTCTGGGCAAACCCTGTACATTGACCGTGACAAAGGCTTCGGCTCTTCTCGCCAAACGTTCATCTCCCCAAAGCCTATGAGCTATTTGCC
>NZ_JAWJBP010001296.1:0-237 GCF_046535935.1 Tritonibacter sp. SIMBA_163
GGCCCCAGTCGACCCGGGCGTAGAGCCAGACACCGTGAGCGACGATCTGCGGCGCAAACCGGTGGCGTTTGTCCCTCACGTTCTGTGTTTGCCTCAGCACCGACTACGCCCAGAGAAATGAACCAGCGACCTCAAGCCCGGTAACGTGACCACACCCATCAAAGCCATGACGCACGAGAGAATTACCGTTTCTTCACATTTCGAAGTGATCCTCGTCTTTAAGCTGTGCAAAAACCG
>NZ_JAWJBP010001297.1:0-237 GCF_046535935.1 Tritonibacter sp. SIMBA_163
GGGCCTCGATCTTGGGGGCGGGCGGGGCAGGCCCGACACGCGATCAAATGAAGCCGGGGCGCTGCCGGTCGAATACGGGGAGATGATCAAGGGAGAGCTGGGCCATCTGAATTGCGAAATTGAAATCGAGCCGGGCCGGTTGATTGCCGGCAATGCGGGTTGGATGGTGTCCAAGGTGATCTACGTGAAACATGGCGAAGGTCGCGATTTCCTGATGCTCGACGGTGCGCTGAATGA
>NZ_JAWJBP010001298.1:0-237 GCF_046535935.1 Tritonibacter sp. SIMBA_163
CGCGACCTTGGGGGTGTCACTAAAGCGGCCCCTGGAGATACGATCGCGGTCATCGGCGATGGCGCGCTGACCGCCGGCATGGCATTCGAGGCCATGAACACCGCCGGCCATCTGGGCAAGCGGTTGATCGTGATCCTGAACGACAACGAGATATCAATCGCACCGCCGGGGGGGGCGCTGTCGTCCTACCTCAGCCCACGTTATACCGAGGCGCCGTTTCATGACCTGAAAGCCGCG
>NZ_JAWJBP010001299.1:0-237 GCF_046535935.1 Tritonibacter sp. SIMBA_163
CTCAACCGCCGCCGGGTGGAGATAATATTATGTGTCACTTTTCCCTCCCTTTCCATTCCCCAGGCGTCAGAAAGAGGAGGCCCAAAAACAAATGCCCATTCGTCAGGCCAAGCTGAGTTTTCTTCGCGCAAGTGGGCGACGTCATGCGTAAACTACCGCCGTTAAACGCAATTCGACCGTTCGAAGCGGTCGCGCGAAGGCTCAGTTTTGACGAGGCGGCGGAGGAGCTGAGTCTCA
>NZ_JAWJBP010001300.1:0-237 GCF_046535935.1 Tritonibacter sp. SIMBA_163
CGGCCCGCGCGACCAGAGCCGAAGATGCGACCGTGGACAGATGGCCAAGATAATCCTGACTGCCCAGCGCTCCAAGGGCGAAGCTTTTCATGGCTTGTTTCAGACGCTCATCGTCGGCACGAAGGGCAAAGTTGACGTCTTCATTTACGCCGATCCGCACGGCTCTCATGTTGTGGGTCGAACCGTGATACATGATCGCATCGACCCCCGCAGGATCCGCGAACCAGTCCTGCACCG
>NZ_JAWJBP010001301.1:0-237 GCF_046535935.1 Tritonibacter sp. SIMBA_163
TCCCGGCACCCACTATCCCCCGATCCTGCTTCTGGTGGTGACGTTGGGGGCAGCCATCCTGTTGCGTCGCCTCAGTATCGGTCGTCATATCTATGTGACCGGCTCCAGCGACGAAACGTCGCGGCTCTCGGGGGTGCGGGTCAATCAGACGAAGCTTTGGGCCTATGCGGTGTCCGGCGCTGTGGCCGGTCGGGCGGGCAACGTGCTGATGTCGGGGCTCGTGTCCGCGCAGCCGGG
>NZ_JAWJBP010001302.1:0-236 GCF_046535935.1 Tritonibacter sp. SIMBA_163
CTTGCCACCCGAAATGAACCGCGAAGCTTGCGCGTAATCGACACCGCGGTCCAAAGCATCGATGAACAGTGGGATGGACTCAACGGAGTCCTTGCCATTGCCGTCGATGGTAATGATGCCCTCATACCCACGATCAAGCGCGTAAGCATAAGCCATTCGAAGCTGTGCCGACAGCTTGCCAGCCCCCGTCTTGGTCAAAAGCACCGACACGCCATTGGCGCGCAGCATGGCATGCT
>NZ_JAWJBP010001303.1:0-236 GCF_046535935.1 Tritonibacter sp. SIMBA_163
TTTCGTCATCGTGGGCCCCGCCGCAGACCCGGCAAGCGTCGGTGGCATGGATGATGTGCAGGGTGCATTGTCGAAGCTCTCCGACTCCGAGGCGCTGTTTGCCTCGCGCGGGGACGATTCCGGCACCCATAAGAAAGAGGTCGCGCGCTGGGCTGATGCGGGCTTCGATCCTGCGACCGGATCCGGTGACGGGTACCGCGAGACCGGCTCCGGCATGGTCGCGACGCTTAAGGCAG
>NZ_JAWJBP010001304.1:0-236 GCF_046535935.1 Tritonibacter sp. SIMBA_163
CCAGACCTTCGATACCGCAGCGCACGATAGCTTTCCCCTGCGCATGGCCGACCACGCCCTCCCGCCGTGGACCAAACAGATGCGCGTCTTCGCCGTAAACCGCGTGACGCACAGCGCGCTCCATCGGCAGACGGAAATGCGTGAGCCCCGCCTCATCCTGCGCCATGATCCGTTCGGCGGTCTTTACCCGAAGCGACTTCTTGTCGATTGGACCGCCTGCAAGCACGTCCGCAACG
>NZ_JAWJBP010001305.1:0-236 GCF_046535935.1 Tritonibacter sp. SIMBA_163
TACCGATAACGCTGCCTACTATGACAATACGAACGAATTGGGTATCGCCAATCGGATATAGATCAACAGCGTCATCGCCATGAGTGGTGATGCAGAAACCGGGCGCTTGCGTGACGGTCTGAATGCGGCAGTGATCGGCAATCGTGGGGATGCAACGATCCTCAACAACTACGGCGGCGCACTGGATGCAGCAAATACGATGTCGTCGCCCGGGTTGGAGTCTGGTGACTACAGAG
>NZ_JAWJBP010001306.1:0-236 GCF_046535935.1 Tritonibacter sp. SIMBA_163
GAATTGGTTTAGAATATATAAAAGACTATCCTTTTAGAGGGTATGGTCCTAACCAATTTTATAATTTAACCTTAAATTCTACGCATCCTCACAATGGATTTATAAATCTAGCTGTTGGTTATAGTAGTGTCGCACTAGTTTTATTGACTGCCTTACTAATAGTTATTTTTTTTAGAAGTATAAGACAACTAAGAAATGATGTTTCTGAAAGTGCGTTCTTAAAGCCGTTCCACTTT
>NZ_JAWJBP010001307.1:0-236 GCF_046535935.1 Tritonibacter sp. SIMBA_163
GGGCCGCGCCTTGGATCGTGTCGCCCGTGATCTCCCGATAAATTGTCGAGACCACGGGGATGTGTTGCAGCGGGTTGATCACGTCGAGCAGGTCGTCGAACGACGCCTCGGGCGCCGTCCCGTCGGCCTTCGCCTGCTCGTAGCGGCGGAGATCGCCCCAGGGATCGGAGCGGTCGGAAGCGCGGTGCGCCGCTGTGTGCTGAAGGGCGAAGTTGGTCGGCATGCGTGACTTGGTC
>NZ_JAWJBP010001308.1:0-236 GCF_046535935.1 Tritonibacter sp. SIMBA_163
GGTTGCCGATATGCCAGGCGAGTTCAGCTATGTGGAGCGGATCGCGCCCGCGAATTTCGTAGAGTTCCTCGCTTGCAGCGCGGATTTCAATTTCGCGCCCGTCGTCCAGAACAAGCCTGTCTCCGTGACCCAGCACAACCGGCTCCGCGAAATCGACAAGCACCTTCTCGCCGCCCTCCAGAGCAATGGCTTTGCGCCGCAGATGGCGTTCATCGCGTTCAAGAACGGCGTGGCCC
>NZ_JAWJBP010001309.1:0-236 GCF_046535935.1 Tritonibacter sp. SIMBA_163
TGTTCACGCGCCTGATAGATCACCGCATGATCTCTGCGTACTACCTGTTTGCGCGTCAGCGCCTTGCCTTCCGGACAGGTCATGGCATCGGCCCGCGGGTCGTAGGTAAAGGCGGTGCGGGGCAGCAGCGTACCGTCGCCTTGAGTGTTGACTGCCCGGTTCGCAGGCACATGGGCAAACAGCGCCTGCGCCTCCAAGGCTGCGGCCTGGGCGCCATTGGAGTACCCGGCATCGGC
>NZ_JAWJBP010001310.1:0-236 GCF_046535935.1 Tritonibacter sp. SIMBA_163
CTTCGAATAGGCCACCTAGGCCCATCAGCATCAGGCTAACGGTGCAGTTACCGCCCACAAATGTCTTCGCACCTTTGGCAAGCTGAGCGTCGATGACGTTGCGGTTCACCGGGTCTAGCACGATGGTAGCGTCGTCTTCCATACGCAGGGTGCTGGCAGCATCAATCCAGTAGCCTTTCCAACCCGCAGCGCGTAGATCTTTATAAACAGGCTTGGTGTAGTCACCGCCTTGGCAG
>NZ_JAWJBP010001311.1:0-236 GCF_046535935.1 Tritonibacter sp. SIMBA_163
GTGGGTTGCCTGAATGGGGTTCCAGCGGCAGGAAAGACCGGTGAGATCGGGGCGTTCGCCCGTTTCCGCGGCGGGCAGGGCATATTGCCCGTCCTTCATCCGCGCTTCCGCCCAGCTGTTGCCGCCGCCTGAGAACATGGCGTAGGAAACATCCTCGCTTGCCTGAAAGCGCGCGACGCGAATATCGAAGCCATTCTCACGAATATCCTCGATGGGAACCAGCGCCACGCGCATGG
>NZ_JAWJBP010001312.1:0-236 GCF_046535935.1 Tritonibacter sp. SIMBA_163
GGAGTTAGCAAATGCTGTCAGGCAGCGCTAACACCGGCTTTTTGTACACAAAAAAACCCGCTGTTTTGTTTCTAAAGCAGCGGGGTTAAACAACAACTTAACTAATTAGCAGACTCAAGCCTATACAGCAGAGCTTATGGCAACAGTACGCTGTCTATCACGTGAATGACGCCATTCGACTGCGCCACATCCACCACTGTAATATTAGCACTGTTGCCTTGGGCATCCATAACCAT
>NZ_JAWJBP010001313.1:0-236 GCF_046535935.1 Tritonibacter sp. SIMBA_163
GCACGCGCGATCGCGTCTAGGGGATTCGCCACCCGATATAAATCTTCTGAATCAGCAGGGGGAGAAACATGAATTCCTAAAGCACGACCCACCGCCCCTGCAGCAATCAGTAATGGTGTTCCCTCCGCAGCAACAGGAACAGTTTGTGGCGTTAATACCGCAGACAACTCTTGCATAGCGCTGCTTGTGGTCTGCTCTTTCAGTTTTTGTCGTTGTTGAAACCGTCGAAACTCAAT
>NZ_JAWJBP010001314.1:0-236 GCF_046535935.1 Tritonibacter sp. SIMBA_163
GCCTCCGCCTGTAGATAAAATCGCGACATAGCGGGTTTGGGGAGTAAACGATGCCAATGGATTTCCGTCGAGAAAATTCAATAGATTGTCCCATAATATAGGGCCTTGGCGCACTGCGTAGACGCCATTTTTCGCAAGATCCGGAAAGCGGCTGATGGAGACGCAATCGCCGGCACCGAAGACTTCAGGAAACCGGGGCGATTGAAGCGTCTCATCGACAGCCAGAAATCCGGCTT
>NZ_JAWJBP010001315.1:0-236 GCF_046535935.1 Tritonibacter sp. SIMBA_163
CGGAACGTCCGGTGCCGGTCCGCCCCGATGAGAGCGCGCATGACTGCGCCAGCCCGCCAACACTCAAGGGCAAATATGACGTTGTTAACATCAAACTGGACAAGACTGGCGGTCTGACCGAAGCCTTGAACTTGCGCGATGCAGCGCTGGCCGAGGGCTATCAGGTGCTGGTCGGCTGCATGGTCGGATCGTCTCTTGCGATGGCGCCCGCGACACTGGTGGCACAAGGTGCGTTG
>NZ_JAWJBP010001316.1:0-236 GCF_046535935.1 Tritonibacter sp. SIMBA_163
GTAGGTGATAACCTTCTCACTCTGGGTGCAGAAGATCTGAGTGTAACCCCCCTCTATTCCCCTCCAGAAATTACTGCTTCGGATAGTTCCTTTTTTGATCGTTTTCCCGATCAATTTGATTATTCAGTAGCGGAGATCCCTTCATCAGGTGACGGGCTAGGCACATTTCTCTGGACAGCCGATCTTTCCTCCTACTTGTTTCTTTGGATGGGATTAGTGCAAGGAAACTCCAACAT
>NZ_JAWJBP010001317.1:0-236 GCF_046535935.1 Tritonibacter sp. SIMBA_163
TATGCCCGGCGCCTCGCCGCTTTGCGCGCCGAGCTGGGCGACCAGGTTGAGATCGTGATGCGGGTCTAGTTAGAGAACCCCCGCACCATCGCGGGCTGGAAGGGTCTGATCAACGATCCCAATCTCGATGGCTCCTTCCGCATCAACAAGGGGCTGTCGACCGCGCGCAAAATCTGCCTCGACCTGAGCGAGATAGGCCTGCCGGTGGGGTCCGAATTCCTCGATGCCTCGGTGCC
>NZ_JAWJBP010001318.1:0-236 GCF_046535935.1 Tritonibacter sp. SIMBA_163
CCCCTTTTGCGTGTGCGGGCGGGCGCGCCTGCGCCGCTTGCGTGCCCTTCCAAAGAGCAGTGGTCGCATCCACCGCTGCCGCGTATTCTTTAGATATCAAACAATGCGGCTCCGGGCGGGGCGCAGCTGCGCTTGTAAAAGGAGCACTGCGCCTTGGCCGAGGATAGCAATCTCAAGGCCGCGCCAGCGGCCAAGCCGAAACCGAACAACGGCGGCAAGGAGCCCTGCATCGCACT
>NZ_JAWJBP010001319.1:0-236 GCF_046535935.1 Tritonibacter sp. SIMBA_163
TTTCCTCCCTGAAGGATACCGTCATAACCGGCGCCGCCAGCCTTGCCGCCGCCAAATCTGCGCTGGAGGCGTAAGCATGACCGAACATATCCTGATCGAGCGCACAGGCGCGATCCAGATCATCCGTCTCAACCGGGCCGACAAGAAGAACGCCATCACGCGCGCCATGTATGCCACCATGGCAAAAGCGCTCAAGGATGGCGACGCCGATGACGCGGTGCGTGTGCATGTGTTTC
>NZ_JAWJBP010001320.1:0-236 GCF_046535935.1 Tritonibacter sp. SIMBA_163
GTCCTCGCGGGCGGCGATGCGCGTGATTCGACGAGCGTATCCGCGAGCTTCGCGTACCGGGAAACGCGAGTGGACCCGGGGGTCCTGCGGGTCGCGGAGGTCCCCGGCTTCCCATTAGACCCCGCTGTCGCCCAGGCGTTCGACGCGGCCGTGGCGACGCTGGCCGACCTCGGCTACAAGATCGAGCCCATACAGCTGGAGGCGGCGGACCACGCGCATATCGCGTGGCAGGCTAT
>NZ_JAWJBP010001321.1:0-236 GCF_046535935.1 Tritonibacter sp. SIMBA_163
GGTGATGTACTGCAGCCCCGCATCCGGGAACTTCAGGCCCATGATGTCGGTGATGCCGTTCTTGGAGCCTTCTTCCACGCCGGTCTGAAAGGAGGTGAACAGCTCCGTCCATGGGATCGGGGTCGGCGAAGCGCCCAGCGCCTTGACCGGTTCCTGTGGCAGATCCGCGACCGCGGTACGGACCTTCAGGCCTTCCATATCAGGCGGCTCTGCCACACGGCGCTTGGTGTGTGCAG
>NZ_JAWJBP010001322.1:0-236 GCF_046535935.1 Tritonibacter sp. SIMBA_163
TACGTCGCCCTTGGTCCGCTCTATCCGACGATCCTCACGAAGATGAAATGGCACCAGCAGAGACTGCCGCGGGTCAACGAATGAAAGACGCGCGTGGGCCAGACCCCCCTGGTAGGCATCGGCGGCATGTCGGTTGAGCGTGCCGCAGGCGTGGTGGAGGCGGGCGCGGATAGCGTATCGGTGGTGACGGATATCACCCTTCATGCAGAGCCTGAGTCCCGCGTGCGCCAGTGGAT
>NZ_JAWJBP010001323.1:0-236 GCF_046535935.1 Tritonibacter sp. SIMBA_163
CGGAGCTGCCAGTGCCGGGCTTGCGGGAGCGGGTCGCGGGTATCGCGCTGTTATGCGAACCTTTCCTTCTGCGTGCGGGAAGCGAAGGTGCGTCCCGGCGGGCCATAAGTGATGACGCCCGAGATCTTCTTCGCCACTATGCTTGGCCGGGGCATGTCCGCCAACTTGAAAATACTGTGAAACGTCTTGCGCTTCCGGCACGCAGTGAAATGATTGGGAAATCCGACGTCGCCGCG
>NZ_JAWJBP010001324.1:0-236 GCF_046535935.1 Tritonibacter sp. SIMBA_163
ACAAACGCTTTCTCGACGACGGTATCCCGCAACTGCGGCTGTACTCTGGCGACGCGCCATATTTGCAAAAGAGCGTGGGACTTGTGGTGATCCTGATGGTGCTGGCCTTAGCCTGGCGCCTGTGCAGGCGCAATCTGCCGGTGCTCTGGGCTGAGGCGCGGCGCGGGGCAGCGCGGGCCTGGTGCAACTGCGGCGCGCGGGGGCTGTTGGGCGTCGCCAAGAGCCTGGATGGCATC
>NZ_JAWJBP010001325.1:0-236 GCF_046535935.1 Tritonibacter sp. SIMBA_163
CGGTCCTCGTTATCGGCCCCGGCGTTCCCCATGTAGTGCCAGTTCAACATGCCAAAGACCGACACGGTGACTGCGCGCAGCTTGCCCTTGTCAGTCCCCAGCGTGTCGGGTGCCGCGTCCCGAATAGCCGTGCTCATGCATTTCACCATTTCACGCTGGTCGGCGGGCAAGTACACCTGCTGCGCCTCCGGCAGCGCCGACGTAGCGTTCAGCTTTACCTTGTTCTCGTCAGCGTG
>NZ_JAWJBP010001326.1:0-236 GCF_046535935.1 Tritonibacter sp. SIMBA_163
CCTGTCGACAGTGCTGGAACGCACCGCGCAGGCGGAAGTCACGGCGGACCTAGCAAGCGTCAGTTATCAGCGCTGAGGTGCCTCAGGAGGGGCTGCGGAAATGTTTCGACAGCTTCAGACCCTGGCCCTGATAGTTGGAGGCAATGACCGCACCATAAAGCTGCTGGGGCAGGGAGGCCATCCGTTCATAGACCAGACGGCCCCCCACCTGACCGTGTTCGAGCACAAAGGGCGCC
>NZ_JAWJBP010001327.1:0-236 GCF_046535935.1 Tritonibacter sp. SIMBA_163
CGTCAACGCGGCGCGCACGGGGACAGGGGCAGAGCCCGTGGCGCAGCTCACCGAGGGGGCCGGGCTGATTGGTGATGGCAATGGCCGTGGCCGGGTGACCTTTGGCGGCGGTGTGGTGCTGGAGGCCGATGATGTCCTTGGCGATCTGGCCCCCCAGACCGAACGTCTGCGCGCCCCGCTGGAACGGCTGCGGGGCATGGTGGGGGAGCTGCGCACGGCGGTCGCTGCGGATCGGG
>NZ_JAWJBP010001328.1:0-236 GCF_046535935.1 Tritonibacter sp. SIMBA_163
CGGACACGCGCGATGCTGGCGCACGGGTCGTGCGCGGACGGTCAGCCTGCTCATGCCGCGGCGCGGCACGAGGTCTGTGGCCGGTCCGCCGCCCGCCGAGACGCGAATGTCGGCAGAATTGTAGCGCAAGGCCCGCCACCGCTCCGGGTCGGACTGGCCACCAAGGGTGCCCAGGTGCTCGTTGATCGCGGCGGCCGCGTCCGGGTTGCCGGTGGCCTCACTGCCCAATCTGTCAT
>NZ_JAWJBP010001329.1:0-236 GCF_046535935.1 Tritonibacter sp. SIMBA_163
CTGGAACCATCCGGTGAAGGGTCCCATATCGCCAGCACTGTTTATCCCGATCGCAGAAGAAACGGGGCAGATTATCGGCCTAAGCCAGTGGGTGATGGAACGCGCCGCCAAAGACTTTTTAATGCGCCAGCTACTGCTGCCAAGCCACTGCCGGATGGCAGTTAACCTCTCGCCCATGCAGTTTAACCGCCCCAGCTTTTTAAGCTCGCTGCGTAAAACGTTGGAAGTACCCGGTT
>NZ_JAWJBP010001330.1:0-236 GCF_046535935.1 Tritonibacter sp. SIMBA_163
TTAGGCCAGCGTGATGATGGTGGGGTCAGGCGGAGCCGTAATATAGAGAGTGTTGCCCGGCTGTGTGTCGGTCATCTCGGTGAGGACGAGGGTCATGCGCAGCATCCGCTCGAGGAGCGCGGGCTTCCCATCCCCAGACCGTCCCAGCACCGTGAGCCCCCCACTTTCCCCGCCCAGCGGGTCGATCCGGGGCTGGGCCGTGATGCCCCCGCCGTCACGACTCTCGAAGACTTCTG
>NZ_JAWJBP010001331.1:0-236 GCF_046535935.1 Tritonibacter sp. SIMBA_163
AAATGGCCGCCCCAATTCCCTTTGTTCGGTCTTGACCCGCGCGTAAGGACCGGGACGGCCCCCAAGGGGGTAGCATTGTATCCCCGCCTCCAAGTCTCTGCCCGACAAGCGCTTACAGCGATTCCCCGCCTTGAATGCATCGAAGCGCAGCGCCGATGCGGCGAGCGCAGCGCAGCGAGCACGTCATGCCTTTTTCTTAGCGCGCGCGATCCGACTTCCAGTCCTCCGTGCTTGGC
>NZ_JAWJBP010001332.1:0-236 GCF_046535935.1 Tritonibacter sp. SIMBA_163
GGCCGCTTGATGGGGCCCGCTTGATAGGCATGGATATCCCGATCGCATCATCTCTCACCGCGCCCCGGATCGGCCAGGCAGGCATCGGCCGGAACAGATCGGCGATCGACCGGCGAAATCCGGCAGCAAAAGCCGGCAGCAAAATCCGGTCTCCGATCGACCGGCTTCCAATGGCCGGCCCCTCCGATC
This sequence comes from Tritonibacter sp. SIMBA_163, assembly GCF_046535935.1. Taxonomy (NCBI): domain Bacteria; kingdom Pseudomonadati; phylum Pseudomonadota; class Alphaproteobacteria; order Rhodobacterales; family Paracoccaceae; genus Tritonibacter; species Tritonibacter sp. SIMBA_163. Next base: position 190 of record NZ_JAWJBP010001332.1, read on the forward strand.
CGGCACCGACGTCAGGCCCATGCCCTGACGCGACAAGACAAGCACCT
>NZ_JAWJBP010001333.1:0-235 GCF_046535935.1 Tritonibacter sp. SIMBA_163
CCCTGCGTCGTCGAGCAAGTTGCAACTTGGCCAGCGGATTAGAGTGGCCTGAAACCGGAGGTTGGTCTAGCTCTCGCCGCGTTTGTAGTCATCGGTCGTTCGGGGCCGCGGCACCTCGCCGTACTTGTAGGGTGAATCGCCGCTTTCGAACTGCGCCACGACGCGGCAGTCGTCGCACATCATGATGCGTTCGACCTGGTCCTGGCGCTGGAACATCCAGTGCTTTTCGGCGAGT
>NZ_JAWJBP010001334.1:0-235 GCF_046535935.1 Tritonibacter sp. SIMBA_163
GCCGGATCTGGAGCAGACCTATCCGGTTCCCGGGCACGGCGCCCTTCCCCAGCTCCTGCTGGTCAAAGATCACCGGGAGCCGCTCGCGGCCATCGCCGCACTTCATCCTGATATCGGTATACCGACGACATTGTGAAAGGAACCAAGCGTATTTTTGACTTGCACTTCAGCTTTACATGGCGAAGATGGCGTCCCACCGCTGGACGGCCCTTGTGCATTGCGATAGGGGCAACAG
>NZ_JAWJBP010001335.1:0-235 GCF_046535935.1 Tritonibacter sp. SIMBA_163
CGCGCTGACCCCGGTCAAATTCGGCATCTCCTTCACCGCCACGTGGTACAATCAGGCCGGAGCGCTGATCCCCATCTACAACGACGGTTCGATCCATCTGAACCACGGTGGCACCGAGATGGGTCAGGGCCTGAACACCAAGGCCGCGCAGGTGGTGGCCGAGGCGTTCCAGGTTGATTTCGACCGCATCAAGATCACCACGACCACCACGGAAAACGTTCCGAACACATCGGCC
>NZ_JAWJBP010001336.1:0-235 GCF_046535935.1 Tritonibacter sp. SIMBA_163
CTGGCGTGGGGCCGCGAGACGGTTCGCTCCGGCGAGATGGCCTACGCCTTGGCCGTCGCCGTGCTGGGCAAGCTGCCCGCCACGGATCGACCGGCGATGGCCGAGATCGCTCAGCGGCACCTCGGCGACAAGCTGCCCGGCAGCCTGACCGCCAGTGCATGACGTGTATCTGCTCTTTCCCTCCTGCCCCCGTCGGCTTGATTGTCGGCGGGGGTTTTCGAGCCGCACGTTGCGG
>NZ_JAWJBP010001337.1:0-235 GCF_046535935.1 Tritonibacter sp. SIMBA_163
TTTCGCGAACGGGATGTCGTATTCGAAGATGTCAACAACCGCAGAGTGTTCACGGATTTTTTCACGGATGGTCGGAACGTCCTGCGGGTGTTCGAAGTACAGACGCCAAACGGTGATCGGACGACCCAGGAATTTTTTTTCAACTTTTTCCGCGTCAACGATACGAACGATTTTACCGTGACGTTCCGCGGTGATTTTTTTAACTTCTTCGATTTTAGAGTCGTCTTTCAGCAGC
>NZ_JAWJBP010001338.1:0-235 GCF_046535935.1 Tritonibacter sp. SIMBA_163
GCTGGAGCTCGCCGCGAGCGACCTCGGTGGATGGACCGGACTCGTCAGCTGCTTGGCAATCTTCGTGGGGTTTCTCTGCCAACCGAGTGCCCGACGGATGACCAATGACCGTGCGCTCGCCCTCGGGTTCGTGCTGATCCCGCTCGGCTTCCTCGTCCTTCTGGCCGGTGTGTGGCTGAAGATTCTTGCACTCGTTCTCGTCGGCACCTGCATCACCAGCGCGGCAAGCTACGGC
>NZ_JAWJBP010001339.1:0-235 GCF_046535935.1 Tritonibacter sp. SIMBA_163
CTCGGATTTTTCGTTTATCGCCACGTGGAATATTCCAACACGCTCTGGTGGGATTTTGCCTGGAACGGCAATGCCCCACGCTTCCTGCGGGCAACCGTGCTCGTCTTTGCCGTGGTCGCCGCGGTCGGCCTTTACTCCATCATCAACCGGAACGGTCACCGCAGGCGGAAGGTGGATTATTCGATACCCCCCGCCGTGCCCGCCCTCGTCGCCCAATGGCCGCACACGGATGCCG
>NZ_JAWJBP010001340.1:0-235 GCF_046535935.1 Tritonibacter sp. SIMBA_163
GGTCGCGGCTTCGGCCTTCAGCTCCGTCTTCCAGACCGCCACCCGCTGGAATGCCTTCATCGCGCTCGCGATCGCCCAGAAGATCCAGGGTGACACCGGGCTGACGGTGGTGGCGCTGGTGATGGCCGTGATCATCCTGCCGATCAACTTCATCAATGTCGGCGTGCTGTTGCGGTTTTCCGGCGCCCAGATGAGCTACGGCACCTTTGCGCTGCGGATCATCACCAATCCGCTG
>NZ_JAWJBP010001341.1:0-235 GCF_046535935.1 Tritonibacter sp. SIMBA_163
CTACGTGTAAACCTTCAAAGTTCTAATATCGAATTACTGATTAGTGAAATTGAAGGCAGTGACTTTTTATCGGATAAATCAGGGTATCAAAATGCAAGCATTGAAGATAAAGTCCGAATGAAAACACCCTACATCCAAACTACGTTACTGGTTAACGAATTAGTTAATCTTGAACATGATATTGTGGGCGGTTATATCAGAATTAAAGAAAAGTCAGGGAAAAGAAAGGATAGGT
>NZ_JAWJBP010001342.1:0-235 GCF_046535935.1 Tritonibacter sp. SIMBA_163
GCCGCCGCCTGTTTCAACAGGTCGGTGTGGCTGGCCGTCATCACAAAGTTTCAACAAATTTTAGCGGTTCGTTAAGAAAATAGTAACGCAATGAAACAATTTTTTAAGTGACGTGAACTGGCATCAAATTGGAGGTTTTGGGCGATGAGAAAAAATGCAACCACCGTTGCGCTGGCACTGGCGGGGTTGGTGGCGAGTTCTCTCGCGGCTTCAGCGAAGACGAGTTATCTGGGTG
>NZ_JAWJBP010001343.1:0-235 GCF_046535935.1 Tritonibacter sp. SIMBA_163
GTGGGATTTTAAGCCAAATCTAAGACAGTGGAAAAAACACTCAAACTCTTGCAGGAAGCGAATCAACGCCTCAAGACCGGCAAGGTAGGATTAACGCTTCAGCTGCGAGGGAATAAACTCAGTCTGCAAGGACAGTTTCCTCCCAAGCCCAATTCCGAACGAAAAGATCCGCATCAGCAACGCTTATCTTTGGGCCTTTACGGGAATCCAGCCGGCATTCAACGAGCGGAAGCAC
>NZ_JAWJBP010001344.1:0-235 GCF_046535935.1 Tritonibacter sp. SIMBA_163
GTATGAACAAAAATTTTAATAATCACGAACAAGAATATACGTTCGCTAACTTTCGCAAACTTTTAGATCAAATGTGGTCATTTATGTGGTCAGTGGTCAAAAAAAGCCGTCCTTTTGGGCGGCCAAGTTGTGAGTAATATTAAGAAGAAGTTAATCATTGAAATATACGAATTTTTCATATCCCGTTTCCGCGGGTAAACCGTATATTCTAATTATACACCACACTTGCACACCG
>NZ_JAWJBP010001345.1:0-235 GCF_046535935.1 Tritonibacter sp. SIMBA_163
CTTGGCGATCTGGTGGCATTCTGTAACCGCCGCGGAGGCAGCTGGTGGCGGCCGGTGCCGCGTATCGGTGCGGGCCGCGCCCGGCACATCGTAGCGTGGCTACGGCAGCACGAGGCGTCGATCGGTGAACGGGTGGTCGATGATGTAGAACTCGAGGACCCCCGTGTCGCAGCTGACTTGGTGGTCGTTGACGGGCCGCGCAGCGCACTTGTGCCGCTCGAACGGATGACCATCG
>NZ_JAWJBP010001346.1:0-235 GCF_046535935.1 Tritonibacter sp. SIMBA_163
GTCAGAAACGTCGAGCGCCGCGCTGGCGATGCCGACCAGCCCCTGGCCGAGCGAGAGCCGCGGGTCCGGCAGATCGTAGCGGGCCTTGAGCGCCGCGCGATGCTCCGCCGCCAACCCCGGCAGTTCGCCGCGCGCGACTTCGAGCCCGATGACCGCCTCGCCCGGCCGGCCGGAGACCCAGACCGTGTCGCCCTCTCGGCCGCCGCCGCGCAGCAGCGCCCGGCCCCGGTCGACC
>NZ_JAWJBP010001347.1:0-235 GCF_046535935.1 Tritonibacter sp. SIMBA_163
CTTGTCTGTTATTTGTTTTAATTCATTTGTATTTCTATTTGCTGACCCGAATCTCGGGTCTTTTTTTGTTAAATAAATTATTTTTTAGTAAGGGCTATATATCAGTGATTAAAAAAATAGAATATACAGCACTTGCAGTAATTCCGGTAGGCCCAGTAGGTCCAGTGTTTCCGTTAGAGCCACTGTTGCGTCTGCCGTCGCAACTAGAACAATTACGTGGGTACATGTATGTTCT
>NZ_JAWJBP010001348.1:0-235 GCF_046535935.1 Tritonibacter sp. SIMBA_163
GGTATTGTCCGATGGAGAGAATACGATCGCGATTAGGATAGGAATTAAACTCCTATTATATCTTTGCTTGACCAACCCTCAGAGTCGGTACTTTTAATTGCAGATAGCGTTCTCTCGAATTGAGATTTCCGCTTCTTCATTTCCTATTGTGAACCCTTCTTTAAGAATCATGTCTTCCTAGAGAAGGGAATTATCGAGAAAGACCGATTTGTTAATAATTAATTCATGATTGCCC
>NZ_JAWJBP010001349.1:0-235 GCF_046535935.1 Tritonibacter sp. SIMBA_163
CCGAAGAGTTTGATGCGATCAAAATTGCTCTGGCTTCGCCAGACATGATCCGTTCATGGTCTTTCGGTGAAGTTAAAAAGCCGGAAACCATCAACTACCGTACGTTCAAACCAGAACGTGACGGCCTTTTCTGCGCCCGTATCTTTGGGCCGGTAAAAGATTACGAGTGCCTGTGCGGTAAGTACAAGCGCCTGAAACACCGTGGCGTCATCTGTGAGAAGTGCGGCGTTGAAGT
>NZ_JAWJBP010001350.1:0-235 GCF_046535935.1 Tritonibacter sp. SIMBA_163
GTATTAACGCCCAACAGCATGGCAAACTGCAAACCTGTTTAAATACGCTCAGCAGCCATCAACGACAGCTAATGGAAATGGCCTTTTTCCAGGGGCTGACACACAGTGAACTCGCCCACACGCTTACCCAGCCGCTGGGGAGCGTGAAAAGCTTGATTCGACGCGGACTTGAGAGGTTGAAGGCATGCCTAACCAGTGGGATTTAGCCAGCCCTGAGGAGCGTCATCTTGCGGCC
>NZ_JAWJBP010001351.1:0-235 GCF_046535935.1 Tritonibacter sp. SIMBA_163
CTGCTCAGCGCTTTTCGTGATGGAAGCCAAACGCCAACCCCTGGCAGTATCGGCCTGCTCTATGAAGCCATCGACGCCCTGGCAGACCTAGTCAGTCAGTTGGCCCAAGGGGCAACACCAGATGCGCTGCCTGATGCCGACCCGGCCCTTTGCCAAGCGCTGGAAGCGGCTGCCAGCGGTGAACGTGCCGACGATACCTTCTCTAAGCCAACTCCGCCGCCAACGACGCCAATAT
>NZ_JAWJBP010001352.1:0-235 GCF_046535935.1 Tritonibacter sp. SIMBA_163
CGCCTGGTGTCAGAAAATCGCTTGAAGGGCCTGCTGATTGCATTGATCTCGGTATTAGCCATTGCGTCGTTTGGCTATTCGGTTTACCTGACTTCAGCCAATCAACCGGTCGCCTATTATCACACCTTTACGCGTGTCTGGGAATTTGGGGTTGGCGGGATTCTGGCATTGACGATTCATCAATTATCCGTATCCAGCCGTATTTCCTGGGTCTTCGGCTGGGCTGGAGTGATTG
>NZ_JAWJBP010001353.1:0-235 GCF_046535935.1 Tritonibacter sp. SIMBA_163
GCATCATCGGATTGGTCTCGGAAAAGAACAGTGGCCAGATCTCCGAGCCGAACAAGACGCCACTCAGGACAACCATCGCAACACTGACAAAGGTGGCTGACGCCACGGCGCGATAGTTGCCCGCAGCCACCAGGCAAAAGGGAACGAGGATTCCCAGATGCGGCTTTACCGTGAGCAGGCCCAGAAGCAGGCCACCGAGAAGAGACCTCGTCGGTGCCAGCAACAGCCCGCCGAG
>NZ_JAWJBP010001354.1:0-235 GCF_046535935.1 Tritonibacter sp. SIMBA_163
GGATTCGCCCGCGCCGTCCCCGGCGCCGGGCTCGCCGCCCCCGTCCGGGCCGCCATCGCCCCGGCCACCCTCGGCGAAGCCCTCGCGGCCCTCGCCGCCGTCGGCGCGCCCGCTGTCCACCGACACCTCCGCGTCGGCAAAGCCGCTCTCGGCGAGCATCGCCCGCAGGCGCGCACTGTCGGCGAGCAGGGCCTCGCGGGTGGCGGAGTGCTGGGCGAGGATGGACACGCTGGTG
>NZ_JAWJBP010001355.1:0-235 GCF_046535935.1 Tritonibacter sp. SIMBA_163
GGCGGCAGCTTCAGCGATGATGTGCTGATCTCGGAGGAGGGCCGGCTCGCGCTCTCGGCCACAACTTCGGTTGCGGGCGACGTGACCAACGATGGCGTGATCATCGCCACCCAGAGCGGGGCTGCGCTTTCGGTCACCGGGGTGCTGACGATGAACGGCACCATCGACGGCAGCGTCGGGGCGTTCAGCGTTGGGGCTGACGGGGTCCCGCTTGCTGCATACGCGGCGGTGAGAG
>NZ_JAWJBP010001356.1:0-235 GCF_046535935.1 Tritonibacter sp. SIMBA_163
GAACGCGTCATTATGGGTCACATGTTTCTGCGCCTGCGCTGGCATCAGATAGTGCAGATCAAGACTGTCGGAACGCTGGGGAGACGTCGGAGGCATAGCGGCTGGGCCCTTCGGGTACTGGCAATCTGCCGCCATCCTGCCCGACGCGGCTGAAAACAGCGCCAAGAGGGCGCGCGCCCCGTTAACCGGAGCGTTGTCCGAGCTCTGCCGAACGCAAAACGGGCCCCAGCAGAGC
>NZ_JAWJBP010001357.1:0-235 GCF_046535935.1 Tritonibacter sp. SIMBA_163
GTGGGACTGTGAGCGCTTGGCAAAAGTCTTCCTGCGGGAGCCGGATCAAGCGGCCATCTTTGGTCGAGCGCCGATCAAACCGCGTCACGATACGGCTCCGCACGTCTTCAAAATCTGCTATCTCGCTCTCAGCCACATCCATGCCCATGGCGCGGCAAAAGCTCATGCAGAGAAATTCATTCTCGACGCTGTCGGATAGATCAACCCCAGCAGGCAGGACGCCACGGTGGGATTT
>NZ_JAWJBP010001358.1:0-235 GCF_046535935.1 Tritonibacter sp. SIMBA_163
CCCGCAGAACCACCTCCTGCGCTCTATCGACCGGTGCGTGGATTTTCCTGATAGCCGCACCTACCTCGCCGACTTCTACAGGCATATCGGGCGGCCCTCCGTCGATCCCGAACTCCTCATCCAGATGGTTCTGGTGGGCTATCGCTTCGGCATCAGGGCAGAGCGGCGGCTCTGCGAGGAGGTGCCTCAGAACTTGGCTTATACCTGTAGCGGATCAGAGGTGTCTGAACCCAGT
>NZ_JAWJBP010001359.1:0-235 GCF_046535935.1 Tritonibacter sp. SIMBA_163
CAACAGGAGAGGCGGCGCGGCAGATCCTGTCCTGCTTCCGTCAGGCTGCAAAGTAAGGTCAGAGGGCGTCGCTGCACAGTTGCTGCGGTTGTGCTCTGCGGACCCAGCTGAAGGTCTCGCCCAGGTGTTTCTTGCCGATGATCGCACCCGTTGCGTAGGAAACCGTCGCCAATACCGGTAGCCCACCGGCGGCGGCACCCCCCCCCAGCTCCACCGCTTCGCCACTGCTGGCCCC
>NZ_JAWJBP010001360.1:0-235 GCF_046535935.1 Tritonibacter sp. SIMBA_163
CGGCTGGTCTTGATCTGTCGTCTCTGGCGATCGTCGCTGGTGCGCTGTCGGTTGGGATCGGCTTTGGCCTGCAGACCATCGTGTCGAACTTCGTCTCCGTGATTATTCTGTTGATCGAGCGTCCGGTCTCCAAAGGGGATTGTATCAATGATCGCGGGCTTATGGCCTACGTGCGCGACATCTCTGTTCGCTCGACCCTGATTGAGACCTTCGACCGCACCGATGTGATTGTGCC
>NZ_JAWJBP010001361.1:0-235 GCF_046535935.1 Tritonibacter sp. SIMBA_163
CCCCGTGATGGAATGGTATTGGCTACCTGAATACGCGCCCCGCCTCCTGGCAGGTCTGTGGCTGACGTTGCAACTGCTGGGTCTCTCGATCTCTTTCGGCATGTCCCTGGCGCTCCCGATAGGGCTTGCGCAAGTCACTGGCCCCTGGCCGCTGGCCTGGACGGCGCGCGCCTTCTGCACCGTGATCCGGGGCACGCCGCTGCTGATCCAGCTATGGCTGATCTACTACGGCCTC
>NZ_JAWJBP010001362.1:0-235 GCF_046535935.1 Tritonibacter sp. SIMBA_163
GTCGAATTGAGATGAACCCAACCCCCATTGCGACCTCACGCGGAGTGGCTACATTGTAGCCAGAGATTTCACCCCGGCGTGTGTCGAACCGAGCGTCGGAGCGCTGCAAGTGCCTGAGGCAGGGTGGCGCCCTTTCCCCTTGTCCACAGGCGCGGGCAAAGACAGAGTTGACAGGGCAATTCAAGGAGTCTGTCCGTGCAGCCCATCACAAGTACCATGACACTGAGCCAGGAGC
>NZ_JAWJBP010001363.1:0-235 GCF_046535935.1 Tritonibacter sp. SIMBA_163
CAGTGATCGAGGCCCGGCGCGACCTCGCGCTCGGCCGCGCCGTATGAGCGCAGCTTGTCGGTGACGATCCGCTGGGGCACCAAACCTGTGCGTTTCATCAGCCTGACCAGGAGCCGTTTCGCGGCGCGCTTGTTCCGTCGTGCCTGGAGGAGCTCGTCGAGAACGACGCCATGCTGATCGACGGCGCGCGAGAGCCAGAAGGATTTGCCCGCAATTTTTACCACCACTTCGTCCA
>NZ_JAWJBP010001364.1:0-234 GCF_046535935.1 Tritonibacter sp. SIMBA_163
GACGAAGACGCCGGTGATAACCGCCTCATCGGGCTGGCCGAGCAAGTCCCACATGGAGCGGGCGTAGGCAAAGCCTTGATGGACGTAGCCGCTGTCCACCCACCCCGTCTTCCAGTCGAGGAAGATGCCGTTGCTGGCCCCGATGGGGCTGAGCACGTCGGTCGTGCCGTCGAGCTGGATGTCGCCGCACGGCGATGCCAGCACCTCGCTCTGGACGTGGCACTCGACCTTGGG
>NZ_JAWJBP010001365.1:0-234 GCF_046535935.1 Tritonibacter sp. SIMBA_163
GGACCTGGCCGGCGAGATCGGCGGCAAGACCGACATCCTGATCAACACCGCCGACCATATCCGCCCCGGCGGCGTGCTCTCGCGCCACGGCATCAACACCGCGCGCGACGAGCTGGACGTCAACGTGCTGGGCCTGCTGCGCCTGGCCCAGGCCTTCGGCCCGACCATGACCTTCCGCGGCGCCGACGGCACCAACAGCGCCGCCGCCTTCGTCAACATCCTGTCCTGCTACGC
>NZ_JAWJBP010001366.1:0-234 GCF_046535935.1 Tritonibacter sp. SIMBA_163
CCACCATAATCACCGCGACCACAATCACCGTTCGCAGTACGCGCAGCGCATTGGGCACGTAGCTATTCAGGCGCACTTCCAGCAGCGGCAGTTTACGACGCAGGTCGTCAGAAAGCTGGATACGGCGGCCAATGGTTTGGGTTAAGAAGGCCGAAAGCAGCAGGCCAATGACCACCGCCCCGAGGGTTTTCAAGGTGGCAAACAGTACAAACGGCAGCGCATCACCAGGGCGAG
>NZ_JAWJBP010001367.1:0-234 GCF_046535935.1 Tritonibacter sp. SIMBA_163
TAATACGTCCTTCAGAGCTTCCCATACGGGGCTGTCACCCGCTATGGCCATGCTTCCCAACATGTTCTGGTCACTAATCAGGCTCGGCTGGTCCGCGTTCGCTCGCCGCTACTAACAGAGTGTCTATTGATGTCCTTTCCTCCGGGTACTTAGATGTTTCAGTTCCCCGGGTTTGCTCTTATAAACCTATGTATTCCGTCTCTACGTACCTGATTAAGCCGGATATAAGCAGCA
>NZ_JAWJBP010001368.1:0-234 GCF_046535935.1 Tritonibacter sp. SIMBA_163
GTTATTTTTCCAAAAATGTTTGGAATCCGAAGTCGAGAAAAACTTCGCATCCGTTATGTATGAATCAAATAAAGATTGCAGTAATTGCAAGCGTTTCTTTCGGCGATTGTAACGTCTTCGCATACCTCTCTTAAGCCTGCGCCCTGTCGCACTCTCAGCTGCTTCAAACTCGTGGACGCCAAAAGCATGACGATGATTGTATGTGAGAATTTTGTAATCTTCATCAATGCATAC
>NZ_JAWJBP010001369.1:0-234 GCF_046535935.1 Tritonibacter sp. SIMBA_163
CAAAGAGCCTTTCCAGCAAATCCAATCGGGAAAGAAAACGGTGGAAGTCAGGCTGTACGATGAGAAGAGAAGAAGACTGAAGCAGGGAGACACGATAGAGTTTACGAAACTTCCCGGTGAAGACGAGAAACTAAGGGTGAACATCAAAAAGTTATACACATATCCGACATTTCGGGAGATGTTTGAATCCATACCTGCTGAGAAATTAGGAATTGTGGATAACTGCATTGAAAC
>NZ_JAWJBP010001370.1:0-234 GCF_046535935.1 Tritonibacter sp. SIMBA_163
CTATACCGCCAGCCCCCTCTGCGCACCGGGACGGGCCAGCTTCATGTCCGGACAGCTGCCCTCCGCCACGGGCGTCTATGATAATGCCGCCGAATTCGCCTCCTCCATCCCGACATACGCCCCCCACCTGCGCCGTGCGGGCTATTACACCTGCCTCTCCGGCAAGATGCATTTCGTCGGCCCCGACCAGCTGCACGGGTTTGAGGACCGGCTGACCACCGACATCTACCCGCC
>NZ_JAWJBP010001371.1:0-234 GCF_046535935.1 Tritonibacter sp. SIMBA_163
CGATGCGCAGAGCGGCATGAAGCTGTTCTATGACAAGGCGGCCTGCAGTCAGTGCCATTCCGTCTGGTTGCAGACAGATCACGATTTTCACGCTCTTGCAGTGCCTCAGTTGTGGCCGGGCAAGGCCGCACGTTTCGAAGCCCACAACCGTGATGAGGGGCGTTTGCGTGTGACCGGCGCAGCGGAGGATGCTTATGCCTTTCGCACGCCGGCGTTGCGCAATGTCAGACTGCC
>NZ_JAWJBP010001372.1:0-234 GCF_046535935.1 Tritonibacter sp. SIMBA_163
GTGCGCTGGTTAAATAAGAGGCTTCCATACCGTTGCTACTGTCACTGGCCTGAGTAATGCCTGCAGTGGCCATCAGTGCGGGAAGGATGAGTGTGCTGAGAAAGATCGGTTTCATCGAGATTGCTCCTTGCGTGGTGATGAGGAGGACTCGCCGCGTGTGCGTGCATCGCACAAATGGCGCCTCTCACTGTCCGACGTTGCCCTGCACTTCGCTGTGCAAGGACACTTCTCAAG
>NZ_JAWJBP010001373.1:0-234 GCF_046535935.1 Tritonibacter sp. SIMBA_163
GGATTGATTGAGTTAACCCGTAAACGCCAAGGACAAAGCCTTTATGAGATTTTTGGACAAACTTGTTCCACTTGTGGCGGGTTAGGTCATTTAGTGCATTTACCGGGGGAACAAGAAGCGGTTGCTGCGGTTTCGGTAGCGGGGATTCCCTCTCTCCCGAGAGTATCAAGCAAAGAGACTCAGGAAAAACCGGTGGAAGCGTCTCCAACGCCTTCAGCACCTTATTCTCCAGAT
>NZ_JAWJBP010001374.1:0-234 GCF_046535935.1 Tritonibacter sp. SIMBA_163
GTCGCTTTACTTGGCGTCGGTGGACTTGAAATCAATAACTCGACCACTTCTATTATGAGTATTTTATTATTTGCGGCTGTGATTGATTATTCATTATTTGTTTTTTCTCGCTATCGTGAAGAGTTGAATCATGATGAAAATCAATATGAAGCGATGAAAGTGGCAATGCGTGCAACGGCAAAACCCGTATTATTTGCAGGAGGTACAGTATTCGCGGCAATGATCATTTTATTT
>NZ_JAWJBP010001375.1:0-234 GCF_046535935.1 Tritonibacter sp. SIMBA_163
GGACGAGAAAGTTCACTTCGCCGGGGTAATGGTAACGGAATACATCAGCTATACGTTCGGCAGTCTCGATCGAGCCACCGTTGGTCTCGATTATAACTAAGAGCTTCTCGCGCTTGCCCTGTATGTCTTCAATGTAATCACGGATCAGGGGGCAGAACAAGGTCTGTTCAAAATCCTGCGCTAAGCTCGAACGGACCCTGAACATCACGCGGCGCGGAGGATTTTTCTGGCAAG
>NZ_JAWJBP010001376.1:0-234 GCF_046535935.1 Tritonibacter sp. SIMBA_163
GTTCTGTTCTGCGCTTTGAGCCTTGGAAGCCTCCGCCAGTGCTACCTGAACAGTCGGTTCCGTTCCCGGAACCGGACCGGTCTGCGGTAGGGTCACATCATAAGATGGATCCTGCGGAACAGAAGGCGATTGCGGCGAATAGGCGAGGGCAAGATTGTATGGTTCCTGCGGGACAGGGTTCTGCAGCGAGCCATCGCGGTTGCGCTTTTCGTAGAAGGAATTGCCACCGGCGAC
>NZ_JAWJBP010001377.1:0-234 GCF_046535935.1 Tritonibacter sp. SIMBA_163
CAAGTCGCTTGTCACGTTTGCCGTGACGGTCTCGCGCGGCCACATCGTCCACGACGAACGCGGTCATGAACAATTTTCCGCCAGGAGCGAGAACGCGGGAAACCTGTTCGAGATAGGTTTTAACCTCGTCGGACGGCAGATGGGTGACTACCGACGTCATGATGACGAAGTCGAAACTCCTGTCAGCGAAAGGCAGGACGAGACTGAGCCCGTTGACCGCCCCTTTTGGATTAT
>NZ_JAWJBP010001378.1:0-234 GCF_046535935.1 Tritonibacter sp. SIMBA_163
CCTTCACCGTCTTTAATGGCAATTTCCCCTTTTGCGTTGACGATTCTATGCCAGGGAATGCCATGTTTTTGGCTCATGCTGTGAAGGATCCTTGCGACTTGGCGGGCAGCACGCGGGCTTCCAGCTGTCCGGGCTACTTGCCCGTAGGACATGACTTTTCCTTCCGGGATATTTTTCATTATCTCGATTACTTTTTTCGTAAATGGCTGTATCCTTGACTAACTACCCCTTTTT
>NZ_JAWJBP010001379.1:0-234 GCF_046535935.1 Tritonibacter sp. SIMBA_163
TGGAAGCCATTCCCGGTGTCGTCGTGGGCTTTATTGCCGGGCTGCTGCTAGCACCTTGGGTAGAGCGCCACTTGGCCAGTACCCTGCTCATCATTGTATGGCTACCCCTTAGCGCCGCGCTGGCAGGCAGCCTCTGGTATGTTGCCAGCGCGCGGCTGCGCCAGTGGCTGCCGCTCTCTTGGGCCGGTGTCTGGCTGGTGCCGTGGCTGGCCTTGATGGCAGCGCTTGCGCTGT
>NZ_JAWJBP010001380.1:0-234 GCF_046535935.1 Tritonibacter sp. SIMBA_163
GGTCGGGCGGCAGCTTCAATTCGAAGGATACGATTGGCCATACCGGGTTTACCGGAACCGGCTTTTGGATCGATTTTGAAGCAGGCCGGGCATGGACCCTGCTCACCAACCGCATTCATCCCACCCGTCATTTCGACAGCGGTATCTTGGCACTGCGTCAGGGCGTTGGTGACGCAATCTCATTGGGATAGGAGACATCTATGCAGCCAATATGGGCCGTCGGACTGATGACCG
>NZ_JAWJBP010001381.1:0-234 GCF_046535935.1 Tritonibacter sp. SIMBA_163
GGCCTGATCCTCGACAGCCCAACCTGGCGCGCCAGCCCCGATTGGGGCCGGCGGCTCGGCTATGACACGGCGGCCTTGATCGAGGCGAACCGCGCGGCGATCGCGCTGATGCAGGAGATCCGCGACGAGATGCAGACCGGCATCAGCCCGATGCTGGTCAGCGGCAACATCGGCCCGCGCGGCGACGGCTACAATCCGACCAGCCGGATGACGCCGGAGGAGGCGGACGCCTAT
>NZ_JAWJBP010001382.1:0-234 GCF_046535935.1 Tritonibacter sp. SIMBA_163
GAGTCCCTGCTCTCCGGCGAAGCAGACGCCAACGACGCCTACCTGGAGGTCAACGCCGGCGCCGGCGGCACGGAGGCGCAGGACTGGGCGCACATGCTGCGGCGCATGTACGTGCGCTGGGCCGAGAGCCAGGGCTACAAGGTCGAGCAGATCGCCGAGACCGAAGGCGAGGAAGCCGGCATCAAGTCCGCAGCGCTGCGCATCTCCGGCCACAACGCCTTTGGCTGGCTGAAG
>NZ_JAWJBP010001383.1:0-234 GCF_046535935.1 Tritonibacter sp. SIMBA_163
TAAGGTTCTCCGAACACTACCGATAGTGGTTTGATCAAATGATCGTATAAGTTCTAAAATTTGCATTGATGTGAAATCATAAATGTCCTTATTATATAAAGTCTCAGTAATCTCTGCTTTAGCAAAAATAGGCCTCATCTGCAAAACCATACCCTCAGATAAGGTATCTAAATATTTTTCCTTAATCTCACTATTGAACATTGCAACAAACAACTCCTAAGTAATTACTCGTCT
>NZ_JAWJBP010001384.1:0-234 GCF_046535935.1 Tritonibacter sp. SIMBA_163
CTCGACACCGCCACGCCGACCGGCAAGCTGATGCTGAATTTGCTGGGGTCGATTGCGGAGTTTGAACGGGAGTTGATGCTGGAACGGCAGCGCGAGGGGATCGCGAAGGCCAAAGCCGAGGGCAAATACAAGGGGCGAGCGCCGACTGCGCGGGCGAAAGCGGAAGATGTACTGCGGTTGAAGGCCGGGGGAATGACGGCGGACGCCATCGCGGCGAAGCTGGGGATCGGGCGG
>NZ_JAWJBP010001385.1:0-234 GCF_046535935.1 Tritonibacter sp. SIMBA_163
AGTGAATTCTGAATCAAATTAGTTTTTTATTAAAAATGATGACAAAAATGACTCAAATGATTAGTTTATTGCTGGCTTGCGTTGTACTATTCTTGCCGTTGGATGCTCAAGCCCAGACTTCTACTCGCTTTCAACGGGAATCTTTAATTAGTGCCGATCTTTCAGGAGAAGATTTATCTGGGGAAACGCTACAACTGCGAGAAATTTCAGATGCCAACTTAAGTGCAGCGAATT
>NZ_JAWJBP010001386.1:0-234 GCF_046535935.1 Tritonibacter sp. SIMBA_163
CCACGAGCACATCAATTACCGGTTTCGCAGCAATGCCAGGCACTGCGGTGCTGCCGATATGCTGCACGTCCAGGCAATCGGATCCGAGCATTCCCCGGATTTCTGCAGCAGCATTTTCAAACGCAGCTGGCCATCCCTCATCATATGGCGTCACCCTTACTTTGCGCATTCTCTTCCTCCCTTAGGCCAATCAAAAAATCACCTTTTCCGAAATGGCAGCCCCTCGACTCCCAT
>NZ_JAWJBP010001387.1:0-234 GCF_046535935.1 Tritonibacter sp. SIMBA_163
GTGATCGGCGGCATCAGCCCTTCGGCGTTGAAGTCCTCGATCATCTCGAAGCCCTGCTTCAGCTTCGGGCCGGTCAAGGGCGCGCCGTGCTCCTCGAGCGCCAGCTCGGCGGCACGAACCGAAGCGGCCATCGTGGCTACACCGATGTTGTAATAGACGTTCCCGACGTTCTTTTCCTCGCCGGTGCCGTTACCTTTGGCGACCACCTCATCCATGATCCGCTGGATGACCGGG
>NZ_JAWJBP010001388.1:0-234 GCF_046535935.1 Tritonibacter sp. SIMBA_163
CGCATCCAACGCCCACACCATCAAGCGCTACGGCCCGGACCGGATCGCCGGCTTCTCCCCGATCCCGGCGATGTCGATGGTCTCCTATGCCGCCGGCACGCGCTACCTCTCGTTGCTCGGCGGGACCTGCATGTCGTTCTACGACTGGTACTGCGACCTTCCGCCCTCCTCGCCGCAGACCTGGGGCGAGCAGACCGACGTGCCGGAGAGCGCGGACTGGTACAACTCGAGTTT
>NZ_JAWJBP010001389.1:0-234 GCF_046535935.1 Tritonibacter sp. SIMBA_163
TTCCTGCATCTCCCCAAGGGCTTGCCCGTGCCGAGCGATGGTATCACCGCTTTGGCGAAGCGAGCCTGCTACTCTCCTGGGTGCCCGTGATTGGCGACCCGCTGACCGTTCTGGCGGGCGTCATGCGCCTTTCCTGGTGGCGTGCACTACTGTGGATTGTGTTGGCCAAAGGTGCGCGCTATGGGCTGCTCATCGTGATGGCGCAGCAATGGTTAGCGCCCTACCGCCAATAAG
>NZ_JAWJBP010001390.1:0-234 GCF_046535935.1 Tritonibacter sp. SIMBA_163
CGAGTGGAGAGGCCAAGATGCAGGGCTGCGTCCTCGATGCTCCAGGCACGTGAAAGGTCCGAGGCGATCAGTTGAACCAGATGATCCGTCAGTTGCGCAGATTCGCAGGGAGGCGGCGTGCGAATGCCCGGGGCATTCTTCCACCGGATTTTCCGCCCTTGGGCCGAAACACATTTGAACACCGCCCGTTCCAGAACCCCCTGCAGAATTGCGGCGCATTTCAGGTCCGGTGGT
>NZ_JAWJBP010001391.1:0-234 GCF_046535935.1 Tritonibacter sp. SIMBA_163
GTCGATGATGCACGCATTGCCAAGAAGAAGATCAATGCCCGCGAGTTCTTTCAGGTGCTGGCGGAAATCCAGTTCGAATCCGGTTATCCCTATATCATGTTCGAGGACACGGTGAACCGCGCCAACCCGATCGACGGGCGCATCACCATGAGCAATCTATGCTCGGAAATCCTTCAGGTGAGCGAGGCGAGCGTTTTCCGCGAAGACCTGTCCTATGATCATCTCGGCAAGGAT
>NZ_JAWJBP010001392.1:0-234 GCF_046535935.1 Tritonibacter sp. SIMBA_163
GGCACAACCGGCACACAAGACCCGGTTATCGCTCTTGCAGCGCTGGCCCATGCCACATCGCATATCGGGCTTATTGCGACCGTCTCAACGACGTTTCTGCATCCTTACAATCTTGCACGCCAGATCGGAACGCTGGACCATTTGAGCGGTGGCAGAACAGGCTGGAATGCCGTGACCTCTTCGGTCGGCGAAGAAAATTTCGGCGGCGACCTGCCAAGTCCGGAAGAACGCTAT
>NZ_JAWJBP010001393.1:0-234 GCF_046535935.1 Tritonibacter sp. SIMBA_163
GTCAATGGCGAAGGTGCTATCGTTGGTGAGGCCCTGTCGCAGCATCCGGATGTCGACATGATGTCGTTTACCGGCTCGACGCGCGCAGGCACAGCGGTCTCTCGAGCTGCAGCAGCAACGGTGAAGCGGGTTTCGCTTGAACTTGGCGGCAAGTCGCCGAATATCGTTTTCGCCGATGCCGACCTCGAAAAGACCATTGCCCGCAGCCTTGCCCATTGTTTCGAAAATACCGGC
>NZ_JAWJBP010001394.1:0-234 GCF_046535935.1 Tritonibacter sp. SIMBA_163
CCCAAATAACGTTATCTAACGTTATTTATCATATATGATTAATGTAAAACGATTAATTATTTTTCTCTTTTTGTATTCTATCGCCAAACTTTGTAATCAATTTGCATCTATCTTCTTCATCTGAAATAAACAGATTAAATATTACCTTTTCATCAGAATCAATGACAAGAGGCTGAAATAGAACATCACAATTAAATTCATTTTCAATGCATTTCTTTATATCACCAATTCCGT
>NZ_JAWJBP010001395.1:0-234 GCF_046535935.1 Tritonibacter sp. SIMBA_163
ACCAACTTTGACGCTCCTGTGGCACGGCGCGCCGCCATGGCCTCGCTCGCGTTTTCTCACGCTGTCGGGTTTGGTTTGCTGTCGAGGTCCTTTGCCCGCTGGCGCTTGCTTTCGCCCTTGTCCCCGTTGCAGTCATCTCAGCTGACCGCCTATGTCGGGATCACCTTCATGACCGCATTGTCGGTGATCTGCGGACTGTGGCTGTTGTTGATCGCGCCATCCCTGGCGCTGCGG
>NZ_JAWJBP010001396.1:0-234 GCF_046535935.1 Tritonibacter sp. SIMBA_163
GATCTGGACCAGAGCCAGCGCACACGCACCCTCGACGGGTTCCGCGAAGGCGCTCTGAAGTTTCTCATCGCCTATGATGTGGCCGCGCGTGGTTTGGAGGTGCCCTCTGTGAGCCATGTGATCAACTTTGACGTGCCCGGCCACGCCGAAGACTACGTTCACCGCATCGGCCGCGCCGGCCGCGCCGGGCGTGACGGCACGGCGATCACCATCTGCTCTCCGCGCGACGAGAAG
>NZ_JAWJBP010001397.1:0-234 GCF_046535935.1 Tritonibacter sp. SIMBA_163
CAAGATACGTACCCGTTCTATAGCGGCTATCGCTGTTCGACACGCTTGCAAGCATTCACCAGCGCCCGGAGCCCGCACAAGCACTGAGTTCACCGCGCCGAGCCTGCCCCGGGTCACGGCTCCCGTCTCCTCGACCGCCGTGTACACGCGCGGGCATAGGCTGGTCGGACCGTCTACGACATCCGGGCTTCAAGTCAGGCTCCCGCACCAACGCCCGATTTGACGCGCCGCAAC
>NZ_JAWJBP010001398.1:0-234 GCF_046535935.1 Tritonibacter sp. SIMBA_163
GTATTGGTCTTCGTACACGTGCTGGTGAGCCGGAGATGATCCCGCCCGTGTCCTGCAAACTAGTGGCCTGCCTCTACCCCTTGGCGGCGCGGGCCGCTGCCATCAACGTCTTTTTTGCCTCGCTGATCGGCAGTTCGCTCGGATGGGACGTGCTCACCCCGCATATGAGCGTGGTGATCGCAGGAGGGCTCGGCCTACCCGCGGCATGGATGTTTGCCCGCCATATCCATGGAC
>NZ_JAWJBP010001399.1:0-234 GCF_046535935.1 Tritonibacter sp. SIMBA_163
GTCTCGCAAGGCCAGCCGCATGGAATGGAGCGAGGACAGGTCAAAGTGGAGCTCTCGCTCGGCCCGCGCGCCCGACGGGAGGACGCCGGACGTCGGCAGGCCCTTTGTCACGGTTGCGGCCTCACCTTCGGCCACCGCACCGCCTGCTAAGATCGTGCCCTGCGCCACTGCATAGATTTGCCCATCGGGTGCGTTGAGTGGCGTCATGATCAATGTACCGCCCAAAAGGCTGAT
>NZ_JAWJBP010001400.1:0-234 GCF_046535935.1 Tritonibacter sp. SIMBA_163
CAATGGCATTACCCGCATTGAGCATTGCCAAGCCCTTCGGGATATCCTGTTCTGAGACGAGGCGCATGACGATGGAGGTCGACATGGACCAGAAGCCTCCGATCGCGACACCGAGCAACGCCCGGCCCGCCATCAGCACGGGGTAGGTCGGTGCGGACGCGACCATCAGACCGGAGAGAATCAGAACCAATGTGAAGCCGGTAACGACAAGCTTGCGGTCGATGCGACGGGTCA
>NZ_JAWJBP010001401.1:0-234 GCF_046535935.1 Tritonibacter sp. SIMBA_163
TTGGATTGAACTTCTAATCTGTGTGTCGCGGTTTACGCGTTCTGCTTGTGGGACAGTTCCGGTGGCTCGAGGGCGCCTTTGCGATTGAGAACTGTGAGCGTCCCGGTCCAGAGGATGCGGGCCGTGCGGTCGGTCGGGTTGGGCGATGCGTGCGGGGTGTTGCCGCGGTAGTGCAGGCTGTGGCCCGAGGTCATGGCAAAGGTCGGGCCGTCCAATGTCTGCTGGATCTCGCCC
>NZ_JAWJBP010001402.1:0-234 GCF_046535935.1 Tritonibacter sp. SIMBA_163
GCTGACGCGCCTCGTTCAGCGCCAGGACCTCTTCAATGAATTCGACCGAATTCTTGCGAACCACCGCCGTCGCCTCATGTCCCTGAATAGCCATCTGTCCAGACACCATCGTTTCCATGCCGGAACGCTCACACCCCGGGCGCCGCTGTTTCATGACCCAACTGTGTCCATTCGACGGAGTCTTCCTCCTGCACCATCAGACGTCATAGGGTAATCCCCCGTCCAAAACGTGGT
>NZ_JAWJBP010001403.1:0-234 GCF_046535935.1 Tritonibacter sp. SIMBA_163
TGGCCGAGATGCGCGAACGGATCGGTTGAAAGAAGGTCCAGATGTTCCGGCGCATAGTCGTTGATGAACTTGTAGCTCTCTTCTACGGAAGACGTCAGGACGATGCCGCCATATTTGCCGGTAAGCACGGTTTTGGAGAAGCCGACGCGCTGTTCGGTCATGCGCGCCCAATGGTCCGGCAATGCGGCCAGCGCCTCCTCCCCGACGCGGCGGCTGTGCGTGACGAGCCATGCC
>NZ_JAWJBP010001404.1:0-234 GCF_046535935.1 Tritonibacter sp. SIMBA_163
GGTCTCTGCCCAAGCCGAAATGGAGGCACGGACCGGGTTCGGCACGGTACGTCCCTATCATCGTGGACTGACCGGGGAACTGGGTCGTGATCTCTTTGGCGAATATGATGTGATCCTTGACGGTACCGATAACTTTGGCACTCGCTATCTGGTGAACCGCACCGCTGTGACACAGAAAAAGCCTTTGATCTCGGGGGCCGTGAGCCAGTGGGAAGGGCAAAGTTGGGGCTTGGA
>NZ_JAWJBP010001405.1:0-234 GCF_046535935.1 Tritonibacter sp. SIMBA_163
CCCTCAATTGTCAGCACTCACCGCCTGGTAGTACGCGGAGGAACGAACCCGCGAGCCTGACAAGAATGCGAAAACATCGAACAAAAAACAGAAATATCCGCTCCCTTCCCTATGCGAGAGTCACGTCTCAGGCGACCGTCTCCGGTGTGTGTTGAGGTTATCGCCTCTGAAGAGGCGGGTCGGTGATAAACCGATCTTCGCCGCCCGTGCGCGATCGGGCTGAAATGGGAGGAG
>NZ_JAWJBP010001406.1:0-234 GCF_046535935.1 Tritonibacter sp. SIMBA_163
TGGCAACAGATGCCAGACTTTCCAAATCTGATGGCGTTGAATGAGTGGCTGGAGCAACATTGCTAGGAGTTGTGGCGGGACACGGCGCATGGCATCTTGCCCGGTTCTTTCGCAGATGTTTGGGCCGATGAGCGAGCAGCATTGATGGCATTGCCGACTGCAGTTGACGGCTTCGTCGAGCAGAGCAAGCACGTCTCACCAACATGCCTGATTACCTTCGGGCGGAACCCCTAG
>NZ_JAWJBP010001407.1:0-233 GCF_046535935.1 Tritonibacter sp. SIMBA_163
CGAAGCGTGACATCACGCTGTCGATCTGTGGTGAACATGGTGGCAACCCCGAATCGATTGCGTTTTGCCGCGCCGCGGGTTTCGATTACGTCTCCTGCTCGCCGTTCCGTGTCCCTGTAGCACGTCTGGCCGCAGCGCAGTTGGCGATCGCGAACAAGACAGGCCAAAATGTGCCTACATACTTAAAAAGGTAATGAATTCAGGATCATCCTATCGCTCCCTCCGCCTCGGCG
>NZ_JAWJBP010001408.1:0-233 GCF_046535935.1 Tritonibacter sp. SIMBA_163
GGAAACGACACAGCAGGGGATACCTTCGTGATCGAGACGGGCGATGACCTCCATGACGCCGGGGATCAGCGGCCCGCCGTCGCGCAAGGTCTGATAGGCCTCACCATAGCCTTCGTCGATCCAATCCTGCGGTAAGGTGGCCCCCATCTGGGTTGCACTGGCTGCAACCTCTGGCATGGCAAGCCCCGCAAATGTGGTCATGCTCTGATCTGTGTCGAGGGTCAGACCATGGC
>NZ_JAWJBP010001409.1:0-233 GCF_046535935.1 Tritonibacter sp. SIMBA_163
GCTCATCGAGCATCAGAACCTTGGGCTTGGTCATCAGCGCGCGGCCCACGGCTACCTGCTGACGGTGACCACCTGACAGCTCGCCCGCTGCCTGATAGCGCTTGTCCTTCAAGATCGGAACCAGGTGATAGACCTGCTCCATCGTGTCGGAGAAATCATCCGTGAGGATGAACGCCCCCATTTCCAGATTCTCTTCTACCGTCATGGATGTGAAAATATTGCTGGTCTGCGGT
>NZ_JAWJBP010001410.1:0-233 GCF_046535935.1 Tritonibacter sp. SIMBA_163
GCATCTGCGGCCTCGAGGAGATCGGCCAGCGCCGGACCGGACACCACTTCGCCGTTCACCCGCACATATTCGCCAAGGTAGACGTTCTGGCTGCCCAGACCATCATAGTAGTGGCTGTTGGGGGTGTTGTCGGAGAAGCAGTCGTGCTCTTCCTCGGGATCGTTCAGCTTCAGGCCAAGGCGCAGCCGCTCGCCAGCCTGTTCGCCGTAGGGCAGCGAGCCCATGCGGGTCAG
>NZ_JAWJBP010001411.1:0-233 GCF_046535935.1 Tritonibacter sp. SIMBA_163
CCGTCTAATCAGCTCGGTACCCTCGACATTAGTGGTAACCGCGGAAGCGAAGTCGAGGACAGTCTTGGACCCAGTCAGACGATCATGTCATCAATTAATTGGCATTTCTCCAGATCTACCCCGTAGTTGTGGTGGAATTGCCGCTTAGCGATGGCGATGAGTTCGGTATTTTCGGTTCTACCGGTTAGCCATTTAAAGTCGTAGTTGAATGCACCTGGCTTCAAAGTCCATTG
>NZ_JAWJBP010001412.1:0-233 GCF_046535935.1 Tritonibacter sp. SIMBA_163
TGCACGAACGGCTCGGGCGGCAGCGCCATCGGCGGCATGCAGTTCGCGAGCGTGTTGTGCGTGTCCGCGCCCGAACCGATCACGCCGAGATAGTCGATCAGGCCGCTTTCGCTCATGGCCTGCGCAATCTCTTTCAACTGCTCGTGATCGAGCCCGTCTTCATGAAACTCGTCGCCGCACATGCGCAACCCGACGCAGAAATCGGCGCCGACTGCTTCGCGGACCGCCGTCAG
>NZ_JAWJBP010001413.1:0-233 GCF_046535935.1 Tritonibacter sp. SIMBA_163
CGTGGGAGAACGGCTACTGCGAGAGCTTCAACTCGAAACTCCGAGATGAACTGCTCAACGGTGAGATCTTCTACAGCCTCGCCGAGGCCAAGGTCATCATCGAGGCATGGCGGCGCTATTACAACACCGAGCGGCCACACTCATCGCTCGGCTATAAACCGCCAGCACCGGAGGCCATAATCTGGCCCGCGCCGTCACGCGGGTCAGCGCCATCATCTGCCCAGATGATGGCT
>NZ_JAWJBP010001414.1:0-233 GCF_046535935.1 Tritonibacter sp. SIMBA_163
GGACGGCATCGCGCTGCCGGAAATCCTCTCCAAGTCGGGGGTGATCGAGGCGATCGAGCAAGCCGGCGGCGAACGGGCCGCCGCGGTCGCCGACGCCTCCGGCTAGGTGCTTGTCCGCCGGCAACAAAGCGTTATCTTGCCGCCGGGCGCACACGCTAATCCCAGTCAAAACGAGACCAAGGGGGTCCCATCATGATCCAAGTGGGCGACAAGCTTCCCGACGCCACGCTGCG
>NZ_JAWJBP010001415.1:0-233 GCF_046535935.1 Tritonibacter sp. SIMBA_163
TGAGCGGCTCGTCCCCCGGCACCGCGCGCTGGTACCAGACGGCGATGGTCTGCTCCTCCTGCCCGGCGACGGCGCCGAAGTCGAGCAGCACGGCGATGTCGCGCGTGGCCGGGCCGGTCTCAGTCAGGCTTTCCGGCAGCACCACGCGGTTGACGACGATGCTGACCGGATCGCTGTTGGCGACCGCGTCCTGGTAGAGCGCGTCCTGTGCCGTGATCTCGTGCGGACGCACC
>NZ_JAWJBP010001416.1:0-233 GCF_046535935.1 Tritonibacter sp. SIMBA_163
CTTTAAAGCCTCTTGAATCGCTTCTTGAGTAATTTCATGAAACACCATCCGTTTTGTGGGTACTTTGGGATTCAGCAGTTCTTTTAAATGCCAAGAAATACTCTCTCCTTCACGATCTTCGTCTGTGGCGAGGATGAGTTCATCCGCTTCTTTCAAGGCTGCTTTTAATTCTTTAACCACTTTCTTTTTATCACTGGGAACCACATAGACGGGTTTAAACCCTTCTTCAACAT
>NZ_JAWJBP010001417.1:0-233 GCF_046535935.1 Tritonibacter sp. SIMBA_163
GCTGCGTTCCGGCTTGGACTTGAACGTGCCTTCGAACTTCTTCGAATCCACGGCGACCCAGCTCGGCATGCCACCTTGCTCAGCCAGCGACAGCGCTTCGAGAATACGCGCTTGCTTCTTCTTCTGTTCGCGCACTGCGACGACGTCGCCTGCCTTCACTGGCCGCGACGGGATGTTCGACACGACGCCGTTCACCGTGATCGCCTTGTGGCTCACCAGCTGACGCGCTTCAG
>NZ_JAWJBP010001418.1:0-233 GCF_046535935.1 Tritonibacter sp. SIMBA_163
CTTGAAAATGACCTCGTGATTGAGGGGGATAACGACTAATGGCCGCCATTGTCGATGTCTCTCTGCATGACAAACAGATGGAGGTTTATGCGTCTCGCCACCGATTTAAAGTCGTGGTGGCTGGTCGACGTTGGGGAAAAACCGCCCTCTCCAAAGCGATGATCATGCGGGCAGCCAAATATCCGAAGGCTCGGATTTGGTATATCGCACCCACCTTCCGCATGGCCAAGC
The DNA here is from genome assembly GCF_046535935.1 of Tritonibacter sp. SIMBA_163. Taxonomy (NCBI): domain Bacteria; kingdom Pseudomonadati; phylum Pseudomonadota; class Alphaproteobacteria; order Rhodobacterales; family Paracoccaceae; genus Tritonibacter; species Tritonibacter sp. SIMBA_163. Next base: position 232 of record NZ_JAWJBP010001418.1, read on the forward strand.
AG
>NZ_JAWJBP010001419.1:0-233 GCF_046535935.1 Tritonibacter sp. SIMBA_163
GGTGAACCCTATTTACTAGCAGAAGAAATTCCAACCACTTTAGGATCTGCATCAGAAAAAGTAATTAATCAATCGTTGACAGTTGCTGAACAAACTTGGCAAGTCACTTGTGTCAGTATGGGGAATCCTCATTGCATTACGTTTGTTGATCATGCGGATGCAATTGATCTAGAAAAAATTGGTTCTCAGTTTGAAAATTATTCTGTTTTTCCGAAACGAATTAATACTGAATT
>NZ_JAWJBP010001420.1:0-233 GCF_046535935.1 Tritonibacter sp. SIMBA_163
GTACTGGACGATCGCCTGGAAGATCCGGCTCGGCGCCGGCAGGATGGTCACCGGCGTGTCGAAGGCGATCACCAGCAGTTCCCAGATGAGGAACAGGCCGATGGTATAGAGCCAGGGGGCTGCCCTGACCCAGTTGATGCGCTTGACCGGCGGCTTGGCGGCGGCGACGGCGATCGGGGCGTTCTCCGGGACGACCGTCATGCGACCATCCTCGCTGTGGCGATCTCGCCATG
>NZ_JAWJBP010001421.1:0-233 GCF_046535935.1 Tritonibacter sp. SIMBA_163
GCAACACCGCTGACGGATTTCGAATTGCTGACGGCAGCTGCCTTCCTTATATTAAAAGAAAAATCTCCGGATTACATCGTTATCGAAGCAGGGATGGGGGGCAGGTTCGACAGTACCAATGTTATCGAACCGCTAATAAGCATTATTACAAGCATTTCCAAAGAACATACGGCTTTTCTTGGAGACAGCGTGAAAGAAATCGCCTGGCATAAGGCGGGAATCATCAAGCTGGG
>NZ_JAWJBP010001422.1:0-233 GCF_046535935.1 Tritonibacter sp. SIMBA_163
CGCTATGGCCGGAATTGATAAGGCGCGAGGAAACCGCGCCGCGCGACAGTGACGACCAGCCGGTACCCGGCAGCAAGGTCGAAGGCGTCGAAACCGGACGGCAGATCGCCAATCGCGAGAAGCAGGACCCGAGACTGGCCGACAGAAGCCCGTTCATTCTCAACCGCTTCGAAAAAATCCTGGCCATGGCCGAAATGGTGAGCGTCGCCCGGCCAACCGACGACAGCGACGAT
>NZ_JAWJBP010001423.1:0-233 GCF_046535935.1 Tritonibacter sp. SIMBA_163
GGGCGCTTTCTCGAACATCATCGCATCTATTATTTCTACGACGACGGCCGCGAGCAGGTGTATCTGTCGAATGCGGACTGGATGGATCGCAACTTCTTCCGCCGCGTCGAAGTCTCGTTCCCGGTTAATAACCGGCGGCTGAAGCGGCGCGTGATCGCCGAGGGGCTGTCGGCATTTCTCGGCGACAATCAGTCGGCGTGGCTCATGCAAAGCGACGGGCATTATCGTCGGCG
>NZ_JAWJBP010001424.1:0-233 GCF_046535935.1 Tritonibacter sp. SIMBA_163
CGCCTTGCATGCGCGCCATCGTCATCTTCACCCCGGCAAAGATGTTGGGGATCGGATCGGCGTTGCCGTTGCCCGCGGTCGCGGCTGCCACCTTGTCGGCCAGCACGTTCAGCAGGATCTCGGAATCCGGGGTGGTGCGCAGGTGGCGGCTGTATTTGCCGGTGACCTTGGCGCGCTGTTGTTCGGTATTGGTGATATTGCCGTTGTGCACCAGATAGATGCCATAAGGCGCG
>NZ_JAWJBP010001425.1:0-233 GCF_046535935.1 Tritonibacter sp. SIMBA_163
GATTGAACCCGCTGGATCAGAAAGCCGGCCGGGTGATGCTTGTGAAAGCTGGCGTCCTGATAGATCAGCCGATCCAGCATATCGGCTCGCATATGCGCTTCGGAGCGCTCGTTGATGGTGGCCAGAATGACCTTCTGCGTCACCGAGCTGATCCCGCGGAGCCGAACAATGCCAAAAACGGCAATGCTGACCCACATCAGCGCATCCGAACTGCCGTCGACGAACACCAGGTC
>NZ_JAWJBP010001426.1:0-233 GCF_046535935.1 Tritonibacter sp. SIMBA_163
CTCGCGTCGTGCTGCCCGGGCTGCCCCCTTGCCGGCCCGGTCGCGCGCCGCGGCCGCGATCGTGATGGCGTCGGCCATGGCGTCGAACTCCTCGAATGGACGATGCCCCGCGTGCGACGCCGGCCCCCTTGTCCTGCCGCGCGTGTCCTTCGGCGAGGACGGTGGCGAGCAGGACGGGGGGCCGGGCCGGCCGGGGCCGATCGATGGTTGAACCCGCGGGGCCGCCTCCAGGG
>NZ_JAWJBP010001427.1:0-233 GCF_046535935.1 Tritonibacter sp. SIMBA_163
ACAAAGCGTGACGACGCAACCCGCGCTCTGCAAGGCAGAGACAAGCCATGCAGCCCGCTGCACAGTCGCGCCGGTCCCCAGCAGGATCCGGCTGCCCAGCGCGGCCATATCGGGAACCGCCCGGCGTGCCTCGCCCCGTCCAAAACGAATGGCTCCGGCGGTGGCAAACGCAAAGGCAGGCAATTCCCCCGACATTCAGACCTCCAGATCCCCGATCATCATCACGACATTGG
>NZ_JAWJBP010001428.1:0-233 GCF_046535935.1 Tritonibacter sp. SIMBA_163
AGATCATGTTCGGTAGGCTCAAGGATTGGAGGCGTGTTGCGACCCGTTATGACCGCTGCCCCTAGGTGTTTCTCTTTGCCATCGCGCTCGCGGCTCTCGTCATCTATTGGTTATGAATTCTGACCCTAGCTCTCTTCTGTCTTTTCAAGCATGTCGACTAGGTGTTTGTGGTGCGCAACCGCCGTGTCGGTCAGTTGGGGGTCGCTATCACTGACGTTTTTGAACGCGCGGGG
>NZ_JAWJBP010001429.1:0-233 GCF_046535935.1 Tritonibacter sp. SIMBA_163
TGCGTCAGGGTACCATCGGGGAGCTGCGCGACCTGTTCTTTGCCACGCCGGCACGGCTGAAATTCATGCGCGCCGCTCGCGCCGTAAGCCAGGCGATCTCCGACACCGTGAAGCGGCTGGCGATGGCGGAGCGTGCGGTAGGGTTCAGCCTGCGTGGGGTGTCCGGCGGTGGCGAGGGGCGCGTGGCCTGCCGGGCCGACCGCATGAGCGGCGATAGGTGTGACGCGCGGCAT
>NZ_JAWJBP010001430.1:0-233 GCF_046535935.1 Tritonibacter sp. SIMBA_163
CCCTGGAAGTCTTGTAACTGCTCCCTGCGTTCCTCTTTGCCGCCTCCCGTCTGAACCTCTGACAGAGCCTGTCGCCACTATCGGTCCACAGCCGGTCGTTCGCCGTTTTTCACGATGCTTCTTGTTGCAGTCATGGCCCCCGGGACTTAGACAGGGGTACGAATCAACGCAGAGACCATCAGCTGCCCTCAGCTTATCGCATGATGGGGTAAAACACCCCCCCATTGCTTTCA
>NZ_JAWJBP010001431.1:0-233 GCF_046535935.1 Tritonibacter sp. SIMBA_163
GCCTCCCATGGCGTTCGGCCTTGCGCCGCAGCAGGGTGACCTGACCGGCGGGGGCTCCGGGCTGGGGGCCTTCCGGGGCCACGCCGGAGCGATGCTCGGCAGGGTCCGTGACCCCCCATTCGCGCATCCACAGCGGCAGGCTTACGGTAGGGCTCTCGCCCTCGTGCAGCAGGGATTCGGAGACATCGAACCCGATGCAGCCAGCGCCGATCACGGCCACCTTATCGCCCATG
>NZ_JAWJBP010001432.1:0-233 GCF_046535935.1 Tritonibacter sp. SIMBA_163
GATTGACGCACCCACGTCTCAAACAAATTATCCATCCCCTCTGCATAACATAGCGCCTGCTCTCTTGGAGTTAGTTTAGCGTCTATTGGCAAAGGCGGATGGACTGTCAAAGACATGTTCGCACCCTCAAGCCGAGTCACACACACTGGCACTACCCGTGCTCCATGATTCGCCGCTAGCTTTGCTGCAAGCCATCGATTTCCTTGGGTTAACGGGGACTTACCAAATGCAGG
>NZ_JAWJBP010001433.1:0-232 GCF_046535935.1 Tritonibacter sp. SIMBA_163
GTAATAATTGTTTGCGGCAAGCGGTTAAAGCGTTGGACGCAAGCCCGAATCACCATCATACAACTGCGTTGGCTGGGTTTTTCAAAGGAAAGATAGAGACTAAGAATGCGCTTAGTATAACTATCCACCATAAAGGTTGCCCAGCAACTCCCTAAACCGATGTCATCCAGATTGATAGCAGAACTGCTGTTGCAAGTTATTAAGGAAATTAAAGAACTTTTGGTTTTGATAT
>NZ_JAWJBP010001434.1:0-232 GCF_046535935.1 Tritonibacter sp. SIMBA_163
CGCGCGGTGGATAGAGCTGCGGTGCCAGCGCTTCGTCCAGCACATCCAGCACCTCGGAGATCCGCAGATCCGAGGTCTCGGAGATTGCCGCCGAGAAATCGCGCCAGAAGCTGTCCAGCAGTTCCTTGTAGTCCTTGCCCCCGGCACTCACGTCATCCAACTGGTTTTCCAGTGCGGCGGTAGAGCAATACTCCACGTAGCGCTTGAAGAAGTTCAGCAGGAAGATGGTCAC
>NZ_JAWJBP010001435.1:0-232 GCF_046535935.1 Tritonibacter sp. SIMBA_163
CTGGTACTTCAGCAAGAACAACAACTGCTTTTGATTGCATCTAAGGATCATCATGTCATCTTTCACCATCAGCCTGAAGCGGCTTTTTTAGCCTATTTGAAAAAAAGAGGTGTCCAGCTGCCACAGATCACTCAAAAAGAAGATGCGTTTAAACTTAAGGGCTTCATTGTCCCCTATCTTTTTGATGAGTCCCTTGAACAAGAAGCATTTATTGAAAATAGAAGGATCTATG
>NZ_JAWJBP010001436.1:0-232 GCF_046535935.1 Tritonibacter sp. SIMBA_163
GCCGGTATCGCCAGTCGGCACGGGCCGAAGCTTGCCGTCGAGGACGTATAGCTGCGTGTTGGCGATCGGCCGCCCAATCGGGGCAACGCCCGTTGTCGGCACGGCTTGGCATGATGAAGACCAAATGGTGGTCTCGGTCGGCCCATACATATTTTCGACCGTTGCCTCTGTCGTCCGCCTCAGTGCTGCCACCAGCGCGCCCGGCAAGGCCTCGCCGCCCAAGAGGATATGG
>NZ_JAWJBP010001437.1:0-232 GCF_046535935.1 Tritonibacter sp. SIMBA_163
ACGACCAGATTTCAAAGGGTTGGCCAGCCTCTTCGAGCGCCACCAGCTCCTGGGCTATGAACGGCTCGGACAGGCGCGGCCAGCCCTTGACCAGCACGGCAAGCGCCGGGAGATGTGATGTCATTCTGCGGCCTCGCGCGGCAATTGGTGCAAGAGAGTGTCGACGGGCACGGTCACGTAGTCGAGCCCGACCAGAAGCCCGTCGGAGATCGCCTGCGACGGGCGGGGTTGC
>NZ_JAWJBP010001438.1:0-232 GCF_046535935.1 Tritonibacter sp. SIMBA_163
AGCTGTGGCGCGGCGAGGAGGTCGCCTTTCCGCGGCAGGACGGTTGCACCCACAGCGTGATCACCCAGCCGCGCCCCGTTGCCGATGACCTGGCCGTCTGGGTCACGACGGCTGGCAACCCGGAGACCTGGCGCGAGGCGGGCCTCGTCGGTGCCAATGTGCTGACCCGCCTGCTGGTCCAGAGCATCGACGAGGTCGGCGACAAGATCGCGCTCTATCATCAAGCGCTGCG
>NZ_JAWJBP010001439.1:0-232 GCF_046535935.1 Tritonibacter sp. SIMBA_163
TGCTCGTCCTGCCTCATCCGCCTGGGCAAAAACCGGGGCTGCATCCTCATTGGCGATGATATCGTCAGCGGGTTCGACTGCAATGGCTGCGCCGCGACGAAGAACCGGGGTATCGCAAGCTGCCGTCCAATAGCGCTCGAGTTCTTCATCGAGCCACAGGAGTGTCAGTGAGCACCCTTGCATATCGAGACTGGTAACAAATTCACCCGCTTCCGGTGCCACAATATCAAGA
>NZ_JAWJBP010001440.1:0-232 GCF_046535935.1 Tritonibacter sp. SIMBA_163
CCTGTCGCGGGCGATGGGGCACAACGGCCGGGCAAAGGTCCGCCTGGTGCAGGGCAGCCACATCGTCGTGAAGAAGAAGTTCGACGACCCGCGGGCCTATTTCTTCCAGAACCCGGACAACCGGATCATCTTCGCCATTCCCTATCAGCAGGACTACACGCTGATCGGCACCACCGATCGCGACTTCGGCAGCGATCCGACGGATATCCGGATCAGCCAGGAAGAAACCGAT
>NZ_JAWJBP010001441.1:0-232 GCF_046535935.1 Tritonibacter sp. SIMBA_163
TGGGTCTGCGGGCCGTCGGCGCGGCTCGGCTGGCCCTTCCCCTGACGCACCCGGAGCGAGTTGATGATCGACGGGCCGAACAGGAACACGATCAGCGCCGAAGTGATCATCGCGCCGCCGGTGCGGAAAGTAATGTAGCGGAACACATTGAGCGGTGTCATATGTTCGGCGAAGAAGGTGAGAAGCATCAACATTTAGAGAAAAATCCCTCAAATACCGCTTATTCCGCCGG
>NZ_JAWJBP010001442.1:0-232 GCF_046535935.1 Tritonibacter sp. SIMBA_163
GTTCATGCAAGTAGGTTTCAGCGACGTCAATGGTGGCAATATCGAGCATAAAACGACGGCCAAGTAACACCGGGTAATCCAGGTGAGTACGGTCGTTAAGCGTAAACTCAACATTTTCACGAATGGGGCCTAACGTCATGAGCAGTGAAATGACTGGACGTGACTCTTCACCAGACGCCTGGACAATTTTCACACGACGCTCAATGGGCGCTTCGATCCACTCGTCGCGGAC
>NZ_JAWJBP010001443.1:0-232 GCF_046535935.1 Tritonibacter sp. SIMBA_163
GTATTCGCCGTCCGCCCCCTGAAGCTTGCCGGTCAGGCGATAGGAGAGCGTGTCGTCCTCGGTGATATTGTCGCCGAAATCCAGGCCGACTTCCTTGTGGTTGTAGGATCCGCCGGTGCCATAGACTTCGCCGAACCGTTCGCTCTTCGGCAGCTTGGTGACGTAGTTCACCGAGCCGCCGGGTTCGGCTGCTCCGAAGCCGGCCGAGCTTGCGCCCTTCAGCACTTCGATG
>NZ_JAWJBP010001444.1:0-232 GCF_046535935.1 Tritonibacter sp. SIMBA_163
GATGCAAGACACCGAGGCAATGACGATGACATCGTCGCGCTCGAACAAGGAACTGGTCGCTGAGTGGCGCAGTTTGTCGATTTCATCATTGATGCTCGCGTCTTTTTCTATAAACGTATCTGACTGCGGCACGTAGGCCTCAGGTTGATAGTAATCATAATAGCTGACGAAATATTCCACGGCGTTATCGGGGAAAAATTCCTTGAATTCGCTATAGAGCTGCCCCGCCAAT
>NZ_JAWJBP010001445.1:0-232 GCF_046535935.1 Tritonibacter sp. SIMBA_163
CTAATACCGTGCGCCTGGAGCTTGCCTTACTTGGACACCTTTACACCGTTGCCATACAGGAGTGGGGGCTGGGACTTACCTATAATCCCGTCCAGAACATTCGCAAGCCTAGCCCAGGAGAAGGGCGTAACCGCCGCCTGAGTTCTGACGAGGAAAAGCGGCTGTTCGCTGTTCTGCGGCAGCATAGCAACCCAATGCTCGCTTGGATCGCCAGAGTAGCCCTGGAAACGGG
>NZ_JAWJBP010001446.1:0-232 GCF_046535935.1 Tritonibacter sp. SIMBA_163
ATGGCCATCACGAGGGGAGCGAGCAGCACGACCCGCGCGAGCTTGGCGATCGTGCCCGATTGGCCTGCCACGTCACTGCCCTGGAAGGCGGCAGCAACGACCTGTCCCACCTCATGGATGGTCGATCCGGTCCAAACGCCATAGGCCTGCGGGTCGAGCGAGAGCGGGCCGGCGAGCAGCGGAAACAGCAGCATGGAAATCGAGCCGAAGATGGTGACGCAGGCAACGGCAT
>NZ_JAWJBP010001447.1:0-232 GCF_046535935.1 Tritonibacter sp. SIMBA_163
CTTGTGCAAGATCGTTTTTTAAAATTAAGAGTGATACACAGAGACCCAGGGTGAACGTGATAGAATACTAGGTAGTGGATAGATAAAGAGCGTGGCCTTGTACGAGATACATAGTTAGATAGACGAGTTGAAAGGATGGATACCAAAATGAACAAAATGGTCGAACAAAAAATGAACGAAATGACAGACGTTTTTAACAGCCTTCCGAATTGCCGGGTAGAGACGAGTGAGG
>NZ_JAWJBP010001448.1:0-232 GCF_046535935.1 Tritonibacter sp. SIMBA_163
GGCCGCTTGGCGCACGAGCAGGTAGCCGATCACCTGGCGCTGCCACCGGCCACACCTGCGTTCAATCCACTTGCCCTGCTGGCCGGCCGAGTGGAGGCGAGCCCGGAAGCGAACGAGCGCACTAAGCAGCGCCTGGCAGAAATCGCCGAGCTGTTCGGTCCCGCTCAGGACGCGGCGGCATGAGGCAGGACCACGTCGAACTGGAAGTGCGACCTGTGTCCGAGCCGGTGGC
>NZ_JAWJBP010001449.1:0-232 GCF_046535935.1 Tritonibacter sp. SIMBA_163
CTGACAGTAACATTATCAAAAATAATTTGACAGTTTGTTTGAAGTGAGTTCATGTACCGTTCATGCCAAACACCAGCAGCTCTCAAAAGGGTTCTAGTTTGGTTTCCGCTATACATATCGATGGTATGGGCTCTCAGATCCCCATATCCAACTCCAGAGGATAGGAGAAATCCTTTTGCAGCATACGCGGCAAAATAACCATCGGAGACATGAGCATTAAAATTTCCGTTTG
>NZ_JAWJBP010001450.1:0-232 GCF_046535935.1 Tritonibacter sp. SIMBA_163
TCGGTTGAGTGAGGGAATCACTCGCGCCTGCTGCTAAGCACTGCTTTTGATTACCCTCTGTTGCAGAGGCGGTCAAAGCAATAATAGGCACTCTGGTGCAGTTCGGATGTTGGCGGATTTGTTTGATCAGTCTTAGTGCGTCCATTTTGGGCGTTGTGGAAATGTTAATCACCACTAAAGCAGGAGGTTGGGTTGGGATGAGCGCGATCGCGCTTTCTCCCGTCTTGGCAAT
>NZ_JAWJBP010001451.1:0-232 GCF_046535935.1 Tritonibacter sp. SIMBA_163
TACGCCGTCTTCACGATTCAATTCCTTTTCTCCTTCTTCGTCCCCGAGTTTCGGTTCGTGTTCCATGCGTTTTTCCGATGGTTTTTCCGCTTCTGACGGCTTCTCTCGGTCGCTAGTCGGGTGTATTTCGTCACCTTTCAAGCGCGAATCCTGTGATTTGCTGTGTAATTGGGATTTATTTGTCTGCTCACGGGTGGCGTCCGTAGTATAGATGCCATCAATTCCCGTATCG
>NZ_JAWJBP010001452.1:0-232 GCF_046535935.1 Tritonibacter sp. SIMBA_163
CACCCCCTCTACCCCCAGGGCGATCCGCGCGCCCGCGCCCTGCTGGGCCAGCTTCGGGCCAGGTGGAACGACGCGCCAGCGGTCGATCGGGCACACCGCCTCGCGCTCGCCGCGCAGGACCTCGCAGGCACGCCGCCGACGGTGGATTTCGCGCTGGCCCTGATCGGCCATCTGTTCAACCTGCCGCGGGACGCGCCGCTGACCCTCTTCGCGCTGGGCCGCACCGTGGGCT
>NZ_JAWJBP010001453.1:0-232 GCF_046535935.1 Tritonibacter sp. SIMBA_163
CGCGCCCCAACCGCGCCGAGGTGCGCCGTTCTGGCCGCTCCCTGCGCCATCTGGAACTCCAGATCGACAGCCTGCGCCAGCTGGCGCTGCTTCTGTCGGATGGGGCCGCGGAGCTGTCGCAACATCTGACCCAAGTCTTCGACACGGCCGACCGCCCCGCTGCAAACCCTGCGGATGACCCGAGCTTTGCCGAGGTCAGTGATCCGCAGCGCCGCTTCCTGCCGGCGGCACT
>NZ_JAWJBP010001454.1:0-232 GCF_046535935.1 Tritonibacter sp. SIMBA_163
GCCTTTGCCCGGTGCGCGTCGGCCGCGTAACGGATCCACCCAGACTCTGTTTACCGCGCGGCCAAGGTGAATGTCGCGGCCAGCACGGAGGCTGCGCGTCACAACGAGAGCTATGCGGCACATCTGGCTTCGCTCGGCGAGGCCAGCGAGATGCTAGATGCGCAGGCGATGCAGGAATGGACCGGCTCTGCGCACTACATCAACGGGCTTTAGGCGGCGTGCACGGTGGTGT
>NZ_JAWJBP010001455.1:0-232 GCF_046535935.1 Tritonibacter sp. SIMBA_163
GCTTCGGGTGTGCTTGCCGAAACCGGCGACCTCGTCAGCTTTTCGCATCACGTTCTCTTCGACCATGTCGCCGGACGGTTCTTTTTGGAATGGGACGATCCCGCGCACCTGATCGCGCAGCTGAAAGGCGGTAGTGCAATCGCCTTGATACTCGCGCCAGCTTTACGATTTGCCATCGAGCGGCTATGGCGCAGCGACAGCGAGGGAAGACGTGCTGTTTGGCGGCTGATTG
>NZ_JAWJBP010001456.1:0-232 GCF_046535935.1 Tritonibacter sp. SIMBA_163
CTGATCAATCGCAGAACAACGTCGCAGCCCCTACGTTGGGTGGTAGGCTATGCCGCGGCTGGTACGGTCGTGAGTGTTGGGAAAGACGTAAGGATGCGGGCCGTCGGCGACAAGGTCGCTGCTTTCAGCCTGCAGGGGTCGCATGCAGGACTCTGGGCCGTTGCTGCTTCGCGAACGTGGCTGGTTCCCGAGGGCCTGGACATGGCAAGGGCTGCCGCGTTGCCCATCTCCT
>NZ_JAWJBP010001457.1:0-232 GCF_046535935.1 Tritonibacter sp. SIMBA_163
CTGCACCGCGCCGATGCGTAAGGAGAACCAGCTCCACGCGGCCTGCGTCGAGCTCGTCGCGCACGAGGACGCCGAGATCAAATACTCGACGATCCAGAACTGGTACCCGGGCAACCCGGAGACCGGTGAAGGCGGCGTTTACAACCTGGTGACGAAACGCGGCATCTGCAAAGGTGATCGTTCAAAGATCAGCTGGACGCAACTCGAAACCGGCTCGGCGGTCACGCAGAAG
>NZ_JAWJBP010001458.1:0-232 GCF_046535935.1 Tritonibacter sp. SIMBA_163
GACGGTGCCAGCGTGACGGCCAGCGATGCCCCAGAGGTTGGGGCCGGTTCTGCCGCCTCTGACGTTGGTTTCGTCCGTGTCAGAGACGATCTGGTGACAGGCTTTGCACTTGTTGAAGGCTTTCTCGCCCTTCTCGGCGTCGCCCTCGGCAAGGGCTGGCACCGCGAGACAAACAAGCGCGGCCGTGGTTAGAATTCGTTTCATAAACTGGCTCCTATGAGTTCTAGTCGCT
>NZ_JAWJBP010001459.1:0-232 GCF_046535935.1 Tritonibacter sp. SIMBA_163
ATACCACCACCGGGCGGCTGATGCGGGCAGATTGGGGCTACGGGCCGGGCAATATTTTGGGGATGGTGGCCCTGTCCGGTGGCGTGCCGACGGGGGCGGTGCTGGAGCAAGGCAGCACTGGGGAGGGCGACTGGCTGCGGCTGGCGGATGCGCGCGATCTCGCGATGGCGCGGGCGTAGCAGGCCGCTGGGTTCTTCGATCAGCAGGTCGAACCGCAGGGCTTTGGGCAGGT
>NZ_JAWJBP010001460.1:0-232 GCF_046535935.1 Tritonibacter sp. SIMBA_163
CGTGTTCGCCGGCCCCGCCGGGGGTGCTGGGGTCGCCGGACCGCAACTCGCGGCGCTTGCCCGATTTCGAGGCCGCAGAGCACTACGCGATCCATGGCCTTGCCGCCGATCAGCAGGACCTTTGCTACAGCGTGGCCAAGGAGGCGGATGGGCTGCGTGATCTCGACCTGGCTCTGAATGCGGAGGTCGTGCCGGTGATTGAGGGCTGTCTGGCTCGTTTCGAATGTAGCAG
>NZ_JAWJBP010001461.1:0-232 GCF_046535935.1 Tritonibacter sp. SIMBA_163
GGGGGGTGAAGGTCGGGCTTGCGGAGCCAAACGGTGCCGCGCTCTAGTCATTCTACACCACCGGAGAGCTGGCGTGCGAAGGATCCTCCATCACCGGAGGGATCGGGCAGGGGCGGATCACCAAGAATCTGGAAGGTCTCAAACCTGCCTTCAACTATCAGATCCCCGATTCCGAGGCGCTGCCTTACGTTTTCGACATGCTGCACGAAGAAGGGCTGGTACTGGGCGGAGC
>NZ_JAWJBP010001462.1:0-232 GCF_046535935.1 Tritonibacter sp. SIMBA_163
AGAGAGGCCTCGGCCATTTTGCCGGAGGGGGACATCGGGCCGCGTGGCGAAGCGGCGATATAGAGGATATTTGTCATTGTGGCGTTCCTTTTCAGTTGGATTAAAGTGAGTGGGCAAAGACGTCGCGGATGGCGGCGCCGATTTCCGGGGCATGGGTTTAGGGTGCGGAGTGGCCGGCGTCATAGATCCGCGTCACGGCATCGGGCAGCAGCGCGTGCAGGCAGGGCACCGC
>NZ_JAWJBP010001463.1:0-232 GCF_046535935.1 Tritonibacter sp. SIMBA_163
GCTTCAGGTGGGGGGCGGATTGATGCCGGAATGCTGAGCCTCACGCAGCGGGGTTGGCTGTCCGACAGCAACGACGCACTGGAGCGGCTGCGTATGCAGCATGATGCGGCGCTGTTCCTGCCGCTGCCGGTTACAGGTTAGCATATCGGGCCGCGTCGGTGCCATACGTCGTGGCGGATGATCTACATCCACATGCGCGCCTGGGTCGCGGCGCCGCGACACATGGGGTTCG
>NZ_JAWJBP010001464.1:0-232 GCF_046535935.1 Tritonibacter sp. SIMBA_163
CGTGCCTTCCGCGCGCGTTTTTGGCGAACCATCCGCCTGCTCAAAGCCAGAGAATATGCTATGAAGTTTGCGCTCATCAATTCCGCATCCAGGGTCCGCAACCTCAACGCAAAGCGGGCATGTCAGTGCCTGCGCGGTCTCGGAAATCGTGATCGCAACATATCCCTCATCGGTGAACTTGATCGCATTGCCTATCAGGGTCAGCAACACTTGCCGAACTTTGGTGACATCC
>NZ_JAWJBP010001465.1:0-232 GCF_046535935.1 Tritonibacter sp. SIMBA_163
TCTGCCTTTTGGCGGGCCCGCTCTTCAGCTTCGCGGTGTTCGCGTTCCTTCACCTCTTGTTCTGCACGGCGGCGCTCACGCTCTTCGGCGCGGGCCTTCTCCTCGGCGTCACGCTGGGCAGCCTCTTCGGATTCGCGTGCCTTGGCGGCGTGGAGCGCCTTCAGGCGACGTTCCATTTCCGCATCAGAGATTCCAGGAGGGCGCCGCGTAGCATCGCCGGCCGCAACGCCGC
>NZ_JAWJBP010001466.1:0-232 GCF_046535935.1 Tritonibacter sp. SIMBA_163
GTCGCACCTCCCTCACCACAGTCACTCCGAACTCTGCCGAACCCACGCGCGGATGCACCGATGCCAACCACCGCAAAGCCAAGGTTCACAGGCGCTGGATTACTCCTCCCTTCCACAGCATTCCACTGTGGGTTTGCAACCGCAGTCCGACCGGGATAGCTAGGACCCGTTGCGACTACGCCGGATTTATCATGGCCCCGCAACCTCCACGCGCCTGGCAACGCATGTTGTC
>NZ_JAWJBP010001467.1:0-232 GCF_046535935.1 Tritonibacter sp. SIMBA_163
AGGGCGACCCAACGGGCCGCCCTCTTGGCTATGGGAAACGTGCTGTGCCCGCAGACCGCATGGCAGCTGCGAGCCTTCCACGGCACCAGGATGTCGTCGGCCTTACGCATCAGGATATAGATGCCGTAACTAATGACACCGATCAGGATGATCCCCCTGGTGACAATATCCGTCAGTGGGAATGTCGACGCCGCGAGAAGCATCATGCCAGCGCCCGTGTGAGCTGCGACCA
>NZ_JAWJBP010001468.1:0-232 GCF_046535935.1 Tritonibacter sp. SIMBA_163
ATCCTGTGAATGCCTACCTGCCGCAGGGCTGGACCATGGCTGAGTGGAAAGAGCAGCGCGAGCCCGACAAGCAAGCGGTGGAAAAGGCCGCTCGCGCCAGCATGCGCGTGCAGGCAGAGGCCATGTGTGCCTTCCACGCCATGGGCGTGCCCACAGTGGATTACGGCAGCAACATCCGTCAGGTGGCGCTGGATGAGGGGCTGGAGAACGCTGTTGACTTCCCCGGCTTTGT
>NZ_JAWJBP010001469.1:0-232 GCF_046535935.1 Tritonibacter sp. SIMBA_163
CCAACGAGTTGGGTCATGCTGCCGCGCGTCGCGTGGTCGAGGGCGGTCACGTGTCTGTCAACCCGCTGGTGCTGTATGGCGGAGTGGGGCTGGGCAAGACGCACCTGATGCACGATATCGCTTGGGAGCTGAAAGAACGCGAACCACAGCGGAACGTACTGTATCTGTCGGCAGAAACGTTCATGTATCGCTTCGTGCAGGCGTTGCGCACACCCACGATGATGGATTTCAA
>NZ_JAWJBP010001470.1:0-232 GCF_046535935.1 Tritonibacter sp. SIMBA_163
AGGGGAAGATGGGCGACGTGCTGGTGCGGCTCGCTCGCCGGGACAAGCCGGTGTTCGCCGTCACCGAGGCGATCCTCGACAGCGGCGACTACGTGATGACCGACGCGGAAAGCCACTACGACCCGCACGTGTGGATGGACGTGGGCGGGTGGATGAAGGCCGTCGAGGTGGTCGCCGAGAAGCTCGCCGCCTACGACCCGGCTCACGCGGAGGACTACCGCAGCAACGCGGC
>NZ_JAWJBP010001471.1:0-232 GCF_046535935.1 Tritonibacter sp. SIMBA_163
CTCGGAACAATAGACCAGCGTCTTTGCCATTGCCGGGGCTAGCGCTACGCTGGACAATGCTGCCGCCGCCAACAGTGACAGCAGAGTTTTGCGTGTTGTTTTCGGCTTCATTTTCATTTTGGTCCCCACAATCGTGTTTTCTTTTCGAGTTGCCGTGTGCCCAGCAAGTTAGTGGGCTCGCCCTGCTGTTGTCGCGAGGCCGCGTCCAGGTGTCCGAACGGAATCCTTTTTG
>NZ_JAWJBP010001472.1:0-231 GCF_046535935.1 Tritonibacter sp. SIMBA_163
ATTGAGGCAACGGTAGAAGAAGGGCAATTGGTCGGCAAGGTGAAGGTTTTGGATGCAGAAGGCAATGAAGTGGAGTATCTTAAAGACGAAAAGCCGGCTGCTGATGTAGCGGCGACGGAGGCGGTAGAGCGCTCTAATTGGTTTACATTATCCATGAAAAGTGCCGTGGATTTCATTAAAGGGTTATTTTAAGAAAAACCAGCTCATCTCTTAGCAGATGAGCTGGTTTTT
>NZ_JAWJBP010001473.1:0-231 GCF_046535935.1 Tritonibacter sp. SIMBA_163
TTGCGAAGGCTCGCCCGATAGAAGTCGACCTTGTTGAGAGTGGCACCACGCAGATCTGCAAGCCTTAGGTAAGCCTCCGAAAGACTTGCCCCGGTCAAATCGGCATCTCGCAGGATCGCACGCCCCATCTCCGCTTTCTCCAGGTCGGCGTTGACCAGTTTGGCGTCTGTCAAGTCCGTGCGTCCGAGTTCCGCTTCGACCATATTCGCGTCCGTCAGATCGGCCCGAGCC
>NZ_JAWJBP010001474.1:0-231 GCF_046535935.1 Tritonibacter sp. SIMBA_163
GTCCAGGATACTTACTCCAGAAGATTTCGGTATTACTAGTTTAAGTAGTGCAATAATTGGTTTTTTAACTATATTTTCATTAATGGGTGTCGGTCCAGCTTTAATACAAAAAAAGGAATTAACCGAAGAACAAATAAAAATTTCTTTTTTCTTATCCCTTTTTTTAGGAATGTTTTTTTCAACAATGTTATATCTTTCAGCATCACTTCTAGCTGACTTTTTTAATATCAT
>NZ_JAWJBP010001475.1:0-231 GCF_046535935.1 Tritonibacter sp. SIMBA_163
GTAATTATTTTTTACAAGAACAGCACCATCATGAAGAGAATTACCAGGATAAAAAATAGATTCTAACAATGGCACGGTTAAGAGGGCATTAAGTTGTATTCCAGATTGTATAGATGGTTCGATTGATTGTTCCCTTTCTACAGCAATGAGGGCTCCATGTTTTTTTTCTGATAAATGATGGAGTGCTGTTAGTAGAGAAATGTAACAATCTGTATAGGGAGATAAGTATGT
>NZ_JAWJBP010001476.1:0-231 GCF_046535935.1 Tritonibacter sp. SIMBA_163
TGACATAACCGGTGTGTCCTGGGAGGACTGTTTGCAAGGGATTAGTCGGTTGCCAAAGTCGAACCATGCGGTCAGCTCCCGCCGATGCCAAGATGCGACCATCGGGACTGAAAGCAGCCTTTAGAACAGCTTCGCTATGCCCTACCAGAGTGGAGAGTAACTTGCCCTCTAAACCCCAAATTTTGATTGTACTATCGTAGCTGGTTGATACTAAACGCTCTCCGTCTAGAG
>NZ_JAWJBP010001477.1:0-231 GCF_046535935.1 Tritonibacter sp. SIMBA_163
CAAGCATCACTTCCGGGACGAACGCTCCCGATTGAGCCTCCCAGAAGAGCTTGTACATGGTCCGGCGATCCCCAGGCGCGGCCACACCGCCGCTGCGCTCGTGTGCGATCAGCGCTTCTTTTGCTGGCCCAGCGACTGGAGCTGCTGTTGCAACTCGTCCAGCTTGCGCTGCAGCGCCTCGATATCGTTGCCGTTGTCCGCCGCGCCGGATCCCTTCGAAGCGGGCGTCTT
>NZ_JAWJBP010001478.1:0-231 GCF_046535935.1 Tritonibacter sp. SIMBA_163
CTATGGATTTTATATCCAGTAGCGTATCTCATTTATACTTTGCTGCGCGGACTTGTAGTGGAGTGGTACCCTTACCCCTTCTTAGATCCAGGGAATGGCGGCTATATCCAAGTGGCGATTAGTTCTATCGTAATTACGATGTTAATTGTCCTGTGTGCATCGGTTGTCGTCGGCAGCCGTAAGTGGATTGCTGGCCGCCAGCTAAGCGCAGAAGTTAAATAGTAAACATCT
>NZ_JAWJBP010001479.1:0-231 GCF_046535935.1 Tritonibacter sp. SIMBA_163
GGACAATGCACACACACACCCCATCCCCTCAATTCATGCACCATCTGCAGTCGGACGATGCGAATAAGCATCAATAAATAATAGGAGGAAAAAGTAATGAGAGAAAAACCTGTTATTCAACCTTTTTCAGAAAGACGTGGCGATCAAGTCCGTTTAGCGAAAGTTGGAGGAAAAATTGTGATTACTTTTCATGGGGAACCTATTTTCTTTTTCCCTAATCAAGAGTCGTAT
>NZ_JAWJBP010001480.1:0-231 GCF_046535935.1 Tritonibacter sp. SIMBA_163
CCAGCGTCACGATCTCCAGGTCGACGCCGCGCATCTGCAGCATGACGCCCTGGTTGGTCGCCCAGCCGAAATAGGCGTCGACCTGACCGGTCGGCAGGATGCCCGGATCGGTGCCCGTCGGCACGAAGGTCACGCTGTCCGGATCGAGACCCGCGCCGCGCATGAGGGCGACCATGGTCGGCCGGCGCTGGCTGGGGATCGCGATAGTCTTGCCCTGCATGTCCTCGAGGT
>NZ_JAWJBP010001481.1:0-231 GCF_046535935.1 Tritonibacter sp. SIMBA_163
CTCCTACAAGCTGATAAAATCAGTTTACAGGAAAGAATTGATTGGGCGAAAAGTGTTCAATCGAAATGAGCAAAAACTGTTCACTTTATTCTAGCGGTTACATCTGGATGAGCTGAAGAAAGAAGTGGAAAGAAGATGCCCTATCTACAATCTGATTGTTGATGCTGGGGTTGCGATTGAGTCTACTTGGTATAAAAAATAATATTATTAGCTATTTTTATGAACAAACTG
>NZ_JAWJBP010001482.1:0-231 GCF_046535935.1 Tritonibacter sp. SIMBA_163
GTTATTCGGCAGGTCCCCGATTGCGTCGCTCACCAACGCCAGCAGCTTCTTCGTATAGGGCTTCGGCTCGGCGCTGCCGGACTCGAACATCGACCGGCCTTCGGCGTCGACGATCTGGATGCGCATGCCCTCCGGTGTCTGGTCGATCAGCAAATGTTCCTTCAGATCGGCCAGGTCGGGGTTCTCCTGCAGTGCCTGCTTCAGCTGCTCCTCGGCGGATGCGAATTGCTC
>NZ_JAWJBP010001483.1:0-231 GCF_046535935.1 Tritonibacter sp. SIMBA_163
CCCGTCGAGGTCGATCATCACGCACGCCGCGTCGTGCGCGTGCCGCCTCGCCTCGGCGAAGCTCCGCTCCACGGTCTGCTGAAACGCCCGGCGGTTGAGCAGCCCCGTCAGCGGGTCGGTCGCGGCCATGGTCTCGAGCTGGCCGACCGCCTCCTCGAGCTGGCGGTTCTTCTCGTTGATCTCGTCGAGCCGGGCGGCGAGCTCCTCGTGCAGGCGGATGTTGTCCTGCTT
>NZ_JAWJBP010001484.1:0-231 GCF_046535935.1 Tritonibacter sp. SIMBA_163
GCGACTAAAATATTTAGCCCCATCTCCACTGAGTTTGGCGCACCCCCAAACACGAATGTTTCGCCAATTTGTTTGGGCTATCCCGGTGTCTTGCCTGTATTAAATCAGAAAGTGTTGGAATCGGCTGTGAAAACCGGCTTAGCATTAAATTGCCAAATTGCCCCCTACAGTAAATTTGACCGCAAGCATTATTTTTATGCTGATTTACCGAAAAATTATCAAATTTCCCAG
>NZ_JAWJBP010001485.1:0-231 GCF_046535935.1 Tritonibacter sp. SIMBA_163
GTGACTTGTCCTCGAAGTACGACAGACGCAGCAGCCGGGCCTGCTCCTCGGGCAGGCGTTCGACGGCCGATCGCAGCAGTTCCTGGCGTTGGCTCGCCTCGACCTGCTGGTCCGCCGGCGTTTCCGGCTCCGGGACGATGGCGGGATCTTCCGGATCCAACTCCGGGCGCTTGTCACGGCGGATCGCATCGATGCGCTTGTTCCGCGCAATCGTGAAGATCCAGGTGCTGG
>NZ_JAWJBP010001486.1:0-231 GCF_046535935.1 Tritonibacter sp. SIMBA_163
GCCTCGCCGGCTTGATGCTCGAGAAGGCTTTGCCTTTTAGCATGCCGGCTGTCGGTTATATCGGGATACTCGCTATCCTCATCTCCTTGCCAGGGGTGCCGGGCTCAGAATATGTAGTCGCTTGGACTAGCCAGATCGGCATTTTGGCGCTTGCGACACCAATTCTCGCCTATGCGGGCATCTCGGTCGGGTCGAACTGGGCGGATTTCCGCAAGTTGGGTTTTCGCAGCT
>NZ_JAWJBP010001487.1:0-231 GCF_046535935.1 Tritonibacter sp. SIMBA_163
GTGGAACCACAGGATGGCGACAACAACGGCGTTGATCTGCGCGTATCGGTAAGCGGCAAGAGCGGGATTGTTTCAGCGCGCCGCGTGATCTTCGCGACCGGTGCGATGGAGCGCCCGATGCCTGTCAGGGGCTGGACATTGCCGGGTGTTATGACCATCGGCGCAGCACAGATTGCGTTGAAGGCTTCCGGCCTCCTGCCCAACGGAAGTGTGGTTCTGGCGGGAACAGGC
>NZ_JAWJBP010001488.1:0-231 GCF_046535935.1 Tritonibacter sp. SIMBA_163
CTATAATGTAGCCAGAAATTAGGAATAGTAAAAACTATGATTAATCTTGCTTCAGAACAAATTAGAGAAAAGTTAGTAGAACTTTTAGAAGAAATTAAACCTGATTCTGAGCCAACCCTGATTCAACGTTCAGACCAAACCTCTTTATATTTATTTTCTGAGCAAGACTATCAGCTTTTTTTGAAATTAATTGAAGATGCTGAAGATCAGATTGATATCAAAGAAGCTGAT
>NZ_JAWJBP010001489.1:0-231 GCF_046535935.1 Tritonibacter sp. SIMBA_163
GTAGATAATCGCCACTAGCAAGAAAGCTTCTAAGTATAAAAAGCTACCTGACGCCTCTTTTTGGGTCGCGCCCATCAACTCCGTCACGCCCAACGTGAAGGCCAGCGAGGTCGCTTTAATCATATCGATGAAGTAGTTCATCAACGTCGGCGTAGCGACGCGAGTAGCTTGAGGCAGAATAATCCGACGCATCAGCTGTGATTGAGTCATGCCAATCGAGAGCGCCGCTTC
>NZ_JAWJBP010001490.1:0-231 GCF_046535935.1 Tritonibacter sp. SIMBA_163
GCCTCCGTCGATCCCGCCGCAACGCTGGGCGAGAACGTCCGGATCGGCCCGTTCTGCCTGGTTGGCCCACATGTCGAGCTGGGCGACGATGTCGAGTTGCGCTCCCACGTGGTGGTGGAGGGCCGTACCCGGATCGGCGCGGGCACGCGCGTTTTCTCCCACGCCACGCTGGGCACGGCGCCGCAGGACATCAAATATCGCGGCGAGGAAACGCGGCTGGAGATCGGCGAG
>NZ_JAWJBP010001491.1:0-231 GCF_046535935.1 Tritonibacter sp. SIMBA_163
CTCTCAAGTTAGAAGCGTATGAATTGAATTATAAAGTGAGTGAATCAGAAGAAGGATAAGAATATAAAAACAGCTGTGCTGAATGTGTTTTCCTACAAACGGCACAGCTTCTTAAATAAAGATTCATTTAGAAATTGAAGTTAATATTCCATTTTCAAAGTACAAGTATTTGTTCCCTTTATAAACCCACTGTTTCAAGGTTCGATTTTTAGTGAAATTTGTATTTACTTT
>NZ_JAWJBP010001492.1:0-231 GCF_046535935.1 Tritonibacter sp. SIMBA_163
AAGCATGGCATCGACATGGCGACAACAAAAGTCGTCGCAGCGATAAAAGAGATGGCCCGACCGGTCAACGATAACACTGAAGTTGCGCAGGTTGGCACCATCTCCGCCAACGGCGAAGCCGAGAACGGCCGTCAGATCGCAGACGCGACCCCGAAAGCCGGCAACGAGGGTGTCATCACCGTCGAAGCGAACCACGGCATGGCCACCGAGCCCGCCGTCGCCACGGACACG
>NZ_JAWJBP010001493.1:0-231 GCF_046535935.1 Tritonibacter sp. SIMBA_163
TCTCTACATTGATACGACCTACCAACAGTTCAAGCGCCCGTATCGCAGATCTCACATCTGCAGCCACAATATCATAGAACTCCGCTCCATCGTGGAGGCGTTCCATCGCGCGAGCCAAGCTTTCTGATGAACGTCTCAATGCATCACGATGGCGCGTACGTGTCGCAATGCCAGTATGAGCTGACCGACCCTTTAAAGGCATAGAAACACGAGGCACAAGTTCATCAAACC
>NZ_JAWJBP010001494.1:0-231 GCF_046535935.1 Tritonibacter sp. SIMBA_163
TGAAACGCCCAGAGTTCCTTGATCCACCGATAGTTCAGTATGCGCACCCACTTGCGGGTCAGAAATTCCGCGATCCGGTCGCGGACCTGTAATATCGCTGCCCGGTTGCGCCAGTGGCGGGCGTATCATCTCCTGCTCCATCATTGATGTCGGCCGAAAGGCCCGGTCGCACTGGGGAGGCCGTGGCGCGGCCGGGGCGTCCGGCGAGGCAGCGGGGGCACCTTCGGCCAG
>NZ_JAWJBP010001495.1:0-231 GCF_046535935.1 Tritonibacter sp. SIMBA_163
ACAGCACCATAAGCCAGCTTGAAAAAATGGTGGAAAGCCAGAACCAGATCGCAGCAGATATTGCGCATGACCTGCGCACACCAATGCAACGCCTGCGACAAAGGCGCGAAGCCATTGGCCAGTCCGAGGAACTCGGTGATGACCTGAGTGGGCAAGTGTCCCAAGCTATTGAGGCAGCTGACGATCTGATCGGGACGTTTCATGCACTCTTGGGGATTTCTCAAATCGAAG
>NZ_JAWJBP010001496.1:0-231 GCF_046535935.1 Tritonibacter sp. SIMBA_163
CGCTTGCTCGCCTCGTTGTGGAGGAGCATTTCAGGTCGCACAGCCTGATGCGCCAAATGGGTTTGGCCTTGCGGCTGGTCGCGTTGCGTCGCGCGACGCCTGCCGGTACGCTGGGGGCGGGCCTGAGCGACCATATCCGCAGCGATCTCGGCTTACCCAGTGGATATGAGCTCGTCGAGCCGCCGGACTGGTATCCTCCCCCTCTCTACTGAGTGCACCCCTGCCGGGCGT
>NZ_JAWJBP010001497.1:0-231 GCF_046535935.1 Tritonibacter sp. SIMBA_163
AGCATCGCCGTCAGCTTGAAGGGTTCCGCTCCCGCCTCGGCATGGTGTTTCACTCGTTCAGCCTGTGGCAGCACATGACGGTGCTGCAAAACCTGATCGAGGGGCCGGTGCAGATTCTCGGCCTCAGCGGGGCTGAGGCCACCGACCGGGCCGAGGCGCATCTGGCCCGGGTGGGCCTTTAGGAAAAGCGCGACGCATATCCTGCCTATCTCTCCGGCGGACAACAGCAGC
>NZ_JAWJBP010001498.1:0-231 GCF_046535935.1 Tritonibacter sp. SIMBA_163
GGGCAACGCCGCCCTTCTCAGCGTGTCGCATCGCTTTGCCCTAATTCTTAAACGCTGGCTCGCACACCGAAAGTTAGGTTTGGGTGCTTCAGTCGCCAAAGCGCACATCGGAAGAACCTGCGTCAGCTGCGCCTCCGCACGCGATGGCATCTCCCACACGACCAGCAGGTTTCCCGTTGACAAGAACCGATCCTGAGCCTGCCGACAAATTCCGCCCGTGAGCCGGAGCCG
>NZ_JAWJBP010001499.1:0-231 GCF_046535935.1 Tritonibacter sp. SIMBA_163
GCCGCCAGCGCCCTCCACCCCGCCACTCACCAGCTGGCGCCTCTTGTGATGCGCCGGTTCGCCAAAGGACGGCGAGTTCATCGACGCGATCGCGCGCGCGCCCATGGTGAAGACGTCACGCAAAATGCTGCCAACACCAGTGGCGGCACCTTTATAGGGCTCGATGTAGGAGGGGTGGTTGTGTCTTTGCATCTTGAAGACGACCGCGTCGCCATCACCTATGTCCACGAT
>NZ_JAWJBP010001500.1:0-231 GCF_046535935.1 Tritonibacter sp. SIMBA_163
CGATCACGGCGACGACAAGACCGATGATGAGGTAACGGATGTTCATGGCGCTCTCCTGTTTGGCAGGCAAACAGTGAGAGGCCATGGAAGTTCCTTCTGGGGCCGCAGGCTCAGGCAGACTGGGCCGTCCACTCCCGGATCCGCGCCAGGCCGGCCTGCAGAAGTGCCTCGGCTGCCGCTCCGTCTTCGGCTTCGACGTAGCACCGCATCTCAGGGGCGTTGCCTGACGGC
>NZ_JAWJBP010001501.1:0-231 GCF_046535935.1 Tritonibacter sp. SIMBA_163
CGGAAGACGCCTGGACGCTGCTAACCACCACTCACCCTGTGCTGGATAAGCCCGTTAACCAAGGAGCGTGGGAGGATCTGTTGCGCCGCGTTGCGTTAAGCCCCGCCGCGCGGGATGAGCGGCGCTATGCCGCGTTTGAGAGCTACTTGCTGAGCAAAGGCGTGACCACTAGCGCCCTCCCTGTGGCTCGGCTAGCGGTGAACCCCCATGCGTCGTTGATGGATCGCTAGC
>NZ_JAWJBP010001502.1:0-230 GCF_046535935.1 Tritonibacter sp. SIMBA_163
TGCTTTATCCCCTCTGCCGTGGCGCCAGTACCCTTCTGGCCCCGTTTGTCTGGTCGAAGGTGGCTGGAAAGCTGCGTCAGCCTGGTGTGGCAGAGGCGCGCGTGCGCGAACGGCTTGGCCATGCGACGCTGCCACGCCCCGCTGGCCGACTGGCCTGGTTTCACGCCGCCTCAGTCGGAGAGAGCCTGTCGGTGCTGACCCTGATCCACCGCCTGGGCGAGGCCGCGCCG
>NZ_JAWJBP010001503.1:0-230 GCF_046535935.1 Tritonibacter sp. SIMBA_163
TTGACAGTTGCACCCGCTGCGCCTCACCGCCCGAGAGCGTCGTGGCCTGCTGGCCGACCTTGATATAGCCAAGCCCCCCCCGCATCAGCGCGTCCATCTTGTCGCGGATCGTCGGCACGGCAGCAAAGAATTCGTGCGCGTCTTCCACAGTCATATCCAGCACATCGGCAATGCTCTTGCCCTTGAACTTGATCTCAAGCGTCTCGCGGTTGTAGCGCGCGCCCTGACAG
>NZ_JAWJBP010001504.1:0-230 GCF_046535935.1 Tritonibacter sp. SIMBA_163
GAGGCCGGACGCGTGCTGTCGGGCGGCATGCCCGGCTCAGTCAGCTGAACAACCGAACAAGAAAAAAGGCTCCCGAAGTGATCGTCGGGAGCCTTTGTCATGTCAGGGATGCGGACGGAGCCTTATCACTCCCAGCAGCTGACCAGCGTGGTGAGGCCGGTGGCCTCGCGCTGAAGCAACGACAGGGGTAGCTCGCCGGTGGCCGCAGCTTCGGTCGCGGGCAGGCCAAC
>NZ_JAWJBP010001505.1:0-230 GCF_046535935.1 Tritonibacter sp. SIMBA_163
GGGCTAATATTGAAGATGTGGAGTTACAAAAAGCAATAACTGAATCTGGTATTTCTCATCAGTGGATCAGTTGGTCAGGGTCTTAAACGCTTGGAGGCGTGCTATAACCTAAATTACAATTACTGTTCAGGGTTGGTCTGGGGTTGAACAAAAACCCATTCTAATTCTTCCATGGGAACATTCAAGGTAATTGTTGCCTCTGGGGCTGGGGCTTGATCCAAATTGAGAGC
>NZ_JAWJBP010001506.1:0-230 GCF_046535935.1 Tritonibacter sp. SIMBA_163
GGCTGCGGCGCCATCGACGATGCCGGACGAATTGCCGGCGTGGTGGACATAGGTGATCTTCTCGACTTCCGGATGGGCCTGGATGCCGACGGCCTCGAAGCCGCCCATCTCGCCGGGCATCTGGAAGGAGGGGTTGAGGGAGGCCAGCGACTGCATGTCGGTCGTCGGGCGCATGTGCTCGTCGCGGTCGAGGATCACGAGACCGTTCTGGTCCTTCACCGGGATGACCG
>NZ_JAWJBP010001507.1:0-230 GCF_046535935.1 Tritonibacter sp. SIMBA_163
GGATGCCTATCCGGAGGTCGGTGCGGCCTTTGCCGCCACCCTCCCGCTGGCGTGTGCGGGCTGGGCTGGCACGGCATTTGCTGACGATCCTTGGCAGCACGCTGCTGCCGGTTGTGCTGCTGGGCGCGGTCTGGCTCTGGGGTTTTGGCGGCGCGGACCCGTTGCTGCGTGCGGCGGCCGAGGCGCAGCGGGAGGCGGAGAATGCCATGGCGCAGGGGCTGCGGGCGCTG
>NZ_JAWJBP010001508.1:0-230 GCF_046535935.1 Tritonibacter sp. SIMBA_163
GGGCGATCGATCTTCGCGTATCCTCCTTGCCGACGGTGTTCGGGGAAAAAATCGTTATGCGGATCTTGGACCTGAGCCAAAACTTGACCGATATCTCAAAGCTTGGATTTAATGATACGAATATGGAACGCTTTATGAAGGAAATTGATAAGCCGAATGGCATCGTGCTCATTTCAGGCCCGACCGGTTCCGGTAAGTCTTCTACTTTGTACGCGGCGCTCAATAAGCTG
>NZ_JAWJBP010001509.1:0-230 GCF_046535935.1 Tritonibacter sp. SIMBA_163
CGGTAACTGAGCAGATTCATCCTTTTGTCTGGCTACAGTCAGACTCCAAATATTTAGCCTTATTTAATCCGGGGACGCATTTTATTACCAGTGAACAGAGTCCAGAAGGGATTGAAGTGATTCCTTCTTTTTTAATTGGTCAGCACCAAGGGTTTGGACGAGAATATTTTAAAGTCTTGAATGTTGCTTTCTTTAAAGCTCATTTGGATCGCGCACCGGAGGATCAATTT
>NZ_JAWJBP010001510.1:0-230 GCF_046535935.1 Tritonibacter sp. SIMBA_163
CCATCACGTAGTGCTCACAGTTGTTATGGCCTGCGCGGTACTTACCTACGGCGGCGTCTCGCTATTTGTAGTGGCCTTCGCGATTTACCCCATTAGCCGTGAGCTTTTTCGTCAGGCCAACGTGCCTAAGCGGCTGATTCCTGCTTCTATTGCCCTGGGCTCTTTTACCTTTACGATGACCGCCCTACCCGGCACGCCCGCTATCCAAAATGCCATACCGATTCCTTACT
>NZ_JAWJBP010001511.1:0-230 GCF_046535935.1 Tritonibacter sp. SIMBA_163
TGGAAGGCTTCGCCGGGTTCGAAGGCGAGTGGCACATAGGCCTTCCTGCGCGGGGTTTCGGCCTGCTCCTCGTGCCAGCGCCTCACGAACGCGCTGACGCGGCCGTAGCTGCCCGCGTAACCCTCGCCGCGGATCGCCTCGAACATGAACCGCGCGGTGCGCCGGTCGCGCTTCGGGCGATGACTGTCCGCCCGCAGCCAGCCCGTCAGCTGTGCGGCCCATTCGTCGAC
>NZ_JAWJBP010001512.1:0-230 GCF_046535935.1 Tritonibacter sp. SIMBA_163
CACCTCGGCTTCCGTCAGTTTCGTCCGGGCCGGCAAGCGAGACCAAAGCACCCATAGAACCGATATCTGATCCGAACGTTTGCTTGGAAAGCGCGTAAGAACACCATCCTTATCAAAGCAGCGGGCCACACGCTCCACGCTCGCTCGGTCGATCACAGGGTGTTTTTCTTCCTTTACAGACTCTTTCGCACCGCTTCGCAGGTGCTGGAAGTTTTTGTATCCTGCACCTT
>NZ_JAWJBP010001513.1:0-230 GCF_046535935.1 Tritonibacter sp. SIMBA_163
GGCAGGTCGCTACCGTCACCTACGCGGGCGGCGGGGTGCGCACCTATCACTACGAGAATCTGGATTTCCCCCAGCATCTGACCGGCATTACCGCCGAGGACGGGCGCCGCTACAGCACCTTCACCTATGACACCATCGGTCGCGTCATTTCGAGCCAGCACGCGGGTGGCGCTGATGGCGTAACCCTTGCCTACAGTCCGAATGGCGGCGCGGTGGTCACCGATGCATTG
>NZ_JAWJBP010001514.1:0-230 GCF_046535935.1 Tritonibacter sp. SIMBA_163
CGCCTCGACGTTAGAAACATCGTCAGGCACATCCACAGCTAGACTGCCGGGCTTAGTTTCAACCAGCCGGATCGTCTTATTCATTTCTAAAAAGCGCAGTATCTCGATATCTTCGCTATACTCCAGCTCGCTTTTACGCCCAAAGTTACGGAACGCCTGAAGTTCATCGCGGGTAAAGGCGTAAATACACACCTGTTTCTTATAACGCACGGGGGCACATTTAGCGTCTT
>NZ_JAWJBP010001515.1:0-230 GCF_046535935.1 Tritonibacter sp. SIMBA_163
GTACTTCACCGAGCATGGTGTCCGGCTTAACGAATGAATAAGACATCAGAGTCAACAAACCCTTTACCATATCGAGGCAGGCGGCGTCACCGGTTGTTAAACGGTAGCAAATCAGGGTTAAATAACCGGATTGTGATTGGCACCATGATGTGTGCTTCAGGAGGTGTGCGTGGCACAACAAAGAATACGTAAGGCTGTCTTCCCCGTCGCAGGACTTGGGACCCGATTCC
>NZ_JAWJBP010001516.1:0-230 GCF_046535935.1 Tritonibacter sp. SIMBA_163
CATTCCGGAAAGCATGGTGATCCGCGGAACCACCCGCTGGTTCTTGCCCGATGTCGGGGAGACGATTATCCGCCGGATGCAGGAGCTCGCTGCTTCAATCGCAAGTGGTTTTGGTTGTACGGCACGCGTCGATTACGAAAAACGTTATCCTTCAACGATCAATACAGCAGACAATGCCCGCAGAATCCGTGAACTCGCTGTGTCACCCGACCTTGGCCTCGAGGTTCTTG
>NZ_JAWJBP010001517.1:0-230 GCF_046535935.1 Tritonibacter sp. SIMBA_163
GGCCGCCTTGCGCTCCTTCGCCTGCCGGTCGAGCTCCTGCGCGGTTCGGTAGACGTTGAGGAACCCGGCCGCGCAGCCGACGACGAAGAACGCGATCAACATCCAGGGCGACGTGCCCCACCAGCGATCCAGGACGATGCCGATGCCCGTCCCGACCACCACGGCCGCCGCCAGCTCGACGGCGACCCGCATTCCGGCGCCCATCCCGGAGTCGCCCTTGTCCGACCCCT
>NZ_JAWJBP010001518.1:0-230 GCF_046535935.1 Tritonibacter sp. SIMBA_163
CGTTAAAAGTGAAATAATGAGTGGTCGCCAAAAATCTTGATTCTTTTTGTAATACAATCCCGGATAGCCTAACTCCCTCCCTATCTTGAGAAGGTTTTGCATCATGGAAAGCCGGTCATTGCTCAACAACTCATCATTGAAAATATTGGCCATTTCTTTACCTTCAAAAAAGTTTTGGAGAAACAGCTTTTTACGGTTGACCCTTGTAGGATAAATGAGGTGGATGAAAT
>NZ_JAWJBP010001519.1:0-230 GCF_046535935.1 Tritonibacter sp. SIMBA_163
CGTTCGGATTATCAAAATTGAACAAGTCAACTGACTCTCTGGATCAATTAATATCTCATCTAAAGGGGGATGATAATGCTTCCTCTAATCAGAAATCATCAGGCTGCAAATTATCAAACTTTTGATTGTATTCCCTGCGCGATCAGCTACTCGTTTGTTGGATATCAATTATCCTTGGGCATAAATCACTTGTGCTGATTCGAGAATGTATTGACGATACAGCCAGTTAT
>NZ_JAWJBP010001520.1:0-230 GCF_046535935.1 Tritonibacter sp. SIMBA_163
TTGGTGATTTTGTAAGAACAAGTGTTGACCCACAAGCAACTCCCCGTGCTTCATTTGTTGAATATAGTATGCCTTCATATGACAACGGACGAAACCCTGAAACTGTTTTTGGCGACTCTATGCAGAGTATGCGTCTCAAAATTTCAGGAGATGTGTTGCTAATTAATAAGCTTAATGTTCGTCAGAAACGAATTTGGTTTGTGGAGGATGCCCCTAGCAATGCTGTTGCA
>NZ_JAWJBP010001521.1:0-230 GCF_046535935.1 Tritonibacter sp. SIMBA_163
CTGCATGATATCTTCGGCAACTAAGCTCCCTTCGCAGAGGCTCAGTCTATGCAGCCCTTCTTCGTTGGCTCTGCCTGCGTGATCCCACGAGAATAGGGGGCGCGCGCAACATCCCGCGCCAGGCCAGGGCTCGTCTGCCCAAGGGCCGCCGTCCGGCGTACGTGGTGACACGTGAGGCGGGATGTGAGGCAGATTCGACCGCCCCATCACCCCGCCGTCGATGCGGAAGT
>NZ_JAWJBP010001522.1:0-230 GCF_046535935.1 Tritonibacter sp. SIMBA_163
GTTTAATGGATTCGAGTTCAACTCACATTCAGGAATCACTATGCGGACGATCGCGCAAATTAATGACAAGATTCAAGCTCAAAAAGCTGTGGTGTGGACAGTGGAAGAGTTAAAAGCTCACGTGGCAGAAAAAGGGGTCAGCCAAGTGGCAAAAGAAGTGGATGTGGTGACAACAGGAACCTTTGAACCGATGGAATCTTCGGGAGCGATTATTAATCTCGGACATACAG
>NZ_JAWJBP010001523.1:0-230 GCF_046535935.1 Tritonibacter sp. SIMBA_163
GTAATAGGTAAGCAGGGTAAGCCCATGAGCTTTCACGAAGTTCGTTTCCCGCAGACGCTCTCCTTCGGCTCTGGTGGCGGGCCGAAGCGGCGCACGGATGTGGTAACGCTGGCCAATGGCCACGAGGCACGTAACACCCCCTGGGCGCATGCGCGGCGGCGTGATGATGCGGGGCTGGGCTTGCGCAGCCTTGGGGACATTGCCGCGCTGAGTGCGTGTTTGGAGGCCCG
>NZ_JAWJBP010001524.1:0-230 GCF_046535935.1 Tritonibacter sp. SIMBA_163
TATGTAAGGCGCGTTACTTGAACTCCATCCCGCCCCGCGCGTCTTGCCGCCCGATGCCACCTGTGGGATTCTGCCGCGCATAGCATGGGCAGACCAACCCACAGGCCCCTCACATGAGCGACGCAATCCCCCTGTTGCGCGAGATCTTTGGATGCGACGGCGTTCGCCCCGGACAGCAAGAGATCGTCGATGCGGTGACCGCGGGCGAAGACGTACTGGCGATCATGCCC
>NZ_JAWJBP010001525.1:0-230 GCF_046535935.1 Tritonibacter sp. SIMBA_163
AGCTGACATGCAAATACAAAACGAAAAATAATTCGCCACACCCTTAAAAATTGTCGCAGCACATTTATGATCCGCGCAGGTATGACGATCTGCCTCCCCTCCCCGGGCTGCGCGCGTTTGATGCGAGTGCTCGGCTCGGAAAGTTCGCGCTCGCTGGCAAAGAGCTTGGACCGGCCGCGCCGGGCGGCAGGGCTTCGGTTCGGGGGGTGGGGGGGCGGCGCGGGCGTCCG
>NZ_JAWJBP010001526.1:0-230 GCF_046535935.1 Tritonibacter sp. SIMBA_163
ACCGCGAATCTCTCGGTCATTCTGGGGGGGGAGATGCTCTGCGCCGCGCAAGGCGTCGAGGCGCGCGCACCGCTGAAAACCTCTCACAGGCTGCAGGATCTGCTCGCAATGCTGCGCAGCGAGAGCCCCAGCCTGGGCGATGACCGCTCCCTCGCGCCGGAAATCGAAGGGGCCAGCGGTATGGTGCGCGCGGGACGCGTGGGTGATGCCGCAGGCGTGGAGGTGGCGGT
>NZ_JAWJBP010001527.1:0-230 GCF_046535935.1 Tritonibacter sp. SIMBA_163
AAACACTGGTGATCTGCGATCCCTCCAATATGGCCTGGCTCACCGGCTGTGACGGCTGGAGCCTCTATGTTCCGCAGGCGGCGGTTCGGCATGAGACCGGCATGCCGATGTGGTGGGGCCGCACCCCGGGCAAGCCGGGCGCCGCGCTGACCCCCTGGCTGGAGGCCGATCACCTGTTAGACTGGCCGGAGGAGCATGTGCAGCACCCGGACCACCATCGGTTCGACTCG
>NZ_JAWJBP010001528.1:0-230 GCF_046535935.1 Tritonibacter sp. SIMBA_163
GGCGCATGATGCGCTGATGTGCATGGCGGAGGGGGCCTATGTCGATCAGGCCGCGCCGCGCCGCCGCCTGAGTGCGCAGCATTACTTCACGAGCCAGGAAGAGATGGTCGCGCTGTTTGCCGATCTGCCCGAGGGGATCGAGAACACGGTTGAGATCGCGCAGCGCTGTGCCTTCATGGCCTATCGCCGCGATCCCATCCGGCCGAAGTTCGCTGATGACGAGGTGGTCG
>NZ_JAWJBP010001529.1:0-230 GCF_046535935.1 Tritonibacter sp. SIMBA_163
GGTGTGAAATATTCCGACAAGGCGCAGGATCCGAAGGCTGGCAGCTACCTGGTCGAACCTGGCGCGTCGATGGAGAGCATCATCGACACCATCACGCGCGGCGGTGCTTCCACCTGCGGCACAGAAACCGTTTACCGCGTCGTTGTCACCCGCGTGCTGGCCGAAGTGCGCGAGCTTGATCCGGC
This sequence comes from Tritonibacter sp. SIMBA_163, assembly GCF_046535935.1. NCBI lineage: Bacteria > Pseudomonadati > Pseudomonadota > Alphaproteobacteria > Rhodobacterales > Paracoccaceae > Tritonibacter > Tritonibacter sp. SIMBA_163. Next base: position 186 of record NZ_JAWJBP010001529.1, read on the forward strand.
GACGAATTCATTCGTTGAACGTGCGGAGTTCGTGCCCGGCGTCGA
>NZ_JAWJBP010001530.1:0-230 GCF_046535935.1 Tritonibacter sp. SIMBA_163
ATCGGGGTCAGCACGTAGAGGATCTCCGAACGCAGCGTGGCGCCGTCCATGCGCGCGGCCTCCAGGATCTCGCCCGGGATCTCGCGGAAGTAGGTGAACAGCATCCAGACGATGATCGGCAGGTTGACCATGGTCAGCACGAAGACCAGGCCCGAGCGCGTATCCAGCAGGCCGAAGTCGCGGAAGATCAGGTAGATCGGGATCAGCACGCCGACCGGCGGCAGCATCTT
>NZ_JAWJBP010001531.1:0-230 GCF_046535935.1 Tritonibacter sp. SIMBA_163
GCTGATCGCCAATGTGACTGAAGGTAAAACCGCCAAAGGTGTAAGTGACGGCACGGTGCGCTACGGGGCCAGCCTCTGGCCTGTGCCGGAAAAGGACTACTTCGTCTGCGCTCGATACACGGCGAAGAGCCAGTACGGAACCTATGAGACGCCGCGAAACGTCCTGCTGCCCATGCGTGTCTATGACGCCGCCAAAGGCTGGCAAGCCGCGCTGCTCAAGGATGAGACCT
>NZ_JAWJBP010001532.1:0-230 GCF_046535935.1 Tritonibacter sp. SIMBA_163
CCCTCCAGCGCCGGCACCGCCGCACCAAAGAGGATCAGTCCAGGCCGAGTGAGGCGCGCCCGGGCGATGGCGATACGCTGGCGGTGACCCCCGGAGAACTGATGTGGGTATTTCTGCGCGTCGGCAGCGGACAGGCCCACGTCCGCCAGCACCTGCGCCACCAGATCCTGCCGGGCGCGGCCCATGGGGGAATCCGGCGACAGGTGAAAGGGTTCGGTCACCAGCCGTTC
>NZ_JAWJBP010001533.1:0-229 GCF_046535935.1 Tritonibacter sp. SIMBA_163
GAATGCAAGTGCGTAACCGTTTAGTGACGGCTTACCGTGACGTGATGAATATGCAGGTATAGGGTTACAAAGTTTGCTCAGTATCATACTTATATGTTGAGAGGGCGAGCGGCTTACGCGATGCCTTGTAGTGCGATTAGCCGCTTTTTCCGGTTGCTATGCCTTAAGCGAAATCAGCCTTCCTTGCAGTTCTTCAAGCTGTTCTGCCATTAATAGCACTTCTTCTGCG
>NZ_JAWJBP010001534.1:0-229 GCF_046535935.1 Tritonibacter sp. SIMBA_163
GCCCTCACCTTATCTGAATGCACATCCGTATATAGCGTGAGTGTGGCGGCCTGTTTGTCTGCGCCGCGCAGCACCACCGTGCGTGCCTGAGGCATGCCGGCTGGGCTGACGGTTGCCAAGGTAGGATGCCGCGCGGGTGCGTGGCGGTCGTGTACGCCGCGAATCAAGCGTGCCCACAGGTGGTCGTGAAGCTGAGCCAGCGACAGCGGAATGCGCTGCGGCCGACCTT
>NZ_JAWJBP010001535.1:0-229 GCF_046535935.1 Tritonibacter sp. SIMBA_163
TGATGCGCGGGGCAGGGGCAGCGCGTCGACGGCGGCATCGACACCGCGCAGGGCAAATGTCTCTTACCCAATGTCGGGGGGCGGTAGCTCCGCCGCCTCGAACACCGCGCGCGAGCCCAGAAGCTCGACGCCAAGGTCCTTGGTCTTGGCCTCAAGCCGACTGGCAGCATTGACTGCCGCGCCGATGAGGGTGAGCGGGGCCTTACCGGCCGCGCCGATCTCGCCCAAC
>NZ_JAWJBP010001536.1:0-229 GCF_046535935.1 Tritonibacter sp. SIMBA_163
CCACATCGTTTCCCACTTAACCAGGATTTGGGGACCTTAGCTGACGGTCTGGGTTGTTTCCCTTTTCACGACGGACGTTAGCACCCGCCGTGTGTCTGCCGACTAGTACTCCTCGGTATTCGGAGTTTGGTTAGGATCAGTAAGACGGTGAGTCCCCATAGCCCATCCAGTGCTCTACCCCCGAGGGTATTCGGTCGACGCTCTACCTAAATAGATTTCGCGGAGAACC
>NZ_JAWJBP010001537.1:0-229 GCF_046535935.1 Tritonibacter sp. SIMBA_163
TCGCTTCGCGAACGGTGATGCCTACAAGATAAGTCACGTGACATGATCAATATGCGAAAAGCATGATTGAGGACAACTCGTGCCGTTGGCGCAACAGGGTTTCGCACCTGTTTGACTGGTCGGGGTTGCAACCAACTGACCGATTTGTAGGGTATAAGTTGTATGTTCTGGGTCTGTTTTTCCTGATCGAGTATTGGTGTTTATACTATTATTGAAGCTAGATTTGAGG
>NZ_JAWJBP010001538.1:0-229 GCF_046535935.1 Tritonibacter sp. SIMBA_163
GTGTTGGTTTCGTCCTGGAAGCGTGAATCGGCTCGCAGGTCGATCACGTCGTAGCCCAGCCCCTCGGCGTCGTCGCGGATCAGCGTGGCGAGCTGGCCCAGCCGGGCGTTCTGTGTGGCCGCCCCCGTGTGCGGGCTCGTGCAGACGTACACCCGCCAGCCGGCCGCCTGACGGTTGCCGACGTAGGTCTTGACCCGCTCGTAGGCGGCCGCCGCGTTGAGGTTGTCGC
>NZ_JAWJBP010001539.1:0-229 GCF_046535935.1 Tritonibacter sp. SIMBA_163
GAGGTTTTGCCAAAAATCGTCGCGGTTCAAGCAGAAAACTGTGCTCCACTTGCACAAGCTTTTCATGAGCAGTGTCTTGAGAAAGTAACGGTTCAAAATAAAGGAACGATCGCTGAGGGCATTGCGATTGCAGCACCTGAACGTGCAACACAAATCCTTCACGCCATCAAGCAGACAAATGGATATATCGTGACAGCAAACGAGAAAGAAATCAAAGCGGCGCACACAG
>NZ_JAWJBP010001540.1:0-229 GCF_046535935.1 Tritonibacter sp. SIMBA_163
GATCTTCCTGCTCCGCTTCTTTCATGTAGTTGGTGGAATGATGCTGAAAAGATAAAGCCGGGCGAACCCCGGCTCTAATTATGGATCGTTGTGGACATTCAGGCGATGATGTCGGGGATCACCCGATCTTCCATTTCCTGCAGCTTGTCCTTGATTGCGAGCTTTTTCTTTTTCATGCGCTGCACGCGCAATTGGTCGCAGCCAACCGCTATCATGGCGTTTATGGCAG
>NZ_JAWJBP010001541.1:0-229 GCF_046535935.1 Tritonibacter sp. SIMBA_163
CTGTTGGCGGTATGACGCAATCGCTGTCGCCATGTACTAAAAGGATAGGGCAGGAGATGAGCGCCAATGTATGTAGCGGAGCAATCGTAGCGAACCGGTACCCAATGATTCGCTCAACATAGCGGAGTACGTACCAGCCCAGAGGGAAAAACGGTATGCCTTTTTCTGCTAACCACCTTTTCATCATATCTTCGGGATGAGCAAAGCTCGATAAGCTAATAACGGCGGT
>NZ_JAWJBP010001542.1:0-229 GCF_046535935.1 Tritonibacter sp. SIMBA_163
ATAAGATTTGAATTCCTATTTTCAACAATATTCGCTGCCTAATTCAGGCAATCGAGTAACTCTTTGCATGATACGTTCCTCAGGGCAAACCGTCAAATTTCTATCTGCTTTAATCAGTGATCCTGAATCGCTAAAACAGTTGGAGGATAGGACGATCGCGCTCCTAATCCTAATAAAAATCAATTCGTTAAGAGCAATGTCAATTTCTTCTAACAAAGGGAACTTTTCT
>NZ_JAWJBP010001543.1:0-229 GCF_046535935.1 Tritonibacter sp. SIMBA_163
CTGCAATATGCCGCCACACGCGCGGTCACGCCGAAAGAATTCCGGCCGCATATCCGCTATTCCGTAAATCTCTGGGCGCGTGCCAACCGTTGCGCCAAGGCATGGGCGGAGCATGAAAACAACAGCCGGCAATTCGTGCTGCAATCGGCCAGAAAGCTGAAGCAGCGGCGAACGGCGGTCGTGCTGGGCTCGGGCCTGCTGCGCGATGTGCCCCATAATGCGCTGGTGG
>NZ_JAWJBP010001544.1:0-229 GCF_046535935.1 Tritonibacter sp. SIMBA_163
CTCGATGACATTGCCGGAGACCACGGTGTCCGCCTCGACGCCGATGCCGATCCCGAAGCCGACGCTGTCGTGTTCGTAGGGGCCGGTGAGCGAGATATTGCGGATGATGTTGTTGGCAACGATCGCCAGTCGCCCGCCCTCGTTGAAATTGGCGATGTTGATGCCGTTTGCCGCACCATCCACCAGGTTGCCGGTGACGATCGCGCCCTCGAAACCGAACTCGGAATAG
>NZ_JAWJBP010001545.1:0-229 GCF_046535935.1 Tritonibacter sp. SIMBA_163
GAAGCACTCCGTGGCTCGCCTGATCGGCGCCCCTCCCGGTTATGTGGGCTATGAAGAGGGCGGTTACTTAACGGAAGCCGTGCGCCGCAAGCCCTACTCGGTGCTGTTGCTGGATGAGGTGGAGAAAGCACACCCAGATGTGTTCAATATCCTGCTGCAGGTGCTGGAAGATGGCCGCTTGACCGATGGCCAGGGTCGTACCGTCGACTTCCGTAACACGGTGATTGTG
>NZ_JAWJBP010001546.1:0-229 GCF_046535935.1 Tritonibacter sp. SIMBA_163
GCGAGACGGGATTGATTTTCTACAACAATGAGCAGTTCTTCCTCACTGATGAAATGATAATTAGTTGCCTTAAAGCCTTCAAAGTTAATGACGTTAGCGATAAAATGTAATAACGAGTTAGACGGCATTTTATTAAAAAGTGACTTTGATGAAGCAATCGTTTAGTTTCTTTTACCATCAATGGCTGCTTAAAGTCAAGATTTAGTAAGGTTTAGGGGAATATTACTTT
>NZ_JAWJBP010001547.1:0-229 GCF_046535935.1 Tritonibacter sp. SIMBA_163
GAGCCACCAGACCTATTTCTTCTACAACAAGGAGCAGCCGGTCGTTTTCAACCCGTCATGGGGCGTGCCGCGCTCCATCATCCTGAACGAGATGCTGCCGAAGGTCATGCGGGACACGAGCTATCTCGACCGCAACGGCTATGAGGTTTATGCGGACGGCAAGAAGGTTTCGGCCAGCGCCGTCAACTGGAGCGCGGTTGCCGCAGGCAAGGCCCATGTCGGCATTCGG
>NZ_JAWJBP010001548.1:0-229 GCF_046535935.1 Tritonibacter sp. SIMBA_163
GTATTCGTGGCTGACTAATGATTATTAATAGAATAATAGTCATTAGTGGGTTGACTACCCTGTACAATTTTGTTCTCCGAACTGTCTCACTCCCTTTCATAAGATAAGTCTGACTCTGTTTATAGGAGATGGCTACTCCTGAGTCGGATAATATTCATTTATATAGGTTTGGACTCCCCCTCCTCAACTTATACCAAATGAATATTATCGGGCTACTAATGCCAATAAG
>NZ_JAWJBP010001549.1:0-229 GCF_046535935.1 Tritonibacter sp. SIMBA_163
TGCGCGGGCGGTGGTATCACCTTGCGTGCACAAAGCGCTTGCGTCCCGGGCGCAGGGTGTGCAGAAGTTTTCAGCAGACCACATCGGAGGCACCATGGACGATCTGGACCGCCGGATCATCGCGGCACTACAGCACAACGCACGCGAATCCACGACCAAGCTCGCGGCAAAGCGCGGCGGGGCGCGGACCACCGTGCATGAGCGGATCACCCGGCTGGAGGACCGTGGC
>NZ_JAWJBP010001550.1:0-229 GCF_046535935.1 Tritonibacter sp. SIMBA_163
CGGTAATCCTTCCAGCGGAACGTCACGCCACGCTCATCGAAGGCGACGAGGCGCTGGTTGGAGATGGCAACGCGGTGCGTGTAGCGTGACAGGTACTCGAGCACCGCCTTTGGTCCGGCGAACGGGCGCTTGGCGTAGACCACCCATTCGCAACTGCGTAGCGGCGCAAGCCACCGGGCAAAGGTGGCGGGGTCAGCGAGCCCGGTGTACTCGCCGAAGAACTGCAGGG
>NZ_JAWJBP010001551.1:0-229 GCF_046535935.1 Tritonibacter sp. SIMBA_163
GGTCGGAATAGCGCCCTCAAAGGAAAGAGTGTACGTCCAGGCGCAGAGCTCCGTGCGCGCCTAATCACTAAAACATCCATTCGGAATACTTTATTTCCCATGATGGCACCTTGAACTTCGGGGAAGTGGCAGCGCGCGTACCGGGCGGCCATATTTTCGATTTGATCGAGCGCGCATACGGATTCAACGCATTACAGGCACAGATTCTGTGCAGCGACCCGGACACGAC
>NZ_JAWJBP010001552.1:0-229 GCF_046535935.1 Tritonibacter sp. SIMBA_163
GGCTGGGGGGGCTGTGACAGGATTGAAGGATCTCGGCGTGCCAACTTATATCATCCGAGACGTAGTGCGTGGCGCGCTGGGACAAAGGTTGGATATTGTTAGCGAGGTGGAGCGCAAGCTTTCGGCGCGCCTGGTGCATGGCGAAGCGTTGGGCAGGTGCGTCGATGGCGCCCGAGAACGCACGTTATGTGAGGCGGCCTCTCAATCGCGGCGTTCTGCTCGTACCGCC
>NZ_JAWJBP010001553.1:0-229 GCF_046535935.1 Tritonibacter sp. SIMBA_163
AGATCGAGAACCTTGTGAAGCGCAAGCGCCGTTTGCCAATGCACAACCATTTTTCGGGCGAAGCTGTTAATCGTTCCAGTCCAGCGCCAAATGGCCAACGCCTTTTTACGTGTAATCTTGGGCCGAGAATGCCGGGGATACACCTTTTGCCTGTTGATCTTAAACAACTTCGATAGGGTCGAAGGCTACATGCCATTCTGTTTGGCAAGTGACTCGCAGCTGCACCCAC
>NZ_JAWJBP010001554.1:0-229 GCF_046535935.1 Tritonibacter sp. SIMBA_163
CGTCTTTTTTGGGCCGGTCCCTGACCTTGCCCTTCGTCTTGGTGGTCTCGACGCCCTGCACGGCGGCGGCCATGATGAAGCTGAGACCCTGCTTTTCCAGGATGCGCTGGAAGCCGCGCTGGACGTCCTTGTCCATGCCGGGGCAGACCGCGTCCATCTATTCGACCACGGTGACCTCGGCGCCGAGGCGCGCGTAGCCCGAGCCCAGCGCCAGACCGCTGCCGCCCGC
>NZ_JAWJBP010001555.1:0-229 GCF_046535935.1 Tritonibacter sp. SIMBA_163
CACCAGGACGGGCGAGGTGCTGAGCCGGACCACCACCGGCCCTTCTTTGATCCGGTCGGTGCTGGGGTCTTGTGCCCCGGTCGCCCTGCGCAACCTGCTGATCTTCCTCGGTGGTCTCGTTCTGATGCTGCTGACCTCGGCGAAACTGACGGCGCTTGTTGTGCTGATCGTGCCCGCGGTGATCGTCCCCATTCTGGTGCTTGGACGACGTCTTCGGGTGATCTCCAAG
>NZ_JAWJBP010001556.1:0-229 GCF_046535935.1 Tritonibacter sp. SIMBA_163
GGTGGACAAGATCAGTGCGGGTCAGGCGAAGGCCGGGGCATACACCGCCGTACCGAGCGGCCCATTGAAGCCAGTCAATGCCATCTCATTGCCCCGCGCCCGTCGCCGGGCCGGTGTAGCGCTGGCGCAAATCGGCAATCGACGCGGCCAGCAACTCCTCCAGCACGGACAGGTCGAGGTCCGCCAGCCGTTTCACATAGAGGCAGGACCGGGCCATCTTGTGTTTGCC
>NZ_JAWJBP010001557.1:0-229 GCF_046535935.1 Tritonibacter sp. SIMBA_163
CCGGCGCCATGCCACACAGACGGGCGCGAACAAGACGCCGCCTGCGGCGGAAGACGCGGACAGCAAACCAAGCCCGGCGCCCGAGCCCGAGCCGGAGCGCCGCACCAATGCGGGAGCAGCGGGAACGCCCCGTTCCGACGGGCGCATTCTGGCCGCCCCCAGAGCGCGCAGAGTGGCGCGCGAACAGGGGCTGGATCTGGAGGGTTTGGTGCAGGGGTGACACCCCCAG
>NZ_JAWJBP010001558.1:0-229 GCF_046535935.1 Tritonibacter sp. SIMBA_163
GAACAAGCTGAAGTTCTACCCGGATATCGTGGAGGCGGTGGTGTTCGGCAATGCGCGGGATCGCTGCGTGGCTTTCAGCAACCTCGACCTGACGGCGGTGGGCAACTGGGCTGAGCGCAACAATAGCGCCTATGCCTCCTATCAGGAGCAAGCCGGGCACCCGCGGGTGCTGGAGACAATCCGCAAGCATGTGGAGGCGGTCAATGTCTCGGTGGCGCAGGACGAGATG
>NZ_JAWJBP010001559.1:0-229 GCF_046535935.1 Tritonibacter sp. SIMBA_163
CGGTCAATGGCGGCTTTGGCGCCGGCATGAACAGCGGATTTCAGGCACGGCAGTCGGATGGGGCCGTGCCGGATTGCCACTCCCTTCTGAACTCCGGCGCCTTTCCCGAAACCGATTGCATTCGCACCCTGCGGGACTTCTTGCAGGACCCCCCGGGTGCCGGACTGGCCGGATCCTATGTGCATGGCGAAGACGACCAGCCGCATTGCACCCTGTTCCGCTTTCCCAC
>NZ_JAWJBP010001560.1:0-229 GCF_046535935.1 Tritonibacter sp. SIMBA_163
CCTTACGGCGGAGTTCGCGCAGGAAGAGCGCGATATCATCAAATCCGCTGTCGCTGCTGCGGAAACGCTCGCGCTGTCTGTGCCGGATTGGGCGACTGATGTCGAACGGTGCAAGTCGCTGATGGGGCGGTTCATCGACGCACCTGACGACCGCTACAGCTTTGCCGGTTTCCTGCCAAGCGAGGGTGTCATGAGTTGCGCGTCCAGCAATCTCACCATTGATTACTCG
>NZ_JAWJBP010001561.1:0-229 GCF_046535935.1 Tritonibacter sp. SIMBA_163
GGAGGGGGGGTCTGGCGGAGGGGCAGCGTTTGCGTGAGAAAGGAGCGCGGGGCACGGTGCTGGAGCAGGGTGAGCAGATTTGAGAAGTCGGGGCGGGGCTGCAGGTCACGCCCAACGGGGTTGCGGTGCTGCGGGCAATGGGGCTGGCGGATGATCCGGCCTGGTGCGCACAGCGGGCGCGTGCCGTGGTGCTGCGCCATCACCGAGAAGGCCGCGAGGTTTTGCGCCT
>NZ_JAWJBP010001562.1:0-229 GCF_046535935.1 Tritonibacter sp. SIMBA_163
AGCATAAAGCGCAATGCAGCCGCTTCGGCCGTGCGCCGAATCGTCGAGATTGCCGAGCCCAGCGCTGTCGCGTGCTTGCTGTAGACCGGATTGTCCTTGAACCAGTCTTCCCGGCCAACCTGCGTCGGCGCCTTCGACTTGAAATGACAGACATAGACATGGACATCGCTGTGTTCGTCGCGCGGTCGGATCGTCAGATGCAGCACCGGTCGGGAAAAACTGTCGATGC
>NZ_JAWJBP010001563.1:0-229 GCF_046535935.1 Tritonibacter sp. SIMBA_163
GAGCGTGGGGGGCGCGGGTAGCGGCGCGAATACGTGGGACGGGCGATACGGATACTTCTCAAGGCCAATCCAGATCGGTCTATACGTGTCCACAAATGACGCCAAAGAGCGGCAGCGGGTATTGTGAACTGGCAAGCACCTCTGCTACCTCTTTCACGAAGCATCTATGTGAAAGAACCTAGTCGCATGGCGCAAAACCCCCGTTCCGCTGAACTCGCCTTCGCCGCCG
>NZ_JAWJBP010001564.1:0-229 GCF_046535935.1 Tritonibacter sp. SIMBA_163
CGGGTTGGGGGGGGTTGGCGATGCCCGTCTATCCGGGGTCGGAGGTGTAAGTCAGTCAGAGCGACGGGAAAACCTGGCGCTTGGGCCCTCACCATAAAGCGGGATGCTGAAAGATGAGGTAAGACCACCACCACCGCCCTCATCCTGAGGAGGTGCCCTGAGCGCAGCGAAGGGAACCGTCTCGAAGGATCAGGGCAGAGCGGACTGGAGAAGCCTCGGCGTCGGTTGT
>NZ_JAWJBP010001565.1:0-228 GCF_046535935.1 Tritonibacter sp. SIMBA_163
GGAGTTACATATTAGCGGAATTGGAAGTCGATCAAGTACATAAGAAAGTAAACGAATAAAAGCCTGTCGTTTTAAATCGGCGCATTTAAAAAACTAGCATCCTAATGATTAAACAATTTAAATAGAAGTCACTATTGCCTAAACCCCATTTTCCAAACCCTAATTTCCAAATAAATATGACTATTTGAATGTTTCGCTCATAAGATATAGGGAAATAGGAACTATGAG
>NZ_JAWJBP010001566.1:0-228 GCF_046535935.1 Tritonibacter sp. SIMBA_163
GTGTATTTTTCACCAGAGTCGTTATCTGTTAAGGTAGCTTTAAACGTTTCATTATCCGCCTCTTCAACGGCAATGTCATATTCTTTGTTAATAAGTTTACCATTTTCATCAATAATAGATGACGTAAAGTTCATTTCTTCCGTTTCTAAGCTCATTTCAAGGTCACCCTTAACTTCAAGATCGTCTGAGTTAAAGGTAGTTTCAATATGAAGTGATTCTTCTTCTAAG
>NZ_JAWJBP010001567.1:0-228 GCF_046535935.1 Tritonibacter sp. SIMBA_163
CGGTTCGCGTGCCATCTCACCGTCGGTGCCCTCATCAGCCATCTGCTGCACGTCCTCGTACGTATTCTCCGCCGCGTCGCCAAGTTCGGCAGCCGCCGTCTCTGCAGAAGCCTTTACGTCCGCAGCCGTATCCTTGGCCGCCGCTGCGGTGTTCTCCGCCGCCTGCTCACCGCTGTTGGTCAGGTCATTCGCAGCAGTGTGCTCGTAGGCTGGTGCATCCTCAAACTC
>NZ_JAWJBP010001568.1:0-228 GCF_046535935.1 Tritonibacter sp. SIMBA_163
GCCGTTAGCGTCCTGCTGGCTCAAGATGCGCCATTGGCCATTGTATCGAACACGCGGAACAGCCGTAATGCGGAAGCTCGACAGCACGAACACGTCCTGTATCAGACGCCCGCCCGACCCATAGCTGTTGCGGTAAATGTGATGGCCTTCAGTTGCACAAGTGCCGAGAATAACCGAGCGCGGGATATTGGCGCCGTACTGGGTTTCAAGTTCTGATGCGCGGCTCTG
>NZ_JAWJBP010001569.1:0-228 GCF_046535935.1 Tritonibacter sp. SIMBA_163
CCGAGCATCAGATTGATGGGATCAAAAAGGCAAAGGATGGGATCGACTCCGGCTCGGTGCAGAATAGGGCTTTAAGCCCGGATCGGGGTACTGGGGGTAGATTCCGGTAGGCGGCAGGATCGTATCACAAGGCCTTTTGGCGGTGCCGCCTGACGATGGCCGTGACGGTGTTTTTCGAGATGCCGAGGTCCCGGGCGATCCATCTGGATGACCTTCCGTTGTCGATGG
>NZ_JAWJBP010001570.1:0-228 GCF_046535935.1 Tritonibacter sp. SIMBA_163
ATAGCAGGGTTGACGGCTACTACTGCTTTCCCAAAAACTTTTCCATAGTAGCCGAGAAAGTCCGTGAATTGACCAACGGTCAAAGCAGGCGCCTTCCGTTTAGGAAGGCGTAATCTTTGACTCCAAGCAGCATCAGAAATGGATTTGGCTAAGTTACGATTTTTGACTAAATTAGCAACCCTTAAGTCTTCGTACACCAAGACATCGTTAGATGTCACTAACGCCTGA
>NZ_JAWJBP010001571.1:0-228 GCF_046535935.1 Tritonibacter sp. SIMBA_163
GGAGCTTCTGAGCCAGTCCCGCGTGGTGGAAGCGATCGAGCAGGCGCGCGGGCAGCAGACGGCCCAGCGGTGAGCGATCGCAGCTAACCGAAAGACCTGCGGGCTGCGGTCTTTTCGCCAGGCGGGGGCTTCTCTATGCTGCCGCGGGAATACCCGACCAACGAGCGCGGGTTCCGGCCGGCGCGCCGTTGTTACCCGCGCCAAGGCAGCGAAAAAAAGGGGATGAGC
>NZ_JAWJBP010001572.1:0-228 GCF_046535935.1 Tritonibacter sp. SIMBA_163
GGCAGAAAAGGCGGCTATTTTTGGGTTTTCGCAGTATGGGGAACAATTCTTTTCCTGAATGGGGTAACTGAGCATTTCTTTGGATACGCCATCATCGACAATTGGTTTGTGATTGTGGCGATCGGGCTTGTGGCATTTCTCGCTGCAGAAGTTTTTCAAAACAGGAAGGGGATGGGTGAATGAGAAACATTACTTTGGCAAATGGAGAGGCCGTCGAAGTGGAATGCT
>NZ_JAWJBP010001573.1:0-228 GCF_046535935.1 Tritonibacter sp. SIMBA_163
CCAATTGCGTTTGATGATCGGCCATCGCTTGTTCGATATCTTCCGGCACGTCGATCGACACTGACAAGCCGGCCATTAGCCGTTCGATGCGCGAAAGTTCTTCTTGCTGCCGCTCGTTTTGTTCCAGCCCCCGTTCATCCAATTCCAGGTAGCGCTGCCTTTGCTTTTCAAGTTCCCCGCAAAGCGCTTTTTTCAATTGGCCGAATGCACGTTTTGACTCTTCAATAT
>NZ_JAWJBP010001574.1:0-228 GCF_046535935.1 Tritonibacter sp. SIMBA_163
GGAGCGGTATGTGAGGGAGCCGCAATAAGCTATTGTGCAGACCTTTGTGGTGGGCTGTTGGTTGAGAATAAACGAAGCCCTTTAGCCCGCCACGCCTTCATTGCGATGGCTGGGGCATGGTGTTGCGGCGTATAGGTATCGCTAGCAGTCCTGTTTGAGCGCTAGCTTTGAGTATTCGAAACCGGTGGTTTGTGGCATAAGTCGTTTATCGTCAAGGCGGAACACGAG
>NZ_JAWJBP010001575.1:0-228 GCF_046535935.1 Tritonibacter sp. SIMBA_163
CGATGTAATCGTTGCCGTATATGTCATCAATATGGTGCTCAACCGATTCCCGAAAGAAGTCGTTACAGAACATTGGGCAGGCGACGAAGACCTATTGAAGGTGCTCAGCAAATTGGCGAATTCCGGAGACCGGTGGGCCGCTAAATTGCCAGCCGGAAAAGCCGTGAAACGCTTCCTAAAATAATTGAACGCATATAAAAAACCCCTCAGAAAGAAAATTTCTGAGGG
>NZ_JAWJBP010001576.1:0-228 GCF_046535935.1 Tritonibacter sp. SIMBA_163
GGCGCCTCGGTGCTGCCGGCCTGACGGTACAAGGCTTGTAGGTGTGCCCTTTCCCATAATGGACGCGGGAGAGGGCACATCGTCATCATCGCCGTTTGACGCGTATGTGGAATCGCATCAAGCATGCCTCTATGTACATCCTGAAGCATGGCATCAAGAAGGATCCGGTAAGGCGCTGGGCGCTGCCTGATCGCATCTTCTTCGGCTATGGTGCGTGCCATATCCTCG
>NZ_JAWJBP010001577.1:0-228 GCF_046535935.1 Tritonibacter sp. SIMBA_163
CTGATGATCTGGGGTTCCAACGTGCCCCAGACGCGCACCCCGGACGCGCACTTCTACACTGAGGTCCGCTACAAGGGCGCCAAGAGCGTCGTCGTCTCGCCGGACTATTCCGAAGCGTCCAAGTTCGCCGACCTGTGGCTGTCGCCCAAGCAGGGCACGGACGCCGCGCTCGGCATGGCGATCGGTCACGTTATCCTGAAGGAATTTCACGTCGACCGGCAGGCCGAG
>NZ_JAWJBP010001578.1:0-228 GCF_046535935.1 Tritonibacter sp. SIMBA_163
GTCACGGCGTTGGTCGCGCCCGGTCCACTGGTCACCAGCACCACGCCGACGCGCCCGGTGGAGCGGGCATAGCCTTCAGCCGCGTGGACGGCCGCCTGCTCGTGCCGGACCAGATAGTGGCGCAGGCTGTTCTGCTTGAACATCGCGTCGTACAGCGGAAGGACAGCCCCGCCCGGATAGCCGAAGATCGTATCGACCTCCTGCTCGATCAGCGCCTTGATGACGATC
>NZ_JAWJBP010001579.1:0-228 GCF_046535935.1 Tritonibacter sp. SIMBA_163
CTCCGCGTCGCGCTGCGGTGCCTGCCGTTCCACCTGTTCCAGCTTGGAAAACAGGCCTTCGATTGCGGTCTGGTCGTTGCGATCCATCAGATTATGCTCCTGTGCAGATACACTTATTCTTCACGCTGGCCGGTGAAGTTCAGCAGCAGCTGGAAGATATTGACGAAGTTCAGGTAGAGCGACAGAGCGCCGAAGACGGCCATCTTCTGCTGCGATTCCTGGTCGTAG
>NZ_JAWJBP010001580.1:0-228 GCF_046535935.1 Tritonibacter sp. SIMBA_163
CTTGGAAATCGGAGCAACATGATGTCAATCGACGCGATCAACGCACTGAGTACGGCAGCAGGGCCGGCCGAAACGCAGGCCGCACGCACCCTTCCACGAAGCGATTTTTCCGCTGCCATCGACCGGGGCGTGCACACCGTGGATGTGACATTGAAGAATGCCGATCAGTTGGTGCGGGCAATGGCCGCTGGCCAAGACGTGGCCACGCATGACGTGATGATGTCACTG
>NZ_JAWJBP010001581.1:0-228 GCF_046535935.1 Tritonibacter sp. SIMBA_163
GGGATTATGTAGAGTGGAGCAACCTTCAGCGTCAACAGCTTTATACCGAAGAGGAAGCAGAACAGCGAACGCCAAAAGCAGTAGCAGCTAAAAGACGGTTGAGCGCAATCAATGCCGAAGTGGACATTCGCAGTCATGTCATGGATGTATCTGTTGAGGAAATGGAACGGCTCATAGAGGGCGTGGATTTGATATTAGATGCAAGTGATAATTTTGACATCCGAATGG
>NZ_JAWJBP010001582.1:0-228 GCF_046535935.1 Tritonibacter sp. SIMBA_163
GGGTTGCCACTGGCGTCGTACCGCTGCCCATAGATCCCGCCGTCCTGGAGAATCGATTGCCAAACCACGACGAAGCCGCCGCCAGCGAGCCCGGCGACATCGGGCCAGGACTGATCGTTGGCGGTCTCCGTGTTGGCCCGGAACTCACCTCCAACTGGCGCGCCTGAGGCATCGTAGCGCTGACCGTAGACACCCAGCTCGTCACCATCCTGGCCTTGTGACTGCCAG
>NZ_JAWJBP010001583.1:0-228 GCF_046535935.1 Tritonibacter sp. SIMBA_163
GTGACACTGCTGGCAAGATGGTGCCTGAAGTTCTTGCAGAAAGGTGGCCGTGTAAAATCTCAGCTCGCCGTCAGTTCGGTAAAAAGATACCTATCCCCGATTGGTCGTCCGCTAGTGGCTCAAAGCTCAGCGTTAGATGATCTACAAACGGCCAGTGCTGATCAATGGGAGGCGCTATATGAGAATGTATTAAACAGTGTCAAACCCGATGTTGAGCGAGCGACGGTG
>NZ_JAWJBP010001584.1:0-228 GCF_046535935.1 Tritonibacter sp. SIMBA_163
CGGCGGCCGTCGAGCCGGTCGAGTCGAGCGCGAGGGCGTCCACCTTGGGCGAGGCGACGCCCGGCCCGAGGTTGAATGGGAGGATGCCGCCACCGAGGACCATAAGCTACTCCGGGCTGCCGGGGAACTTCCGGGGAACTTCAGTCGGCCTTGAGGTCGAAGTCGCCGGCGGCGATCGAGAAGCTGTCGCCGTCATTGACGGTGACGTTGCTGGCGAGGTCGAAAGCG
>NZ_JAWJBP010001585.1:0-228 GCF_046535935.1 Tritonibacter sp. SIMBA_163
CCAACTACCATGACATAGCAAAGTCCCGTATTGCCTCCATGAACCAAGGTCTCAGCACACCGCCCGCTGAGCAATTGTGGGTAACGCCCAAAGGCATACGGCATGAAGTTGAAGTGACAGGCATGGGAATCGAGTTTGAAGGCAACGCCGCGGTGCAGTTATTGATCCGTGACATCACAGGCCGAAAACAAATTGAACGGGAACTCGAATTAAACCGGCAACGCTATG
>NZ_JAWJBP010001586.1:0-228 GCF_046535935.1 Tritonibacter sp. SIMBA_163
CCACCCTCCGCTGCAAAGGCCGGAAGATAGCTGTTGATCATCAATTGCCGGTCGGGCAGTTTCTCGATCTTCTTGGCGCGCATGGCAGAATGGATCTGTCCGCCGCGAATGTTTCCGAAGACAAGGTTCAGAAAAAGCCTTTTACAACCCATGCAATGCCATCGATCTTCAAAACGGAAACTGTGAATGATCTATAGCTGGGCGCGACATTGGCGAGAGGCTCATTGG
>NZ_JAWJBP010001587.1:0-228 GCF_046535935.1 Tritonibacter sp. SIMBA_163
GTTATTGCTCACTGGTTGCTGTAACGCAGCGCCTATTGATGCCTTCACGAACGCCTGGCTACGCCGGGCGTTCGTGTATCTCAATGCGGTTGCGTCCGCGTCGCTTGGCTAAATAAAGCTGTTGGTCAGCTTGGCTAAGCAGGTCATCCGCGCTTAATGGTTGGGAAGAGGACATGGTCGCCACGCCCATACTCGCCGTCAGGTGTGAGTGGGTACTGGAGTAGGCAT
>NZ_JAWJBP010001588.1:0-228 GCF_046535935.1 Tritonibacter sp. SIMBA_163
TGAGCGGCGAGGGGAAGTCCTTCGTCCGCGGCAGCAGCTCCTTGCGGATCGCCTCCCGCTCGGCGGCGCTCAGGAACACGTACCGGTTCCGCGTCAGCTCCGCGTCGATGCCCCGCTCCGGCGACGGGTCCGGGTGCAGCAGCAGCACCTGCCCGTACTGCACGTTCTCCTGCGCGTAGCGCTCGGGCGACAGGATCGCCAGCTCGTACAGCCGACGCAGGTAGTCCT
>NZ_JAWJBP010001589.1:0-228 GCF_046535935.1 Tritonibacter sp. SIMBA_163
GGTGGACTATTTCGGCGACAGCATCGTGAACTCGGTCTCCGACACGGTTGCCGCCCTGATCGGCTTCCTGCTCGCAGCCAGGCTGCCAACGAAAATAACCGTCGCCATCGCGCTGTTCTTTGAAGTTCTGGCGCTGATCGTCATCCGCGACAACCTTACGCTCAACGTGATCATGCTGCTGCATCCGTTCGAGTTCATCAAGCAGTGGCAAAGTGGGTTATAATCATG
>NZ_JAWJBP010001590.1:0-228 GCF_046535935.1 Tritonibacter sp. SIMBA_163
GGCGCCGTCGGCCAGGCCGAAGGCATGGTCTGGATGCGCGTGCGTCAGGACGATGGCGTCCGGTGCGATGCGGCCCAATTCGCCGCGCCAATCGGCGCCGCAGTCCGGCATGATGCGCTGTCCCGCCGCCTCGATCAGCGCGGCGCTGTGCCGCCGGTGCCGCCGGTTCTTGGCGTCGATGTAGGCGCGGGTGCCAAGAAAGGTCAGGCGCATGCGCGTATCGGGTCC
>NZ_JAWJBP010001591.1:0-228 GCF_046535935.1 Tritonibacter sp. SIMBA_163
CTGGATTCTTGCCGACAAAACAGGGATCACTGCACCAAGAGGAACCAGCGGAGCAGATCAGGAAACGCGTCGTCGGCCGCGGCAATCCGGGCGCGAAATATGCGGGCAACCGCCATAATATCGGCTTGATGGCGCTGGACCAGATCGCGGCGGAGCATGTCTTTGCACCGTGGAAGGCCAAGGTTCAGGGACAGCGGAGCGAGGGAAGCATAGGTCGCGAAAAGGCCA
>NZ_JAWJBP010001592.1:0-228 GCF_046535935.1 Tritonibacter sp. SIMBA_163
ATGACGAAAGAGGGCACGCCATCTTCCCGGATGTGCAGATCCTCATCCTGCATGCGCATGCGCAGCAGACTGCGAAGCCGAGCCTGAAGGATCATGTCATCCGCCGGCTGCGGCAGGACCTCGTCGATGCCCGCCGACAGTGCCTTGAGCCGGGTGCCGCGATCATTGGATGTTCTGATGGCGATCATTGGCACAGCAGCCAGCTTCGGCATCCGCGACAGTGCTGCC
>NZ_JAWJBP010001593.1:0-228 GCF_046535935.1 Tritonibacter sp. SIMBA_163
CCCTCGGCATCCGTTGCCGCCGCTCGAAAGGCACCCATCTCGCTCCCGCTGGCCGCTGCCAGCGCGTCCAGGGCGGGGACGTCCCCAACCGGGCGCAGCGCCAAAGACCGGCCCAGCCGGTCGATCTGCAACCCGTCCAGCGTGACGGTCGTGCGGGTGGCGGCCAGCGCGGCGCAGGCGGCGCGCAACTGCGCCTCATCGGTGACCGTTGCCAGACGCATCGGCGGC
>NZ_JAWJBP010001594.1:0-228 GCF_046535935.1 Tritonibacter sp. SIMBA_163
TCGCCCGCGCATTGGAGCTGTCCGTGGATGGGCGGATGGTTTCGGGCGAGGATGTGTTGCTCGCGCTGGAAGGGGCAGCCAAGAAACGCTTCGACAAGGCGCTGGATTCCGGTGGGCTGCAGGGGATCGGTTATGATTTGCGGTTCCGTTTGCACCCGGAGGTGGATGCGGCCCGTGACTTGGGGGGCGCGGCAGTATCCATGGCGCTCAAGAGTGGGGAAATCTGGG
>NZ_JAWJBP010001595.1:0-228 GCF_046535935.1 Tritonibacter sp. SIMBA_163
AAACTAAGTGAAATGGAGTTTACCTTCGAGCTAATGTTTTCGGGGAAATACAATAATATTGCAATAACAATGAATCCCTCAGACTTGATACAGCTGAGGGATAAAATTAATCAAACAATTTTTAAGCTGTCATAAGAGCAAATAATGCTCTTATTTTTCTTTGCTTACATAAAAATAAGAGCAAATAATGCTCTTATTTTTATGTAAGCAAAGAAAAATAACAAATGT
>NZ_JAWJBP010001596.1:0-228 GCF_046535935.1 Tritonibacter sp. SIMBA_163
CCGCCATTCCTCTAGATCGGCCTGCAGCGTGTTGATGCTGTCCTAGAGTTTCTTGCGGAACGCCCCCTCATCTCACTCCGGCAGGACGGTTTTGTGGAGGGGGCATTTTCGCTAGTACCTCCGTTGGGCTTGCGGCCGAGGAGCCCGAGGTGAAGCGGGGGACAGTCGGCGCGACCTACCGCAGACCCATATCCCGCAGCTCAGCCTGAGATTGGAGTAAGAAGAGGA
>NZ_JAWJBP010001597.1:0-228 GCF_046535935.1 Tritonibacter sp. SIMBA_163
TGATTGTTCAGGAGTTTCAGTGGTCACGCAGCCTGCTGACCATCTTCCTGCAGTACTCGCCGTCCTCAGTCATGCGCCTGTCTGTGCGGCATCGAATTCAGTTCGTGGTCTGTCAGCTCTGCTATCCACTTCTTGCCGGGTCCATGGCGTTGATGTTCGTCTTTCCCATTCCCGCGCTGCTGTTTGACGTGGGCTATGTCGATGACACCTTTCCCGCCTTGGTCGGCC
>NZ_JAWJBP010001598.1:0-228 GCF_046535935.1 Tritonibacter sp. SIMBA_163
CGATGACAGCGACTACATGACCGGCCAGATGATCCACATAGATGGAGGCGGGTGCATCCAGTAACACATTGAGTCACTGAAGTTAATACATAACGCGTGGGCTTCGCCGCCTCCGAAAGGAGTTCCTCATGTCAGAACGTCCGGGGACTGCCCCAATGCCGACCCTGCTCCCACAGCAGGATCTTGAGCCCAATTGGGAATGGCGCGAGAAGCTGCCGGCCCATGGCC
>NZ_JAWJBP010001599.1:0-228 GCF_046535935.1 Tritonibacter sp. SIMBA_163
CAACGCGTCAGACAGCGCCAGCGTCGCCTGCTGATCGTCGGATCGCTGGTCTGCGGGTGTGCCGCTGGCCCCGATCCAGGCCTCATCCGGCAGCGGCAGGGGCGTGGCCAGGTCGCGACGGATCACCTCTTTTGCGCCGAGCCGCTCGACGACCTGAGCTGTCAGGTCGCGGGCAACGGAGCCGGAACGGCGGGCGGAACTGTCGATATGAAGAACGGTCTGAGTCAT
>NZ_JAWJBP010001600.1:0-228 GCF_046535935.1 Tritonibacter sp. SIMBA_163
GCCGCCTTTGGCGAAGCGCTGAAGCCCGCGTTCAAATACTACCAGAAGCAGGTGCGTGCCAATGCGGTGGCCCTGTCGGATGATCTGATCAAGGGCGGTCTGGACATCGTCACCGGTGGCACCGACACCCAGGTGATGCTGGTGGACCTGCGTCCCAAGGGCGGGACCGGCAACATCGGCGACAAGGCTCTGGGCCGCGCGCATATAACCACCAACAAGAACGGCATC
>NZ_JAWJBP010001601.1:0-228 GCF_046535935.1 Tritonibacter sp. SIMBA_163
GGAACCTGTTCGGGTGCTGGCCTCAGGGGGCGCGGATGTGAACCATCTGGGTGCACGCTATGACGACGAGGCGCCGGATATCCTCGACAACGGCTATGTCATTGTCGACTTTACCAATGGAACCCGCGCCATGCTGGAGCTGTGCATGTTCCCCGAGGGCGCCCGCTATCAGGAAGAATTCCCGGCCGTGGGTCCAAAGGGAAAGATCGCGGCGCTCGTGCCGGGGCG
>NZ_JAWJBP010001602.1:0-228 GCF_046535935.1 Tritonibacter sp. SIMBA_163
CCTGCAGGACTTCCGCAAGGCCCTCGACAAGCTACCCGACGATCAGCGCGAAGCGATCATTCTCGTCGGCGCAGCCGGGTTTGCCTATGAGGAAGCGGCGACAATCTGCGGCTGTGCAGTCGGCACCATCAAGAGCCGCCCCAGCCGTGCACGCACGCGCCTTCAGGCGCTACTCGGCGTTACGGGAGAAGGTGATTTCGGCCCCGATCCTGGCCATGCCGCCATCAC
>NZ_JAWJBP010001603.1:0-228 GCF_046535935.1 Tritonibacter sp. SIMBA_163
GCTTCCGGGATCTGATCGACGGCATCGGCAGCATTGGCACCCGAGAAAGCAGTAAGCGTGGCGGCCGAAGCCAGCAGGGTTGCGATAAAGATCCGCATATCAATTCTCCTTTTGCTTTGCAGGGACTGTGTCGCAACGGGAATGTTGCGTCGGTGCCCTGTCCGCTGAGGTGGAAGATGGTGTGCAATTGCGGACAGGAGAGAGCCGAAATGTGAATTGATTGTGGCC
>NZ_JAWJBP010001604.1:0-228 GCF_046535935.1 Tritonibacter sp. SIMBA_163
CCTACACGCTCGCTGAAGAAAAAGACACAGGCATTACCGTCAAAGGCAAAATCACCGGCTGGAGCGACAACCAGCAAGACTTGCGCATGGATTTGATCCTGTCGACTGAACCCGTCGCCGTCAAATCGTCGAAAGTCATCTTCAGCGGCGAACACAAACCAGTGGTATCGGACCATTTCCGCGTGGAAGCCCATGTGGAAATGAAGTGAACGATTACAATACGTGAGG
>NZ_JAWJBP010001605.1:0-228 GCF_046535935.1 Tritonibacter sp. SIMBA_163
CCGCAATGCCGGCGCAAGCATCCGCATCCACTGCCGATGACAATCGCAAGCCGTCGATGTGGGCCGGCCAGATCATACGTCCGCAGCAAGACGAGGTCGAAGAGGTGCTCGCGGACGACGGCGCCGATTTGCACTCGACGTTGGCGGCTGCGCGCTGCGCTGCGCGTCCCGCGATGCAAGACACCCCGGGCCCGGCCGAAGCGCCCGCGCCGGAGCTTGCATCGAGCC
>NZ_JAWJBP010001606.1:0-226 GCF_046535935.1 Tritonibacter sp. SIMBA_163
GCGGCATTGCCTTTGTGGCGGATGCAGGCGTGGCGAATGCGGCACCTGTGCTGAGCCTCGCGGATGTTGCGGTGCTGGGCAATGATCTCTCGGTTGCGACGGGCGTGAGTGCGCAGATCACCAGCGACGGCACGACACAGCTGACTGGCGATCTGGCGCTGGACGGCGATCTGTCGCTGTCGGCAAGCTCCGGTGTTCTGACGCTGGCGTCGGGGGATGTGACAAG
>NZ_JAWJBP010001607.1:0-224 GCF_046535935.1 Tritonibacter sp. SIMBA_163
ACACATGGGCTTTTGCTCTATCTATCTTCGGGAACAACTGCATCAACTTCGATCTCGACCAACCATTCCGGGTTAACGAACCTCGTGACCGCCATGATCGTATCGACTGGACGGGCATCGACGCAGTATTTCTTTCGCGCCTCAATGGCCTCCTTCCAGTCATCGATATCCGTCAGAATGACCCGCGTTCTCACAATGTCATGAAGACCAGACCCCGCCTGTTC
>NZ_JAWJBP010001608.1:0-216 GCF_046535935.1 Tritonibacter sp. SIMBA_163
AGAGGCTATTGGAACATCTGTGAACCACCCATGAATGCAGCCTAGCTTCTGACTTGCATCAAACCTGACCGGATGTAATCGGTCGATCCTACTCAAACAGAACTATGCTCTAGCGCTGATCGCAACTGAGACAGGCCTTTCGCCACTAAATAGGGAATCCACGTCATGACGTCAGATCGACCTCTCGGAAATCGGGATCTACTACCATCGCACCTC
>NZ_JAWJBP010001609.1:0-215 GCF_046535935.1 Tritonibacter sp. SIMBA_163
GGACCGGCCGAACGTTTATCTGCTTAAAACGGAGCGCAAGAGGGCACCTCTTGCGGGTAAATTTCGATGGAAAACTATGACAGCGTCCACGGGCGCATCTACCGGGATGGCTACACGCTCGGCTACTCGATCGAGGGGGAAGGAGAACCGCTGCTGATCATTGGCAGCCACGTCTTCTATCCACGCACATTTTCAGCAGGCCTGCGCAGCAAGAG
>NZ_JAWJBP010001610.1:0-212 GCF_046535935.1 Tritonibacter sp. SIMBA_163
TCGTTAACAAAATCGGTTGCGACTGCGGTTGAACGGCGCATGCTCTATGCTGAAATTTCCGCTAGCAAGATGGTTAATCGCGAAGTCGCTAAAGTCGTTCAGCGATTCATGCTCACTTGTGGACCAGATATGCGAGATATCTTGAAGAATTCAATCAAGAAAACTCGTGGTATGAAGGCATTGATCCGTAACGACGAGACGCTCGACCCGCA
>NZ_JAWJBP010001611.1:0-207 GCF_046535935.1 Tritonibacter sp. SIMBA_163
CGACTGAACCTGCAAATCAGCCCTGATTTTCCAAAAGGAAGGTCAGATCAACGCAACAAGCCACACGGCAAAAACAGCGGATTGGGTCAGTTTATGACGCCTAGGTCAATTTCGTCTGACGTTCAACAAAGGGGAAGTGGCGGACCGAGGAGGATTCGAACCCCCGACCCCTTGATTCGTAGTCAAGTACTCTATCCAGCTGAGCTA
>NZ_JAWJBP010001612.1:0-206 GCF_046535935.1 Tritonibacter sp. SIMBA_163
CTCAAGCAGACGGCGGTTGTTGAACCAATCCACCCATTCGAGTGTTGCGTATTCCACTGCCTCGAAGTTGCGCCAAGAGCCGCGGCGGTGAATGACCTCGGCTTTGAACAAGCCGTTGATCGTCTCGGCCACGGTCCGACAATCGGGCCGGATCAGCCCGCTTCGCCAGGTGCTCATAATACGTGGAAGGGGCAATCGGCAGGACA